>JAXDMA010000378.1:0-18493 GCA_034666305.1 Vulcanimicrobiota bacterium
TCGACGATCGACTCGAAGGTTTCAGGGCCCGGAACGGGCTGAGAAACCGTCGCCGGTGCGGTCACGCGGTAGTGATCTCCGAAGATCGGTGCTGCGAGCGCACTCATCAGGGTCCTCAACCGGACTCGGACGAGCGCCGGTTGCGGCTGTTCCCTTCTTTGGCCCCTTCGCCCTCGGCTAGAGTGCGGCCGCTCGCCCTACGTCCGGCGGGGGGCGGGAACCAGGCGGGCCGACTCCTGGCTGGGCGCGGAACGGATCGTGCGCGCGTAGACGATGGAGACCGGGGCGCGGCGCGCGTTGTCGTCGAGGTTGCCGTCGATCGCCAGCGTGGCGTCGAGCGCGACGAGCAACGCGGTCGCATAGTCGTAGTACGCCGTGCCTTTCATCGTGATCGTGCCGGCGAGCGCCATCGAGGGGCGATCGGGCAGCGCACCGTGCAGCGGCCCCGTCGCCTCGAACGCGATCCCCATCGCTCGCGCTCCGCCGACGAGCGCGTCGGGCAGCCGGCGCAGCGTGCCGTGCAGTTTCGCCGCCGTCATCGGCGACGGAAAATCGAAGGGCACCGGCCGCTTCACGTGCGCGAGATCGTGCATCGTCGGCGCGTCGAGCTGCACCGCGAACGGTTGATTGAGGACCGTCAGGTAGTCGGGATCCGACGACGGGCCATCCTTTTGCTGTCCCGAGGGGAGCAGCGTGGAGGTGAACGAAGCGCGCTGGTGTTGCCTCCCGCTCTCACCGTCCTTGTCGTATTCGACGCGGGCGACGTACGTCGTCGTGCCGTTCGTGCTGCGCGAAACCGTCAGGTGCTGAACGCCCCGGTAGACGGTCTTGCTCTTGGAGTCCCCGTTCCCGAGCCGGAAAACGTCACGTCCCTCCACCGAATAGGCCTGATCCGCGCGGGCCGCCGCGGCGGACGCCGCGACTGCGGTGAGGAGCGCGAACGTGGCGACGGCCACGGCGCGGCGGAAGATCATCGGGGGCCTCGGGCTGACGGTTGGGGTGTTTACGTTCCCTGTTTATGGTACTACGGAAACGTGCCGATACGTAGGGTGAGTTGCTGAATCACGTTGTCGGCCGGTTCCTCGCGTTGGTACTCGCGGTGTCGGTTATCGGAACCGCTGTTCCGGCACGCGCCGCCGACGGCTTGACGCTCAGCCCCGCGCTCAACGCCAAACTCGATCGAATCTACGTCACCGCGTACGACGAAGCGATTCAACGGCACGCGGTCGCTCAGCGCGACGGTACGACCTATGTGTCGACCGGCGACATCGAGGCCGAGTGGCTCCGCGACGCAAGCGCGACGGTGCGGCCGTACATCGGGCTGTCCCAGCGCGACGCCGACGTCCGGCGGACGCTGCGCGGCGTGGTCGCGCGCCAAGCGAAATACATCCTCCTCGATCCGTATGCCAACGCGTTCTCGTCCAGATATCACGTGGTAGAGCACAAGTTCGAGGTGGACTCGCTGCTCTACCCGATCTGGTTTGCCTACGACTACTACAAGCAGACCGGCGACGTCGCCATCTTCACGCCCGAGGTCCGGCGCGCGTTCGAGCGCGTGCTCGCGACGATGCGCGACGAGCAGCACCACGCGCAGCGCTCCCACTACCGGCACCCGCAGCTCGCCAACAACGGACACGGCAGCGCCGTGAAATACACCGGCATGGTGTGGACGGGGTTCCGCCCGTCGGACGACCCCGTCCGCTACCACTTCAACATCCCCGTCAATATGTTCGCATCGGTGGTGATGAAGGACCTGACCACGATCGCGCGCGACGTGTGGCACGACGATCGCATGGCTCGCAACGCGTGGGGTATGTCGGTCGAGATCCAGCGCGGCATCGAGCAGTACGGCACGCTCGAGCTCGCGCCGTTCGGGCGCATCTACGCGTACGAAGTCGACGGGCGCGGCCACACCAACGTGATGGACGACGCCAACATCCCGTCGCTGCTCTCGATTCCGTATTTCGGCTACCTGCCAAAGACGAACTCGCTGTACCTCGCCACGCGCCGGTTCGCGCTCTCCGAGCGCAACCCGTATTTCTTTCGCGGCAAGTACGCGCAAGGCATCGGCAGCCCGCACACGCCGCACGGATACGTGTGGCCGCTGGCCCTGTGCGTTCAGGCGCTGACGGCGACCGACAACGCGGAAGTCGATCAGGTCTTCGGCTGGATCGCCGCGTCGGACGTGGGCGACCACCGCTTGCACGAATCGTTCAATTCCGAGTGGCCCGAGTCGTACACGCGCGAGGACTTCGCGTGGCCCAACGCACTGTACGCCGAGCTGATCATGACCCGGCGCGGGCAAAGTTTCGTCGAGCGCTAGCGCGCGTTCTCGTCGGTTGCGCGCGCGCGGCGCGCGAAGTCGAGCGCGAACGCGGTCTGGATCGCTGCGATCGGGCCGACGCTGAGCGCGTCGATCGGAAGGTTCGCCCAGAAGCTCACGTGCGTGGCCCCGCGCTTGAGCAAAAGGTCGAGCAGGACGCTCGCGATGAGCGTCGGCACGATCGTCACGAAGCCGAGCACGCAGATGCGCGTGAGGTTTCCGCGCCGCAGCGATAGCCCCACCGCGCGCGCGAAGCTCGTGAGCAGCGCGATCAGCGGACGCTCGCCGCTCAGTGCGGCAATCGGGCCCGCGAGGTTGATGACGCCCCATATCAGCCAGATGAACGGCGCTAAGAGCAGCGACAGCACCGGCGGATCGGCCAGCGCGCCAATCGCCGAGAATGGCAGCGTGAGCTCGACGACGAGTTGGACGACGATCATCGCCCCGAGCACCGCGGGCCAGCGTTCGAGTGCGCCGGCGATCAGCGTTCGCGTCGAGACGTCCTCTCCGGCGACGCGCGTGGCGACGCCGATGGCGACGATGCCGACGACGAACGCGAGGCCGAACACCTCGGTGTACATGAGCACGAGCAGTTTGAGATCGCCGGCGTTCGCCGTTTTCGCCGGCCAAAGAACTTCGATCGCGCCGCACAGCAAGAACACGCCGGCACTGAGCGCGACGTAAAGCGGTGCGCGCTGCGCCCATGCGGCGAAGCCCAGATCGACCAGCCCACCGATGCTCGGCGGGAGGCGGTCACCTTCGCCGGCGGCGTTCACGCCGCGCGCAATGCGCGGAGGAAGAAACGCAGCGTCGCGGTGCCTGAGCACACCGTGACGTCGTCCGGATCGGAGTAGACGCGGCCGTCGATCTCGACGACGTACGTGCCGGACGTCAAACCCGCGAGCGTCGATCCTATGACCCGGTCGCGCTTGTCTTGCGGTGCGCGCGGGCCGAGCGCTTCGACGACGGCGGCGGTCAGCAAGTCGCCGACGCGCAGCGGCGTAGCGAGCGCGAAAGCGGTCGATGCGGTGCGAGAGACCGCGGAGACGTCGATCGGGACGGCGACCCGGAGCATACCGACGAGCCTCTTTCCCCCCAGGGCGGGGGGGCTCCCGGTATGCGCGGAACGTCCTTCGCGATGTCCGATCCGCCTCGCCGTCGTCGCTCCACGCCGCCGCCGCGGCGTTCGTCCGAATCATCGAGCCTGCTGCCGACCGTCGCGCTCGGCGTCGGAGTCGTGGTCGCCGGACTCGGCATCGGCGCGTTTCTGTCGGCCATGCAGCACCGCGGCGCCACGACGACGACGACGACCGCGCGCAGCGCGCCGGTCGTGACCCCGGTTGCGCGCCCGACGCGCGGCCCAGTCGCGCTTGCGACGGTCGTCCCGCATCCCACGTCGACGCCGACGCCGCACGCAACGCCGACGCCGCACGAAACGCCGACACCGCGGCCTTCGGCCACGGCCACCGCGTCGCCGACGCCGCGCGAAACCGCGACGCCGCGCGCAACCGCGACGCCGCGCGAGACCGCGACGCCGCGCGAAACGGCGACGCCGCGCGAAACGGCGACGCCGCGTCCTACGGTGACGCCGGCGCCGCGTGCAACGGTAAAACCGACGCCTCGCGCGACCCCGCATCCCGCGACGCCGCGTCCCACGCTGACGCCGACCGCGGCGCCCGTCGCGCGCGCGACGCCGCTGACGTTCGGCGGGATCGCGCAGAACACGGTGCGCCGCTATCTGAGCGATTTGATCGCGGGCAACGAGAACGCGGCGTACGCGGAGCTCGGAAAGCCGCCGGGCTCGGGCGGCCTTTCCGAAGAGGCGATCATCGACCGCGGAACCCGCATCACGTCGGTCCGCACGACGAGCAGCGACGCGAACGGCGCGACCGTCGAGGTGGAACTGACGTCGTCACGCGGCTCGTACTTCGCGACGTATCACGTGACGAACGGCCCGAACGGACCGGTCATCGATCAGCACGACTACATCAAAGTCTGATTCCGTAGTAAGGATCGTCGCGTGGACACGACTGCGAACATCCAAGGCCTGCTGTCGACCGGCGAGGTGATCCCGCCTCCGCCGAACGCGTCGTCGTGGTTTCCGATCGCGGACCAAGATGCGTTCGTCGCGGAGTCGCTGCGCGACCCGATGTCGTTTTGGCGCGAGCGCGCGCGGCGCATCGCGTGGGACACCGAGCCGAAGACCGTGTTCAGCGGCGCGCTCGACGATCCGCACTGGTTCCCCGACGGTCGCCTCAACGCCACCGTGTCGTGCCTCGATCGGCACGTCGCGCGCCACGGCGACGAGCCGGCCTATCAGTACGTGTGCGAGGACGGCACCGAGCGCACGATCTCGTACGCCGAGCTGCTCGCGCGGGTCAGCCAGTTGGCGAACGCGCTGCGGGGCGACGGCGTGCGCGCGGGCGATCGCGTGTGCATCTACATGCCGCTGACCATCGAGGGGATCGTCGCAATGCTGGCGTGCGCGCGGATCGGCGCGATCCACTCCGTCGTGTACGCGGGCCTCGGCGCGACGGCCCTGCGCGATCGCATCGCGGACGCGGGCGCGCAGGTGCTGATCGTGAGCGACGTGACGTACCGCAAGGGCCGCGCGGTCGATTTGAAAGGGATCGTAGACGACGCGGTGCGCGGGCTGGATTTGGTGCGCCGCATCGTCGTGCACCGGCGCGAAGCGAGCGCGCCGCCCGCCGACGCGCGCGAGGTCGGCTTCGAGGCGTATTGCGATCGCCAGCCGGCCGAATGCGAGCCCGAGATCGTCGCGTCGGAGCACCCGCTCTTCATCCTGTACACGAGCGGCACGACGGGCAAGCCGAAGGGCGTCGTGATGACGCACGGCGGCTACCTCGTGGGCTCTGCGGCGATGCTGGCGGAGACGACGGGGATCACGCCGGACGACGTGTACTGGTGCACGAGCGACATCGGCTGGATCGTCGGCCACACGATGATGGTGTACGGCGCGCTCGCGAACCGGTATCGCTGCATCCTGCGCGAAGGCGCGCCCGATTTCCCGACGCCCGACGCGATCTACGCGGCGCTCGCGCGGCTGCGGGTGACGAAATTCTACACCGCGCCGACGCTGGCGCGCATGCTGCTGCGGCTCGGTCCGCAGCTCGCCGCACAGCACGACTTCTCGGCGCTGCAGGCGGTGTTTTGCGCCGGCGAGCCGTTGAATCCGGAAGCGTGGCGGTTCTTGTACGACGTGCTCGGCCGTGGTGAGGTCGCCGTCTGCAACCAGTGGTGGCAAACGGAACTCGCCGCGCCGACGCTCGGCGTGTTTCCGACGTCACCGGTGCATCCCGACCGCAGCGGCAAGGCGCTCGGCCCGGTCGTGTTCTCCGTACGCGACGCGAACGGCGCCGTGCTCCCGCCCAACCAAGGCGGCCTGCTCGTGGTGGAAACGCCGCTGCCGTACATGTTCGCGACCGTGTGGAACGACCCGGAGCGCTTCGCCCAATATTTTCGGTGGGGCGTCTACGTGGCCGGCGACGTCGCGACGATCGACGAGGAAGGCTACGTCACGGTGCGCGGCCGCGCCGACGACGTGCTCAGCGTCGCGGGCCACCGCATCGCGACTGCCGACGTGGAGAGCGCGCTGGTGTCGCACAAGGCGTGCGCCGAAGCGGGCGTGTGCGGCGTGCCCGACGAGATCAAGGGCGAAGCCATCGTGGCATACGTCGTGCTGCGGAGCGGATTCACGGAGTCGGAGGAGCTTTCCGCGCGACTGATAGCGCACGTCCGGCGGGAATTAGGCCCGATCGCAACCCCGTCGGCGATCCGATTCACGGCAAAACTCCCGAAGACGCGCAGCGGCAAAATCATGCGCCGGCTGTTGAAAGCCCAAGAGACGGGCCAGGAACTCGGCGACGTAACGACCCTTGAGGAGTAGTCTACACGTGAAGGTAGCGGCGGCGGAGGTCCTCGTCCGTGCGGACTTGGGCTGGGGTGCCTTCGAACTTGATCTCGCCTTGGTCGATGATGTAGCAGCGGTCCGCGACGGCCAGGGCTGAATACAGGTTCTGCTCCACGAGCAGCGTCGTGATGCCCGCCGACTTGATCTCGCGGATCACGTTTTCCACCTCGCGCACGATCAGGGGGGCGAGGCCTTCCGTGGGCTCGTCCAAGAGCAGCACTTTCACGTCTTGCAGCAGGGCGCGGGCGATTGCGAGCATTTGTTTCTCGCCGCCGCTGATCTCGTCGCCTTTGTGCGTCAGGCGCTCGCGCAGGCGCGGGAACTTTTCGAACACGTGGTCCAGCGTCCAACCCGGTTTTTGCGCCGTAACCTGGGCGATCTTCAGATTTTCCGCGACGGTAAGGTTGTTGAATATCCGCCGCTCTTCCGGCACCAGCGAGATGCCTTTACGCGCGATCGACATCATGTCGCAGCCGACGAGCTCCTCGCCGTCGAGCGTGACGCTGCCGGTGCGCGGTTTCTGCCAGCCGACGATGCTCTTGAGCGTCGTCGTTTTACCGACGCCGTTGCGGCCGAGCAGCGCGACGGTTTCACCGGCGCCGATATGCAGCGACACGTCGCGCAGCACGTGGCTGTCGCCGTAGTACGTATTGATCGCGTCGACGCGCAGGCGCGGCTGAGTCACCGGGGCCGGCGCCGGTGCGGGCGCGCCGGTGTCAGGGGTGCTCATCAGTGCGCGAGCTCCGCTTCGGAGTGTCCGCCGAGGTATGCTTCCTGCACGCGCGGATTCGCCTGAATCTCAGCCGGCGTCCCCGTCGCGAGGACCGTCCCCTGGTGAAGCACGGTGATGGAGTCGGACAAGCCCATGACCATCTCCATGTCGTGCTCGATCACCAGCACGGTCATCTCAAGCGACAGGTTTCGGATCAGTGCCTCCGTCTTGCGGGCCTCATCCTTCGACATTCCGGCCACCGGCTCGTCGAGCAGCAGAATTTGCGGCTGCGTGGCGAGCGCGATCGCGATGTCGAGCCGCTTCTTGTCGCCGTGTGACAGATCGCCCGCGCGGACGTCCTCGACGCCGGTCAGCTCCAAGCGGCTCATCGCGCGTTCGGCCAGCGCGTCGACGTCCGCGAGCCGGGTCGAACGCCGGAAGACCTGCGGCGCGAACGCTCCTTGGATGGACGCCAATGCGGCTAACCGGCAGTTTTGCCGCACCGTTTGATCGGTGTAGAGGTTCGCGGTTTGAAATGCCTTCGCGATGCCTTGGTGGACGCGCGACGTGCCGCTGACGCGGCTGATGTCGCGACCCTTGTACCGGATGGTCCCGGCCGTCGGCGCGATCGTTCCTGCGATCAAGTTGAAAAATGTCGTCTTTCCCGCCCCATTCGGGCCGATGACGGCCCGCAGTTCCCCGGGGTCGACACGGAAATCGATGTCGCGGTTAGCGGCGAAGTGACCGAACGACTTCCCGAGCTTGAGCGTCTCGATGATGCTCGTCGGCCCGCCCGGACGAGCTTCGCCTGTCGGTTTTAGCAGCGGGTCGGGCTCTTCGGTTGGGAGCGCCAGCGACCGTTTGAACACCGCGTACGGATTTTTTTGGCGCTGCTTGAAGATCGTGGACAGGCCCCGCGGCAAAAACACGATGACGCCGACGAAGATCAACCCTTCGATCAAACGCCACGCCGGCGTCACCGCCGAGAGCACATTCTCGAGGAACATGATGACGGCGGTGCCGGCGACCGGTCCGAACAGCGTCTGCACGCCGCCGACCACGGCATAGATCACGAACGAACCGCTGCGATCGATCCCGGCGTTGGCTACGCCGATGGAACCGTCGTAGAGCGCGCGAAGCGCGCCCGAAAAACCGGTTAGCGCGCCGGAGATGGTGAACGCGGCAAGGCGGTACGCCGACGCGTTGAATCCGACAAACACGCTTCGCTGCTCGTTTTCACGAATCGCGTCGAGCACCTCACCGAACTGCGAGCGGTTCAACGCACGCATGAACAGCAGTACGATCAGCAGCATCACCGCCGCAAACACGTACCACAGCTTGATGTCGGCGAGATTGCCGAACGGTCCGAGATTCATCGCGGGCAGCGGCGTCGTCAGATCGATGTTCCACGTGCCGAGCGCGACCAGCGCGTTGGGGATCGACTGGATCCCGTCGTCGCCGTTCGTCCAGTCCTTGCCTTGCTCGATCAAGAAATAGACCATCTGCGCGAACGCCAGCGTCAGCAGCGCGAAGTAGATCCCATAAAGCCGCACCGTGAGTGCGCCGACGGCGAGCGCGAGCAGTGCCGTGACGACCGTTGCGCCGAGTGCCGCTAACCACAGATTCGGGTGGGCCGGCATCAAGCGAACGAGCAGGATTGCGGCGACGTAACCGCCGCCGCCGTAGAACATCGCGTGGCCGTACGAAAGCATACCCGCATAGCCGAGCAGAAGATTGAACCCGATCGTCGCTATACTGACGATGAGAATTTGCGTCGCGAGCCCTGCATAGCCGCCGATCGGATGGAGAAGCAGCGGAAACAGCACGAGCCCGAGCGCCGTCACGAGCGCGAATCGGACGTCGGCGCTGAGCACGGAGCGCGGCGGGCGCGGATGTGCGTCGGACGTCGCGGTCGCCGGCGTCATGACTGGCGGATGACCTCGCTCTCGCCGAGCAATCCTTGCGGCCGGAAGAGCAGGACAAGCGCCATGCACAAATAGATGATGACTTGGGACGCGGGAGCGTAGACGAGCGTGGTTACGCTCTGCAGTTCCCCGATCAGGAGACCGCCGAGCACGGCGCCCCAAAAGCTGCCGAGCCCGCCGACGACGACCACCACGAACGACGGTACGAGGAACGCGAACCCGGTGGACGGATCGACGCTATAGATCGGCGATGCCGCGGCGCCGACGAGTCCTGCGATTGCAGCGCCCATCGCGAAGACAATCGAAGACGCGCGGCGGATGTTGCCGCCGAGGAGCTGGACCATGATACGGTCTCGTATACCGGCTCGGACGATGAGCCCGTAATTCGTGCGCTCGATGAAAAGCCAGACGAGCAGCAACAGCACGATGACGCCGCCGGCGAAGAGCAGTCTGTACGCCGGATACTGGATCGGCCCCAACGTCGCCGAACCTTTCAAGAACTCCGGCAGCGGATACTGGAGCGTCGTCGCGCCGAAGATCAAGCGCAGCGACTCCTCGACCACGAGCGCGATGCCGAACGTGAGCAGCAACTGCGCCGTCGGGTCTTTTTCGTAGAACGGGCGCAGGACGACGCGATCGAGGATGAGCGCGAAGATTGCGACCGCGATCGGCGCGGCGATGAGTCCCGCGATGAGGCCGATGCGTTCGGCAACGACCAGTCCGACGTACGCGCCGATCGCATAAAAGGCGCCATGCGCAAAATTGACGAGCCGCAGGGTGCCGAAGATGATCGTCAGGCCGACGGCAATGGCGACGTAGATCAGGCCGAGAACCAGGCCGCCGAGCAAGGCTTGGAAGAGCGCGTCCACGGGACTCCTCTGTGAAGGAATATGGAACGGGCCGGCGCGAGAGGCGCCGGCCCGTCTGCTTATGGCGAGACCGGTGTTACGCCGGTTCCATCTTACACTGCAGGCCGGCGATCGGCTGCACGACCGCGCCGCCGTCGTGCACCTCGAGCACTTTGGCGTAGCCGAAGCCGCCCGGGCCGCGCTGCGACTCCGGGATGCCTTCGACGACCAGGCACGAGTTGACGCCTTGATGGTCCTCTTTGCGGTACCATTCCTGTTCCTTGGTGAACTGGAACTTCGTGCTTTCGAGCACCGCGATCACCTTAGCGGGATCGATCGAGCCGGCTTTCTCGACGGCCATCTTGTAGATGTAGATGTCGGCGTACGCCGTTTCCGCGCCGTTGGACGGCTTAAGACCCGGGTACTTCGCCGAGAAGGCATCGACGAATTTCTTCGCGCCCGGGTACTTTGATGCGTGGTACTGCCAGTACCACGGCGCGGTCGAGACCACGTTGTCGAAGTTGTCCTTCGTGCCTTTGGCCATGTACTCGTCGACGAGCGGCACCAGGATCTTCGCGGACTTCGTGAGGCCGAATTGCGCCGCTTGATTGAGGCAGTTCACCATGTCGGCACCGAACTCGGTCAGCACGAGCACGTCCGGTTTCGCGGCCTGCGCCTGCTGCAGCATCGGCGCGAAGTCCTTCGTCCCCGGGAAGGGCGTGAGGACGTTCTTGATCGTCTTTGCGCCCTTGGGCTCGACGACCGCGGTGATGTTGTCGTACACGGAATGGCCCCACGCATAGTCGGCGGTGATGTGGAACCACTTGCCGGTTCCGTACCGCGTGACCAGCGTTTTGGCGAGCGACTGGGCGCTCATGTACGCATCGTTGTACCGGCGGAACGTGTGCTTATGACACTGTTGGTTCGTCGTCTCGTCGCCGTGTGTGAGCGCGGCCATGAAGATGACGTTCTTTTGCTGACAAAGCGCCGACACTTGAAGCGCCGTGCCCGTCGACGAGCCGCCGGTGATCATCACGGCACCGTCCCGCTCGATCATGCGCTGCGCATTGTCGCGCGCAACCGGCGCTTTGGTCTGGTCGTCGCCGACGCTCGTTTTGATCTTCATCCCCATGATGCCGCCCTTCGCATTGATCTCTTCGATCGCGAGGTTGTAGGCGCGCAACTGGTCCTGGCCCTGTTCGGAATAATCCCCGGACTGCGGCACGTTCAGCCCGATCGTGATTTCCTTGGTCGGTGCGGCGATGACGTATGGGCCTCCACCGAACGTGAGCGCCGCTGCGCCGGCGGTACCGGCTACGAAACGGCCTCGCGAAAGAGTCTGCTTCACGCGCTTGATGCTCCTGAAGATGACGGATTGATGGGTGGCCGTCCGACTTAGGTCATTTCAAGGAAACTTCCCTCCGCTTCCCAGCCCGTTCTATGAAAAGTATTGACAGTGCGGCCTTGCAGCGCTATCTTCGCGGCACGTGTTCGACATTCTCAAATCGAATTTCAAATACTGAAATGGCGGAGCTGCTGGGAACCGTCCGCCGGGCGCTGCGCGTGCTCGACTATCTGGCCGAGAACGAGGCGCCGGTTCCCATCAAGCAGCTCGCGGCCGAGCTCGAGCTGAACATCTCGAACGCCTATCACGTGATCAACACGCTGGTGGTCGACGGCTACGTGCTGCGCGACGAGCGGTCGGGCGGCTACGGCCTGGGCGCGAAAGCGGCCCGGCTAGGCGACGCCTACTCGCGCTCGTGGCCGGTGGAGCCCGAGCTGCGCGCCATCGTCCAGGAGCTCGGCGCGCAGACCGGCGAGAACTCCTACCTCGCGATGCTCCACGGGCGCGCCGTCGTGATCACCGACATCGTGGAGTCGCGGCAGCGCGTGCGGGTCCACGCCCTTCATCGCGGTTATTCGGGCGATCTGCATGCCCGCGCGCTCGGGAAGGCCGTTCTCGCCTTCGAAGACGCCGCCGTCGTGCGCCGCCATTTCGCCGCCCACCCCCCGCGCCGGATCACCCAGCGCACGCTCGTGACGATGACCGCCATCGAGAGCGAGCTCGAGCGGGTCCGGCGGCGGGGCTACAGCGAGGACCTCGAAGAGTTCTGCGAGGGCGTGTGCTGCCTAGGCGCGCCGTTCTTCGCCAACGACGGTAGCCCGGCCGGCTCCCTGTCCGTCTCCGTCCCGTCTTTTCGCTACCGCACCGTGCGCACCACGCTCCGCGACGCCGTCCTCGACGCCTCGCGTGCCGCGACCGCCGCGCTCGATACGATCCCCCGGAGAGTGTCCCTTGGCTAAGATCCTATCCGCCCCGGTCGACGGCGCTCGCCGCGAGCTCGGTGTGGCGCTCTTACGGACGATGGTTCGGGTCCGTGTCCTCGAGGAGGGCATCGAAAAGCATTTTCTCGCCGGCGACATCCCCGGCTTCGCGCACCTCTCGATCGGCCAGGAAGCCGTCGCGGCGGGCACCTGCGCGAACTTGCGCACGGACGACGCCATCGCGTCGACGCATCGCGGTCACGGGCACACGCTCGCCAAGGGGACGTCGATGCGCGGCATGGTCGCCGAGCTGTTCGCGCGCGCGACCGGGATCTGCAAAGGCAAGGGCGGCTCGATGCACATCGCCGACTTCTCGGTGGGGATGCTCGGCGCGAACGGCGTCGTCGCGGGCGGTTTCGGGCTCGTCGCGGGCGCCGCGCTGAGCGCGGTGCAGCGCAAGACCGATCAAGTCGCGGTGTGTTTTTTCGGTGACGGCGCCACCAACCGCGGCCCGTTTCACGAGAACCTCAACCTGTGCGCGGTGTGGAACCTGCCGGCGATCTTCGTGCTGGAGAACAATCAGTACGCGTCCACGACGTCGACCGCGGAGACCATGAAGATCAAGGACGTCGCGATTCGCGCCGACGGCTACGGCATGCCGTCCGCGATCGTCGACGGGTTCGACGCGTTCGCGGTGTACGACGCGCTCGGCGCAGCGGTCGAGCGCGCGCGTTCGGGCGGCGGCCCGACGTTCGTGGAGTGCAAGACGTATCGCGCGCGCGGACACTACATCGGCGACCCGGAGCGCTACCGCCGCAAGACCGAGGTCGAGGACGTGATGAGCTCGTCCGATCCGATCGTGCGGATGCAGGGGACGCTGGCCGACGCGCTGTCGCCCGAGGATTTCGAGCGGCTGTGGAGCGAGGCGCGCGAGGAGTTCGCCGACGCGGTCGCGTTCGCGCGCAGCTCACCGTCACCGCAGCGCGACGAAGCGTTCTTCGGCGCGTACACGGGCGACCGTACCGACGGCAACCCGGTGCATGAGTTCGAAGCGCGCGAACGCGACGAGTTCATGCCGTTCGCGCCGGAAATCGGCGCAGGCTCGCAAGGAAGCGGGCATTAGTATGGCGCGCACGTTGTCGTTCAGCGATGCGACGCTGGAAGCGATGCAAGAGGAGATGCGGCGCGACGCGACCGTGTTTCTGATGGGTGAGGACATCGCCAAGCAAGGCGGCATCTTCGGCCAGTTCAAAGGGCTGCCGCAAGAGTTCGGGTTCGACCGCGTGCGCGACACGCCGATCTCCGAAGCGGCGCTGGTCGGTGCGGGCGTCGGCGCGGCGCTGACCGGCTGCCGGCCCGTCGTCGACATGCACTTCGCCGACTTCATCACGTGCTCCATGGACGAGCTGGTGAATCAGGCCGCGAAGCTGCGCTACATGTTCGGCGAGCAGTGCGTCGTGCCGATGACGCTGCGCGCGCCGGACGGCATCACGAAGTCGGCCGGCTCGCAGCATTCGCAGGCGCTCGAGAGCTGGTTCATGCACACGCCGGGTCTCGAGGTGGTGGTCCCCGCCGATCCGGAGGACGCGAAGGGTCTGCTCAAGGCGGCGATTCGCAGCGACAACCCGACGCTGTACTTCGAGCACAAGGCGCTCTTCCCGCAAAAGGGCGCCGTCCCCGACGACGATGATTTCGTCGTGCCGCTGGGCAAGGCGAAGACGATGCGCGGCGGCAACGACGCGCTCATCGTGACGTACGGCGTCACGGTCGGCCGCGCGATGGACGCAGCCAAACAGCTCGAGGCCGACGGGATCGACGTCACCGTGCTGAACATGCGCACGATCTGGCCGCTCGACTACGATGCGATCGCGGACGCCGTCGCC
The DNA here is from genome assembly GCA_034666305.1 of Vulcanimicrobiota bacterium. GTDB lineage: Bacteria > Vulcanimicrobiota > Vulcanimicrobiia > Vulcanimicrobiales > Vulcanimicrobiaceae > Vulcanimicrobium. The sequence continues at coordinate 13,888 of JAXDMA010000378.1, forward strand.
CGCACCCACCGCGTGATCGTCGCGCACGAAGCGGTGCGCGTGGGCGGCGTCGGTGCGGAGATCGCGTCGTGGATCGGCGAACATTGCTTCGACGATCTCGACGGTCCAGTGCTTCGGCTGGGCGCGGCGCACGTGCCCGTTCCCTTCGCGCCGGTGCTGCAAGAAGCGATGTATCCGAAGGCCCCGATGATCGCCGACGCGACGCGCCGCCTCGTGCGGCGGGAACTCTAGCACGATGCCCGTCGACGTCGTCATGCCGAAACTCGGGCTCACGATGGCGAGCGGGACGATCGCGCGCTGGATCAAGCAGCCCGGCGAAGCGGTGCGCGAGGGCGAACCGCTCGTCGAAGTTTCGACGGACAAAATCAACTACGAGGTCGAGTCGCCGGCGAGCGGGACGGTCGGGCGCGCGCTGGGCAACGACGGTGACGAGTTCGCGTGCGGCGACGTGATCGGCTCGATCGCCCTCGCCGGCGAGATGGATACGCCCGTTCCGGCGAGTGCTGCGCCCGCGGCGGCTGCCGCGACGAGCACCGCGCCCGACGCGGTCGGTACCTCACGCATCGTCGAAGCTCCGCGTATCTCCGCGGCGGCGAACGGGGTCACGCCTACGGTCGCGTCATCGACTCAATCGTCGACCGCGCCGGCCGCCAACGGCTCGCGCGTGATCGCATCGCCGGCGGCGCGCCGGCTCGCGCGCGAGCACGGTCTGTCGCTCGGCGGCGTGCGCGGTACGGGACCGCGCGGCCGCATCACGATGGCGGACATACACAGCCTTCGCGTGAGTTTATCGAAGGGCGACCCAGCGGCGAGGACTGGTGCGCCACAATCGTTCCCGCCGCAGCTGCCCGCCGCGCGGCGCGCGATCTACCGAAAGATGACGGACGTCGCGCTGCTTCCGCTCGCCCAAGTCGAGACGGTCGCGGGCGTCGACGCGGTCAAGGCGCTGATCGATCGCCGCGGCGACTTCGGCTGGACCGCGTTCGCAGTGTTCGCGGTCGCGCGGCTGCTGCGCGAGCACGCCGACCTGCGCACCGATGCGACCACCGGCGTGCCGTTCGCACGCTTCGATATCGGCGTCGCCGCCGACACACCGCACGGGCTCATCGTGCCGGTGGTTCGCGCCGCGGACACGCGCTCGCTCGCGGAGATCCAGCGCGAGATCGTCCGCCTTGCCGGGCTTGCGCGCGACGGCGCGATCGGCGCCGCCGACGTGGGCGGCGCGTGCTTCTCGATCTCCAACGTCGGACCGCAGCGCATCGAGCGCGTGGCGCCGCTGCCGGATCCGCCGCAAACGGCGATCCTCGGCATCGGCGCGGCCACGCAGCGCGCCGCGGTCGTCGAGGGGGCGGTGACGCCGGCGTGGATGCTGACGTGCGTCCTGTCGTTCGACCACCGCTTCATCGACGGCGCGCCCGCCGCACGCTTCCTGGCAGCGTTCGCAAGCGCATGCACCGACCCGGGAGTACTTCTATGAACGTGGGCGGGGTGACCTAAGCATGGAATGGTTTGGGGAGAATCCGCCTACGGCGATCGTCACCGGTGGCGCTAGCGGGATCGGGCGCGCAGTGTGTGAGCTGCTGGCGAAGGAAGGTTATCGCGTTGCCGTTGCGGATCGCGACAAGAACGGTGCCGAAGATGTCGCCCACCACATCGACGGCTATGCGTTCGAAGTCGACGTAGCCGACGAAGCGTCGGTCGTCGCGCTGTTCGATCGCGCGCTCGAGACCTTCGGCGGAACGCTCGACGCGCTCGCGACGCCCGCCGGCATCGCCGAAACGACGCCGTTCATGGATCTCACGGTCGACACGTTCCGCCGCGTCAACGACATCAACGTCATCGGGACGTTTTTGTGCATCCGCGAGGCCGCGAAGCGCATGCGTCCGGGCGGCCGCATCTGTACCGTCGCGAGCGTGGCGGGCAAACGCGGCGGCGGCCTTTCGGGGACGGCCGCGTACGCCGCGAGCAAGGGTGGCGTGCTCGCGCTGACCCGTAGCGCCGCGCGCGCGCTCGCGCCCGACGGCATCGCCGTCAACTGCGTCGCGCCGGGACCGACGCTCACGCCCATGCTGGACGACGCGTTCAGCAAACCCGAGCACCGCAAGCGCGTCGAGTCGCTGACGCTGCTCGGACGATCCGGGGAGCCCCGCGAGATCGCCGAGGCGATCGCATGGCTCTTATCGCCGCGCTCGTCCTATGTCGACGGTGAAACGTTGACGGTGGACGGCGGCCTGATGCTCGATTAACCAACGAACGCCGAGAAGGAAACCCACATGACCGATCTGAGAATCTCACGCGGCCGTTTCGTGGCCGGAACGGCGGCGGCGTTCGCGTCGATCGCCATCACCGAAGCGCCGGCCCGCGCGGCGGAGTTCAACTACAAGTACGCGAGCAACGTATCCGTCGACCATCCGCTCAACGTGCGGATGAAAATGTGCTGGGACGCGGTCAAGAAGGAAACCAAGGGCCGCCTCGAGGTGACGATCTTCCCCAACAACCAGCTCGGCGGCGACACGCAGGCGCTGCAGCAGCTCCGTTCGGGCGCGTTGCAGTTCTTCACGCTCGACGGCGGGATTCTGCAGTCGGTCGTTCCGCTGGCGGGGATTCAGGGCGTCGGCTTCGCCTTCAAGGATTCCGCGGAAGCGTTCCGCGCGATGGACGGCGATCTGGGCAACCACGTGCGCGACGCGATCCGCGGCGCGGGCCTGTACGTGCATCCCAAGATGTGGGAGAACGGGATGCGGCAGATCACGTCGTCCAGCAAGCCGATGCGCACGGTGGCGGACCTCGCCGGGTTCAAGATCCGCACGCCCGCCGGCGAGCTCTGGGTCGACCTGTTCAAATCGCTCGGCGCCGCGCCGGCTCCGCTGAACTTCAGCGAGCTCTACACGGCGCTGCAGACGCGCGTGTTCGACGGCCAGGAAAACCCGTTCGCGATCATCGACGTCGGACGCTTGTACGAAGTGCAGAAGTATCTCAGCGTTACGAACCACATGTGGTCGGCGTATCATTTCCTGGGCAATCAAGATGCCTGGAAAGCGCTGCCGCCCGACGTGCAGTCGGTGGTCGAGCGCAACCTCGCCAAATACGCTTTGCTGCAGCGGCGCGACACGCAGCTGCGTAACGACTCGCTCGCGGACAAGCTGGTGCGCCGCGGCATGACGATCAACAAGGCCGACACGAGCGGCTTCCGCGCCAAGCTCAGCAGCTCGGGCTTCTACACGAAGTGGAGCGCCAAGTTCGGCGCGCAGGCGTGGTCGCTGTTGGAGAAGACGTCCGGCAAGCTCGCGTAGAAGCGGAGGAGACGTGAACCCCCCGTCACGTCTCCTCCCGCTCGCGATCCTCGCCCTGACCGCGTGCAACGCGTCGCCCGCGCCGCGCCTGCAGCTTCCGTTCCGCACGGAGGCGAACTGCGAGAGCCGCTCGGTGAAGCAGACCGCGATCGACTCCGTCGTCGCGTCGACCGACGACACGATTCGGCCCGGACGCTATCCGGGTGACGCCGCGATGCGCAAGGCGGTCAAGGCCGGCGGCGGCGTGTTCGCCTACTGGCGCGATCAGCCGTTCCCGGCGCCCGACACGGCGAAGGCGCTCGGCGTCACCGGCAATTTGATGCTGAAGCGCGCGGTGATCACCAACCAAGTGCAGCCGTCGGACAAAGCCCCCTATCGATCGGTGTGGCTCACGTTCGCGACGTCCCACGGTGACGCCGTCGTGCTGGAGCGCGCGTACGACGTGCAGAACGTCTGCATCGAAGGCCGGCGCGAAATCTAGACCGTCCGGCGAACCGACGCGCGCCGAAGATCCGGACCGACGAGCTGCTCGACGAGCAGCGCCGCAACGATCATCCCCGTCTCGATCAGGGTGAACGCGCGCATCGTCGGCATCGCGGGACGCGCGACGACGGCCGCGAGGAACAGCAAACCGAGGCCGATCATGAATCGCAGCAGACCTTGCACGAACACGCGCGGAACCCGCACGCCCTTGGCCACGTCGTGCACCAGGCGCAGCGGGGGGCGCGTGCCGACGTCCCAGATCGTGAACGCGAGCGCGTCGAACACGATCGCCAGCGCGAAGCGCAGGACGACGAGACCGCTGATCACGGGGCCGGGCCGCTGGTGAGCGCGACGTCGTCGACGAACTGGATCGTGTACGCGCCCGCGTATCCGTCGCCGTGCACGCCGAAGTAGAGATAGAGCGTCTGCCCGGCAAACGGCGCGAGGTCGTAACCCTGCTGCACCCATCCGTTCGTCGTGTTCACCGTTTGGTAGAGCTGCTTGACGGTGGTTCCGCTCGCGTCGAAGAGCTGCGCTTCTTGGTAGGCGTACGTCGTGTCGGGCTCGGTGGAGTACTGATACACCCAGAACGTCAGCCTGCCGCCCGGCGGGATGATGACGGCTTGGCACACGCCTTCGTCGCCGTTCGGCTCGCCCGCGCTGGACCCGGACTTTTGGGTGTATTTTCCGCTATGCGCGCGCGCCGCGGTGATCGACGCGTTGACGTTGCCGCACTGCTGCCAAAACCGGAACGCGCCCGACTCGAAGCCCGGATCGGGGATCGCGTTGGGGCCGGTGATGCGCAGCAGCGGCGCGCGCGCATAGCGGAA
>JAXDMA010000379.1:0-7083 GCA_034666305.1 Vulcanimicrobiota bacterium
CCATCCTGGCTCCGCTCGCCCTCGTAGTACCCCGCAACGAAGTGCACGCCGCACCGCCCGGCACGGTTCGTGGGCTGGGTGGTGTTTCCGACGAGGGTGGTGGGGGTGGCGGGGTTGTGGAGTTGCCCGGTACGCGGACGGTTGCGCCTCTTCGTACTTCTTTCGGATTTCTCAATGCTCGGGTGCCTTGGCGGTTTTCGTTTCCGCGGGATCATGCTGCGCATTTTGGGTTTCAGAGCGAGTGGTGGTATTTTACCGGGCATCTCGTGGCCGATGACGGGCGGCGGTTCGGGTACGAGCTGACGTTTTTTCGGTACGGGTTGCGGCCCGGGGCTCCGCGGCCTTTGCGCGGTCAGTCGGCGTGGCGCGGTAATCAAGTGTATCCCGTTCATCTTGCGCTGACCGACGAGCGTGGGCGGCGGTTCGTGTACGACGAGCGGTTTGCGCGCGAGGCGTTGGGGATGGGGTCCGCGTCCGCTCGCGTGTTGGACGTTCGCGCCGATGGGTGGTCGCTGCGCGGAAGCTCGCCGTTCGTGTTGCGGGCTCAGTCCGAGCGCGTGGGAGTGTCGCTCGTTCAGGTTGCGGAGAAGCCGCCGGCCGTTCACGGGCGCGGCGGCGTTTCCGTGAAAGGGTCGTGCGCCACGTGTGCCTCGCATTATTACTCCATGACGCGGTTGCGCACGAGCGGCGTGCTGCGCTATGGCGGGCGCGTGCTGCGCGTGCGCGGCCTTTCGTGGATGGATCATGAGTTCGGGTCCGACGAGCTGCAGCGCGATCAGGTCGGGTGGGATTGGTTTTCCATTCAGCTCGACGACCGGCGCGAGATCATGAGCTATCGCCTGCGCCGCAAAGACGGATCGGTCGTCGCGGAGTCGAGCGGGTCGTTGATCGACGCGCGCGGCGCGGTGCGCTATCTTCCGCGGTCCGGCGTGGTCGTCGACGCGAACGGGACGTGGACGAGTCCGCACACGGGGGGCGTGTATCCCAGCGGGTGGCGCGTGCGCGTGCCGTCGGCCCGCGTCGACGTCGCGCTCGTGCCGGTTCTGGCCGATCAAGAGCTGGCCGGGACGGCCGGCGGGGTGTCGTATTGGGAAGGCGCCGTCGACGTTCGCGATACCGCGACGGGCCGGCGGCTGGGCGCCGGGTACGTCGAGCTCACGGGGTACGCGGGGCCGATCAGCCTCTAGGCGGCGGGCCGGGCGACGGTGATTTCCGGCACAACCAGCAAGCAAGCCCAGGCACGGTACTCATCCGGCCCGCGGTTTCGGCCGATGATTTCTCTGTAGTGGGCGGCCGTTCCGAGTACCGGTATGGATGATCTAAAGCCGTATTTTCGTTCCCGTCCGCGTAACGCGCTCGATCGCATCGAGCGCCCGCGGCTCGCCGCCTGGTTCACGGAGACTCGCCATGCGTCCGTGCGGATCGTCTGCGCGCCGCTGGGTACGGGCAAGACGTGCGCCGTGCAGCAGTATGCGGATGCGCAGGGCGGATCGACCGGCTTCGTGCGCGTGCCGGCGGGAGCCGGCGCCGAAGCACTGCGCGGCGTCCTCGCGCGCCGTGGCGCATTCACCGAGATCATCCTCGACGAGATCGATCGGGCGGACCCGGACGGCTATCGCGCGCTCGTCGACGACATCACCGACGGGCTCGTCGACGTGCGGCTCATCCTGGTCGGGCGTTCGCGCCGCCGGCTCCACGGCCACGCGCTGGTCGCGCGCGGCCTCGCCGTCGCGTGCGACCCGGCGCTGCTGGCGTTCGACGCCGAAGAGACGGCTTCACTCGCGACGCTCATGCGCGTGCTCAGCGACGCGCAGGACGTCAACCAGCTGCTCCACGATACCGAAGGCTGGGCGCTCGCGACGCAGTGGCTGGTGCGCGATGCCGCCGAGGCCGGGCGTACGCTGAACGACGCCTTCGCCCGCTGGCGCGAGCGCAACGGCCACCTGCTCTTAGAGCTGGTCGAGCAGGAAGGCTGTTCCGAGCCCACGGCCTTGGCGGCATTTTGCGGCGCGCTCGGCGACGGCTGGGCGGGCTCGCCATCCGAAGCCGAAGAGTTCGAACAGCTGGGGCTGCCCATCGTGCGCACGCGCAGCGGATTGCGCCCGTACCGCATCCTCAACCGGCTCGCGCGACCGGCGGTGGCCGAGCACGCGACGATGGCGGTGACGCCGATGATGTTCGTCAACGTCTTCGGCCGCTTCCGGTGCGAGATCGGCGGGCGCGCGGTGTCTTTCTCGCGGCGGCGCGACCAGCAAGTGTTCAGTTACGTCGCGCTGGCGCCTGAATGCCGCACCAGCCGGGACGATCTGCTCGACGCGTTCTGGCCGGGCATCAACCGCACGATCGCGGCGCAAGGGTTGCGCACGACGCTGAGCCGCATCCGCCGCGCGATCGCCGACGTAGGCCCCGCGATCGATCCCGAACGCTACTTCGAGACGACGGGTGAAGTTCGCATCAACACGCGCACCGTCGCAATCGACGTGCACCGTTTCGTCGACCACGTCGAGCAGGCCCGGCTCGACGAAGCGCGCGGCTCCGTCGAGGGCGCGAAGCATCATTACCGCCTCGCGCAGCGCATCTACGTCGACCGGCTTCTCGCCTCCGAAGCGTCCGAGCCGTGCCTCGAGCTGCGCGCGCGCTATTTCGAAAAGCTGCACGTCGAAGTGCTCACCCGCGTCACTGAGCTGCACGCGGCGACCGGCGAGCTCGACGTCGCGCGCGATGCGGCGCGCGCATTGCTTTCTTGCAATACCGTGGAGTCGCGCCGCAACGCCTTGAGCTCGATCGCCGTCGAACCCGTCGCGACCGCATGAACGCGCTCGCGCGCTACGAGCGCGGCGACGTCGTGCGCGCCGACGGGAACGTCGTACAGTTTGCCGCCGGCGGCGTCGCCGCGGACGTCCGCGTCGAGCGCGTCGATCGCCGCAAAGGCGCCAGCTGGTATGCCGTCCGTTTGGCCTCGACCGATGCGGACGTTACCGGACGGCTCTTGGGCGTCGACCGCAACGGCGACATCACCGACTTGGGCGGCGTCGCCGTCGCGCCCGGATCGATCGGGTGCGCGCGCCTGGCGGTCGTCACGCCGCGGGCCGGCGCGTATCGCTCGATGTTCCTCGAGATTCGGTCTGACGACGTGCTCGTGCGCGTCGACGCGCCCGTGCCGCCGCCGCGGCCGGGGATTCGCCCGTGGAAAGCGGGCGCCGCGCTCGTGGCCTTCGGGGCGGTGGCGACGTGCGGCGGACTGGTCGCGCTCGCGCTTCCGCGCGATCCGATGCTCGGCGCGCCCGCTCGTGCGGTCGCCGGCACGCAGGTGCGGCTGCCGTATGCGGCCGGCGGCGACGGTTTGGCCGAATACTCGGCGACGTCCGACGACGGGCGGGTGCTGGTGGCCGGGAACCTGACGCGCCGCAACGGCGAGATCGCGTTCGCGCTGCCGGCGTCCGCCGCGTCGCACCGCGTCTCGGTGGCGCTTTTGGTACACGGTCCGCTGGGCATCGTGTCGCGCACCGCGTCGTTCGCCGTCGCGTCGCCCGAGCCGGCCGTCGCGACCGCCGCGGTCGCGCGCGTGATGTCGTTCTCAGCGCGGCGCGACGCGGGTCCGGCGGGCGACACCGTCCTTGCATCGTATCTCGCGATCGGCGAGCGCGGCACGATCGCGCTGCTCGACGCCGCCGGCAAGGTTGTCGCATCGGCGCCGTTCGCGCACGTGGGCACGAACCGGCTGCCCGTACCGCGCGCGTATCAGGCCGAACCGATGACGGCGCGCATCACCGTGCACCGCGGCGCGACGGTCGCGGACGCGAGCGTCGCGATCGCTCCCGGCGCGCTGCCGCAGCCGTCGGCATCGCCCGACGCTTCCGCGGCCGATGCGCCCGAAGCGGTGACGCCGCTGGACGCGATGTCGGCGCGCACGTCGGGCGGTACGATCGCGATCGTCGGGCGCGCCGTCGCCGGCCATCCGCTCAAGCTGCACGTCGCCGCCAGCTCCAGCCCGATGCAAGTGGAGCTCCAGGACGAGACCGGCGGCACGCTAGCCGAAGCGGCGATCGCGCCGCGCGCCAGCACCGCGGTGCTGCCGTTACCGGCCGCGACCGCCACGACGACCTACTTCGTCGCGCTGCACTACGCGCGCAACGGCGGCGAAGAGACCGTGGTGCGCACGGTCGTCGCTGCAACCCGCTAGGCTACCTTTCAACTTCCATTTTCGGACCAGGGCGCAGCCCTGAGTCAGCCGACTAATTCGAGGCGGTCGCCCGGGAGCACGTCGACGTCGCGCAGCGCGCCGCCGCCCAGTTCGACGACGCCGCGCGCGCCGGGACAGCTCACCGCCAAGCGGTTCGGGTGGACGTTCGATTCCACCCGGATCACGTGACCGTCGGCATCGACGAAGATCACGTCGATCGCGACCCGCATCCCGATCGTATGGATCGCGCGGCACGACGTGATCCACACACCCTCGTCCGGCTGGATCGTGGTGCGCGCCAAGAGCCCGACGGCGCGGTGCAAGAACGAGGACAGGCGATCGATGCGCGTCGCGACGATCGTTCCGGTTGTACTGTTGCGTAGGAGCGGCACGGTTTAGATGTTCCTCACCAGCGGGAGCATCGCGACGATCGCCGCCGCGAGATAGGGACCAAACGCGATCGGACGGCGCACGCCCGTGGTACGGCGGGCGATGATCGCTGCTGCGAGCGCCGCCAGCATGAAGGCGAACGCGGCTTCGCGCGCGCCGAGTAACGCGCCGCCCAGGGCGGCGAGCTTCGCGTCGCCCCAACCCATCCCGCGACCGCGCGAGACGAGCGCGGCGACCGCGAACGGAACGAACACGACCGCTGCGCTCAGCAACGGCGCCCAGTCGTGTGCGATGACGCCGGCCCCTGCGACAACCGCGAGCGGCACGAGCGTGAGCGGGTCGGGCAGCAGCCCGCACGCCAAGTCGGCGGCGCAGCATCCCGCGAGCGCGAGCATCACGAAGACGAGCAACGCGAGCCGCGCGGGCGGTTCGCCTTGCGCGGCGAGCGCGAACCCGATGCCTGCGCCCGCCACTGCGAACGGCCAGCGCGCGAACGCGACGGGCGCCGGGCCGTCGTCGAACCGCGCGCGGCCCTCGCACAGCAGCTCCGCGACGATGGTCCCGCCCCACCCGGCGGCGCCGAACAGCACCGCGGCGAGGACGACCGTCAGCATCGCGATCATCGGTGCGTCACCACGCGCGCGATCACGGGCCCGAAGATCATCAGGTAGAGCGACGGGATCATGAACATCGCCATCGGCAGGATCATCTTGATCGGCAACTGCGCCGCTTTTTCTTCCGCCCGGAACCAGCGCCGGTCGCGCGTCTCCCGGGCGAGCTCCTGCAGCACGACGCTCAAGTTCGAGCCGAGCTTTTCGGCTTGCACGATCGCGGTCACCATCGTCGTGGTGGAGTCCTCGTTGACCCGATCGGCCATCGCGTTGAACGCGTCGGTGCGCGGGCGCCCGAGGCGAACCTCCGCGAGCATCGAGCTGAGCTCTTCCTTGAGCGCTCCGGTCGTTGAGTCGGTGGCTTGCACGAGCGCGGCGTTGAGGGCGAGCCCAGCCTGCACGGTCGTCGAGAGCAGATCCAAGAAGTCCGGCAGCGCGCGCTGGATCTGTTCCTTGCGCGCCTTGAGTGCGCGCGACAGCAGCATGCTCGGGAACCGCCAGCCGATCAGCGCGACGAACGCGCCGATGACGAACGCCAGCACCTTGATCGGGAAGAACAGCATGATCATCAGCGCCGTGACGGCGCCGATGCCGATCGCGCCGATGGTGCGCATCGTCATCGCGAGCGGCGTCACGCCGTACCAGCCGGCTTCAACGAGCCGCTGCTGCAGCCGTGACGTACGCTCCTTGCTCACGATCTGGTCGATGATCGTGATGCGCTGCGTTACCGATTTCTCGCTGACGCGCTGGAGCTTCTTGATCCGGGCCGCCATCGGGCTGCGCGCCGGAAAGGCGGAGAACACGATCAGGAACGCGGAGATGGCGCCGCAGCCGGCGACGGCGATCGGTGAAACGGGGATCATGGATCGATCTTCGTGATCTTCACGAGCGAGAAGATCGCCAGCGCGTCGAGAAAGAACGCGAGGCCCAAGAATATCTGGCCGACCAGCGTGCCCAGCATTGCGTCGCGCAACTCGTCCTGTGTCGCGACGAACCCGCCGATCGCGATCGGCAGAAGGCCGAGCAGCCACGCGGTGGCGCGGCCTTGCGCGGTGATCGCCTTCACGCGGCGACGCAGCCGGCGGCGGTCGCGAATCGTACCGGCGAGACCGTCGAGCACGGAGCCGAGATCGCCGCCGGTCTGGGCCTGCACGCGGATGACGCGCGCGAGCACGGCGGTCTCGGTGTTCGTCATGCGCGCCGCCATTTGATCGAACGCGTCCAAGATGCTCCAGCCGAGGTTGCTCAGGCCGACGACGCGCATGAACTCGGTCTTCACCGGTTCGCGGCTCTGCTCGCTGGTGAGCACGAGGGCTTGGCGAATGCCGAGCCCGACGCGCACGCCGCCCGACAAGGTGCGCAGCGCGCCCTCGAGCTGGTCTTGAAACATCGCGATGCGCTTCTTGCGGCGGCCGCGCAGGTTCGCGCGCCCGCCGAACAGCGTCATGCCGGCGCACGCCGCGAGCAGCAGCACGGCGACGACGAACGACGGATGGAAGAACGCGAGTAGCCCGATCCAGAGCGTCAGGGCGACGCCGGCGAGCACGAAGACGAAATGCTGCGGCGCCATCCGCATCCCCGCGGCGTCCAAATCGACCGCGAAACGCGTCCCGAACTTCTCGAAGCGCGCCGATATGGGCTCCCAGAACGACGCGCACACCAGGCCGATCGCGGCGATGACGCCGAGCAGGATCGCCATCGGCGCTACCGCAGCCACGTCGGCTCCTTGCGCGCGATCGAGGTCAGTTGGAACGTGGACATGTCGTACGGAACGCCGAGCTCCTCGAACCGCGCGAGGCAGTTCGGCTGCACGCCGCACGGCTCGAAGTCGCCGATCACGTTGCCGTCGTCATCGACGCCGCGCTGGCGGTACTTCACGAGCTCCTGCATGGTCACGAC
>JAXDMA010000380.1:0-9466 GCA_034666305.1 Vulcanimicrobiota bacterium
GAATGCGGCGAGCGGGAACCCGACGACGGTGAAATAGTCGCCGTCGATGCGCTCGACGAGCGTCGCGGCGAAGCCCTGGATCCCGTAGCCCCCGGCCTTGTCCAAGCCGTCGCCGCTCGCGGCGTACGCGTCGACCGTCACATCATCGAGATCGGCGAAACGGACGCGCGTCGACACGGTCTGCTCGAACGTCGCAACCGTGCGGTCGTCGCGCAGCGCGAACGCGGTGTGCACGACGTGCCAGCGACCGGAGAGCCGGCGCAGCATCGCGCGCGCTTCCGCCGCATTCGCGGGCTTGCCGAGCGCTTCGCCGTCGAGATCCACGACCGTGTCGGCTGCAACGATGAGGTGCGCCGACGGTGTCGCGCCGCCCGCTTTGCCGCGCGCGTGGCGCAGCGCCGTCTCGGCCGGGTCGAGGCCCGGCAGCGGTTTTTCGTCGTACGCGCTGGGGATCACGGTGACGTGCAAACCCAGCGACGCCAGTAACTGGCGGCGGCGGGGAGATGCGCTGGCGAGCGCGACTGCATCGAGCGGAGCGGCGTGTGCGATGGTTTGAGTGTAACGTGCGCGTGCGCGCGGTGACAACGGCTTTCCGAAAATCGGTCCTAGATCACTCGCCCGCGCGCAAGCCGGCTCAGCGTACATCGAGGCGGGTGACGTCCTCCGCGGACTCGCCGCGCACGACGCGCCGGTGGTGGCCGTCGCGAACGAACACGACCGGCGGCCGGCCGAAGCGGTTGTAATTGCTCGCCATGCTGTAGGTGTAGGCACCCGTATTGCGCATCGCGACGAGGTCGCCGGCGGCAAGATCGCGCGGGAGCACGTAATCGCCGAGCTCGTCGTTTTCGCACGAGCGCCCGGCCAGCGTCGCGGGCTCGTCGGGTCCCAGGCGGCGGGCGGCGAGCACCTCGGGCACGTGGCGCGCGCCGTAGAGCAGCGGTCGCGGGTTGTCCGCCATCCCGCCGTCGACCACGACGAAGCGCCGGCGGCCTTGCGTTTTCACGGCCATGACGCGGTAGAGCGACGAGCCCGCGCGGGCGACGAGCGCGCGGCCGGGCTCGATCGCCAGCCGCAGCCCGCGTCCGGCGGAGCGCTCGGCGAGGCCGGCGGCAAGGGATTCGACGGCGAGCGGCCGCGGATCGTCGGGCGTCTCCTCGACCCCGATGCCGCCGCCGCAGATCAGCTCCGCGACCGGCAGCCCGGCCGCGATCGCCAGCTCTGCGGCGGCGAGCAATTCGTCGACGTTCGCGAGAAACGGTGCGACCTCGGCGATCTGCGATCCGATGTGCGCGTGCAACCCGATCAGGCGCAACTGCGGCAGCGCGGCGATGCGGGCGAAAAATCCGGGCAAGCGGTTCACGGCGACGCCGAACTTGGTGTTCTCGCCGCCGGTGCGCACGAATGCGTGCGTGTGCGCGGAGATCCCGGTGTTGACGCGCACCATCACGTCGACGGGGTCGCTTTGCGCGGCGAGCGGCGCGAGCCGCTCGAGCTCTTCGTGATTGTCGATCACGCCGAACGCCACCCGGCGTTCGACGATCGCCCGCAACTCGTCGTCCGACTTTCCGACACCGTGAAAATACATCCGCGCCGCCGGAAACCCGCCGTGCTCCGCGGTGACGAGCTCGCCCAGCGAGCACACGTCCAGGCGCAGCGGTGTAGCGGCCAGATGCTCCGCCAGCGCGCCGCACAAAAAAGCCTTGCCCGCGTACCCGATCGCGATGCCGTACGGCGCGCACGCGCGCACGAAACGGTCGATCTCCAGATCCAATTCGTCGAGGTCGATCACGAACAGCGGCGTTCCGTACGTGGCCGCGAGCTCGCGCGCGGAGACGCCGCCCAGCGGTTTGTCGAGCGCGAAGGTTTCCGGGGCGGTCATCGCGCGTAGAGCCCGTGCTCGGTGATGTAGCGGTAGACCGGTTCGGGCACCAGGTACCGCACGCTCTTATGCGCGCGCAGGCGCGCGCGAATGGACGTCGCCGATTCGTCGACCAGCGGAAGATTATCCAGCATGTGCACCTTCGCGCGGCGTTCGCTCGTGACGCTGCCCAGCGCACCGTCGACGTCGGTCTCCGTGACGTCGCCGCGCGGCGCGACGACGACGGCTTCGACGGCGTCGATCACCTCGTCGAGGCGTTGCCAGTGCGAGCGCACCAGCGAGTCGCCGCCGACGACGAACGTCAGCACGGCGCCCGGATAGCGTGCTCGTAACCGCGGCAGGAGGTCGGCGGTATACCCGCTCGCGTCCGGCGCGAGATCGCTTTCGTCCATTGCGAACGCGGTGTTCGCCGCGATCGCGAGCCGAATCATGTGCGCGCGGTCCTCGACCGATGCGCTCATGGCGCCGTCGCGATAGTGCTTGCCTTCGCGCGTCGGAACGAACAGCACGCGATCGAGCCCGCACGCCTCGCGCACCGCTTCGGCGACGAATAGATGTCCGTTGTGAACGGGATCGAACGACCCGCCGAAAATGCCGAGGCGCACTTAGCTATAATCGAATTCGACGCCGGCGATGCGCACCGTGTCGCCTTCGTGCACGCCGAGCTCGCGCAGCTTCTTGTCGACGCCCATCTTTGCGAGGATCTGCTCGAAGCGCGCCAGCGCTTCGTCGTTGTCGAAGTCGGTCATGCGCGCGAGGCGCTCGACGCGGTCGCCGCTCACGACGTACACCCCCTCGTCCATGTCGATCGCGAACGGCTCGTCGGCGGTCAGCTCGATCTGCGCGGGTTCCGGCTGCGCCACGTCGGGCACCGGCGTCGACTTGATCGTTTCCCACGTCGCGTAGACGAGCTCGCGCACGCCTTCGCCCGTGGCGGCTGAGATGCCGCGCAATCCGTCGATGCGATCGCGCAGCGCCTCGAACGTCGCGCGCGCGTCGGGCAGGTCGAGCTTGGTGATCACGACGATCACCGGGCGCTGCAGCAGCGTATCGTTCCATGCGTGCAGCTCCGTCTCGATCGTCGCTTTGTCGGCGAGCACGTCGTCGGGCGATTTCGCACCGTCGATCAAGTGCACGAGCACGCGCGTGCGCTCGACGTGCCGCAGAAAACGGTCGCCCAGGCCCGCGCCTTCGTGCGCGCCTTCGATCAGACCGGGCACGTCGACCATCACGAACGACTCGAAGTCCGCGACGCGCACGACGCCGAGCTGCGGCTCCAGCGTCGTAAACGGGTAGTCCGCGATCTTCGGCCGCGCGGCGCTCACCACGGACAGCAGCGTCGACTTGCCGGCGTTGGGCAAACCGATCACGCCGGCGTCCGCGAGGAGCTTGAGCTCCAGCTTCAGCTCGCATTTCTCGCCGGGCTCGCCGTTGTACGCAAAGTGCGGCGCTTGGCGCGCGGCGGTCGCGAAATGCTGGTTGCCCTGGCCGCCGCGGCCGCCTTTGGCGACGCGCACGCGTTCGTGCGGCGTGCTCAAGTCCGCGAACAGCCGCGAGTGACCGCGCGCGCCTTCGTGGTCGATCGCGACGCGCGTCACCAGCGTCCCGACGGGGACGCGAATGACGAGCTCCTTGCCCGCGGGACCGGCCTTATTGTTCTGACCGCCGCCTTTGCCGGATTCGGCGCCGAACTGTTTCTTGAAGCGAAAGTCGACCAGCGTGCCGAGCTCGGGATCCGCCACGAGCACGACGTCGCCGCCGCGCCCGCCGTCGCCGCCGGCCGGGCCGCCCTTGGGCACGTACTTCTCGCGCCGCCACGCGACGATGCCGTCGCCGCCGTTGCCGGCGGACACGTTGATGACGGCCTCGTCGATGAACTGCACGGCGCTACAAAATCAAAAAGAGCCGCTTTGGCGGCTCTTTTCGGCGATTGCGCGGAGCCGGATCAGACAGCGGCTGGAATGACGTTCACGTGTTTTCTGTCGCGAGAACTGGTGAACGTGACGTGCCCTTCGACCAATGCGAAGAGCGTGTGGTCTTTGCCGATGCCGACGCCCCGGCCGGGGTGGAACTTGGTACCGCGCTGGCGGACGATGATGTTGCCCGGGATGACGAGTTCACCGCCGAAGCGCTTCACGCCGAGCCGCTGGGCGTTGGAGTCGCGGCCGTTGCGCGTGGAGCCTGCGCCTTTTTTGGACGCGAAGAGCTGGAGATCGAACCGGAACATAGCCGGGGGATCATAGCAGACCCCCGGGCCCCGGGTCAAACGGAAACCTCGGCGCTTTATCGGCCCAAGCAGAGATGCCCGACCTCCCCTCTCAAGGAAAGTCGGACCCTGAACTGGACGCGCCGGACCTCGAGGCCAACTTTAGTGGCTAAACGCATGAGGTTGGGTCGTCGGTGCTTGAGCGCCGTGGGCCGAATTGCTCGGCCTGCCCAAGTCGGCGCCGCCCTCCTTCGCCGACGGCGCCACGCCCTGCCTTATACAGGCAAGCGTTGCCTTGGGACCCACAAATTCCGCTCGGGTTCTCGTCCCCTTGCCGGTCTAGGGTTTGCGCGTGATTTGCCGGCGCCGGGACTTCGGGGCGATGACGCCTTCTTCCGGTGCCAAGGCGATTAACGCCGGGGCGACGTCGTCGAGAAAGCGAGCAGCCAGTGTCCTTGCTCGCCAGCCGGCTACGTTCTCGAAGGCTTTTATTGTCGAAAGCTTGACTGAGATAGCCCATTTCTCGGTGTCCTTCTCTTGGCCACCTCGCTTTCGGTCGGTCTTCTTCCTTGGCGCCACGGAACATTTGTTGTATCACTTTGAATACGGCGACGCCAATCCCAAACATGCATTCGGTGCCAGATTTAGTAGGTAAATTTGTTACTGCCACAACCTAGCGTAGGGGCCGTTAAAAGTGATACAATGAATGTACCTCAAAAACACGGGAAGCCTAGGAGGATGACGCCGGAGGATGAGGCCGAATGCAAGCGCCTGAAATGTGGACACGGGTGGCGACGACCGCCGCGCACGAGGGCGAAGCCGTTTCGGGTGAGTTGGTCGCGACCTTGAATGCTTTGCGCGACCTTATCCAAACCGAGAGCATCACGCGAAAAGCGCCGGGGGAACCCGATTACGTCTTAGCGTCCGGTAGGCACAGTCGGTATTATTGCGATCTCAAGAAGGTCACGCTGTCGCCGGAAGGATCGTGGTTGGTCGGCGAACTTCTCTTCCAGCTGTACGACGGGGCTACCGAGGCGGTCGGAGGCCTCCAGCTAGGTGCAACGTTCATGGCAACCGCCGTCGCACTAGTGAGCGCGCAGCACGGGCGGCCGATCTATGGCTTTACGATCCGTGACACGCAGAAGCAGCATGGGACGCGCGAAAACAAAGCGGAGTCTTATCATCCTGACGGCGCTTTGCTGTGCTCAGGAAGGCGCGTCGTTATCGTCGACGATGTAGTAACGGAAGGCGGCTCAATTCTCAAAGCGATCAACGCCGTCCGGGACTTGGAGTGTGAGATCGTCGAGGTGGTCGCGTTAGTGGACCGTGGCGAGGGCGGCACTCAGCGGCTTCGTGCGATGGGTCTGCCGTATATTTCGATCTTTGAAGCGGATCCCTCAGGAAGTCTGAGGATAAGTAGTGATCTCCAGCGGCGTAAAGAACTTCCTAGAGTCGTTCCCACCTAGCGCTCTCTACGTCGATAAGCTCTACGAACTCGCGAGAAGC
Organism: Vulcanimicrobiota bacterium; assembly: GCA_034666305.1. GTDB lineage: Bacteria > Vulcanimicrobiota > Vulcanimicrobiia > Vulcanimicrobiales > Vulcanimicrobiaceae > Vulcanimicrobium. The sequence goes on from JAXDMA010000380.1 coordinate 5,592, forward strand.
GCCATGCGACTTGCTTCTGACGAGCCAGACTTGGCAGCGCCGTTTACATTGATTGGCTCGGATTCGCCAGTCTTGCGCGCAAGTGGCATTGTTTGCCGCCATCAAGGACGAGCTCAAAAAACGACCGAGAAACACGAGAAGTCGTCAGTCAGAAGAAGTACAACGCACGCCCTGTCCCCCGCCGCTTCGCCAATTCAGTTACAGGCGTGAAATAATCGCATTGGCGGCCCGGCGGGCCTCGATGCGCATCCGGATGGGCCGGCCGGGCCGCAGGGTGACCAGCGGGTCGAGCGGTACGGGCGACGGGTCGAGCCCATGAAAGCGAACCCGGCGGGCCAGCGTGGCCAGGACGAGAATCGCTTCGGTCCACGCGAAGCTCTCGCCGATGCAGATCCGGTTCCCGCCGCCGAAGGGGAAGTAGGCGAACTTCGGTAGGGCCGCCGTCTCGCCGTTCGACCAGCGCTCGGGCCGGAACGCCTCGGGCTCGTTCCAAAGACGCGGGTTACGGTGGGTGACGATCTGCGCCGCGAGGACCACGGACCCCGGCGGGACGTCCCACGCGCCCAGCCGGATGGGCCGGATCACGCGGCGGCCGAGGATCCAGGCCGGCGGGCGCAGGCGCATCGACTCGGCGACGACGTCGCGCGTGAACGGCAGCCGGGTGACGTCGTCCGGCACCGGATCGCGGTCGCCGAGCACCGCGTCGAGCTCGGCGTGCAGCCGGGCTTCGGCCGCGGGGTTGCGCGCCAGCGCGTCCCAGGTCCACGTCAACGCGTTCGCGGTCGTCTCGTGTCCCGCGAGCAGCAGCGTCAGCGCCTCGTCGCGGACCAGCGCGTCGGGCATCGGCGCGCCGGCCTCGTCGCGCGAGGACAGCAGCATCGAAAGCAGGTCGCCGCGGTCGGCGCCGTCGCGCCGCCGCTCTTCGATCAGCCGGTAGATCACGGCGTCGAGGCCGTTGCGCGCCGCGCCGAAGCGCCGCGTCGCGGGATGGAACGGCACGTGGTCGAGCAGCTCGGCGAACGGGCCGAGGCTCGCGGGAAATGCGGCCATCGCGACCGTCACCGCGGCGCCGATCGTGTCCGCGTCGTCGTCGACGTCGGCGGAGAAGAGCGTCGCGGCCGCGATGCGCAGTGCCAGCTGATTCATGTGCGCGTCGATCGCGATCGTCTCGCCGTCGCGCAATCTGCCGGCCGCCGCGCGCGCGAGTTCGATCATCGTCGCCGCGTAGCGCGCGATTCGCTCGCGATGAAACGCCGGCTGCACGAGCCGCCGCTGGCGCAGATGCAGCGGCTCGTCGCTGGTCAGCAGACCCTCACCGAGCAGCCGGCGCATGCGCCGCAGCCCGCGGCCCTTGATCGCGTCGTATCCGTTCGCCGTCAGCAGCCCTTCGATGAGCGCGGGGTCGTCCAGAAACCAGAACCGCGCCCGCGGCAGCCGCCACGACGCGACCGCCCCGTACGTCCGTGCGACGCCCTCGAGAAATCCCGGCAGGCGGGTGAAGCCGCCGCTGCCGCCATCCCGGCGATCGCGGCTAGCATCGAGGGGCCGGGCGGGAAGCGAGGCGTCGTCGCAGCGGCGGTCATGGCGCCAGTGTAGCGGCTTGGCGGTGAAAGTTGAGCCCGGAAGGAGTTGGTTGGTCGATCAACCAAATGGCTGGGCATGCCCGTTTTGCCGGGGACCAAGGCTCGGATCGTCGAGGCCGCGATGGGACTGTTCTGGGAGCACGGTTACGAACGCACCGCGATCGCCGACATCACGGCGTCCGCCGGCGTGCGCAGCGGCAGCCTCTACCATTTCTTCGCGACGAAGGAAGACGTGCTGACCGCGGTCCTCGAGCGCTACCTCGACGGGCTGACGCCGCAGGTGATGGCGCCCGCGTTCGCATCGACGCCGGATCCGGTCGAGCGGGTGTTCGCGGTGCTCGACGGATATCGCGGGCGCATCCTCGCGACGGAGTTCCGGTACCGCTGCCCCGTCGGCAGCCTCGCGCTCGAGATGCAGAACGCGTCGGAGCGCGCGCGCGAATTGGTTCGGCAAAATTTCGCGGGCTGGCGCGCGGCGATCGCGCAGTGCGTGCGCGACGCGGCGCCGGCGCTGCGCGACGGCACCGACGCGGCGTCGCTCGCGACGTTCGTGCTGACGGTCATGGAAGGCGGCGTCATGCAGGCGAGCGCGGAGCGCGACATTGCGCGCTACGACGACTCCGTACACCACTTGCGCGCGTATTTTCACGCGCTGGAAAGGATCGATCGATGATGACTTGGATTCGCGCCGCTATGAGCGCGCGCGTGCCGCTCGCCGCTGCGCTGGCGCTGGGCACGGCGATTCTTCCACCATGCGCGCAAGCTCGGGCGTTCGACGTCGGCCACGTTCACGTCACGACGACGGACGCACCGAAGCGGTTCGACATGGCGGTCACCGTGCCGGCGACGGTCGACCAGGTGTGGGACGCGTTCACGACACCGGCCGGACTGACGGCCTGGCTCGCGCCCTTCGCGACGGTCGAACTGGCCGTCGGCGGTCCGTGGCAGGTCAGCTTCACGTCCGGCGATGCCGCCGCCGGCGGCAATGTGCTGCTCTTCCAACCGAAGTCGCTGCTGGCGCTCTCGGCGATGGCGCCCGCCCAGTTCCCCACGGTGCGCCGCGAGCGGACGACGGCGGTGTTCCTGTTCGACCCGGCCGGACCCGGCGCGACGACCGTACGGCTGGCGCAGACGGGCTGGAAGGCGGGCGACGAGTGGGACAAGGCCTTCGACTACCTGGCGACCGGCAACGCGCAACTGCTCGAAGCGCTCTACCATCGCTTCGCCGTCGGCCCGGCGGCCTGGAAGTAGACGCCGAAAGTTTCCCGGCGCCGGCAAGCGAAAAACGGAAAGGATGGGCGCGAAACGAGCTCTAGTCTTGATTGTTTGGCTGCTGCTAACGCAAAGCACCGCAGCAGCGCCGGCGTTCGACTCCGGAAGCGTGATTTCTCAGCCGGACGCATTGGTATTTCCGGGACTGCTCAAGAAAGAAGAATTAGAAGCCGGGAACCCGCTGGCCACGTATGCCGCGATGGTCGACCTCGAGCCGAAGTATCAGCAGTCGAAAATTTTCGGTGGCGTGTATCCGGAGATTCGCTCGAACTTCGAGGAGTTCTTAGGCTTCCCGCTCGCCGGAGTTCAGGCGATGAGCCTGCCGGCATACCACAGAAAAACGCCGAGCGTTGAAAACGCTATCCCCGCATCGTATGAACCCGAGCGTGCTTTAACGGTCATCGAGCGGGAAGCGAGAAAAACTCGCGTCGTCGTTTTTGGCGAAGAGCACCACCTGCCGCAAACGCGTTCTCTGTATGAGTCCTTGTTGCGCGCGCTGTGGCGTCAAGGCTATCGCTACCTTGCGGCAGAGACGTTTGCCGATGAGGTGATGAGGCCCGGCTTCAAACATCCTGACTATCAGTCGGGATATTATTTGCTGGATCCCGTCTTCGCCTCCGCGGTGCGCGTTGCCCAAGACATGGGCTACAAGCTGATCGCGTACGACACGAAGGAGCGCGGCCCCAGCGGCGACGCGAGTTTCCGCGATCGGACGCAAGCGGAAAATATCAAAGCGCGAGTCTTCGATCTCGACCCGCGGGCGAAGGTGTTCGTCATTGCGGGGCGGGGACACGCTTCCGAAGAGACGGCCCAAGATGGGTGGACGCCGATGGCCGCGGTCCTCAAGCGGCTGACCGGTATCGATCCGTTGACGGTGTATGCTCCCGCGATGAGCCAGCGAGTGACGGCTGAGGAAGAGGATCCGCTCTATCGTTTCGCTACGTCGCGCGGGCTCGTGAAACAGCCCACGATCTTCGTGAGCGCACGGGAAGGCCGCCTGTTGGGCTCGAGCTCATTCGA
>JAXDMA010000381.1:0-17531 GCA_034666305.1 Vulcanimicrobiota bacterium
GGCGTGATTCTCCTGCGCTCGCTCCGCCGCCATTGCTTCTTTACGTTCTCTGGCGGGCGAGGGCGACCCGCAGGACCTCGCGCACGACCGGGGCGGCATAGGTGCCTCCGTACCCGACGTTCTCCACCACGACCGCGACGCGCGGCGCTTCGGCCGGCGCGAAGGCGACGAACCACGCGTGCGAGCGGCCGTGGGGGTTGGTCGCGGTCCCCGTCTTGCCCGCGACCGTCACGTCGGGCAGGCGGGCCGCCGTGCCGGTGCCGCGCTTCACGACGCCGACCATGAGGTCGCGAACCGCGTGGGCCGTGTCGGCGGAGATCGGCTGCGCTAGGGTCTCGGGGCGCGTCGCGATCCCGGTCTCGCTGCCGGCGACGCGGCGCACGAGGTAGGGCCGCGGGGTCGTGCCGTCGTGCGCGATCGTCGCATCGATGAGCACCATGCGCATCGGCGTCACGAGCAGCGACGCCTGGCCGAAGCCGAGTTGCGCGAGGATGCCGGCGTACACGTCCTTCTTGGCCGGGAGCCGGTCGCGCGTGACCGGGATGTCGAAATCCTCCGGCTGGCCGAACCCCCACTTCTGCGCGTACGCGAACCAGGTGTCGACGCCGATCTTGAGCGCGATCTGCGCGAAGTCGACGTTCGAGCTCAGTGCGAACGCGCCGGCGAGGTCCTGCGTGCCCGTGACTTCTTCTTCGTCGTTGTGGACGGTGAAATTGCCGACGGTGAAGCCCCCCGCGTCGCTGAACGTCGACTGCGGCGTAACGACGCCCGCGTCGAGCGCGTCGGCGGCGGTGACGATCTTGAATGTCGAACCGGGCGGATAGAGCCCGCCGGTCGAGCGGTCGAGCAGCGGCGACGCGGGATCCTTGATGAGCGCGGGCCACTGCCGGTCGAGCGCGTTGGGGTCGTACGACGGTACCGACGCGAGGGCGAGCACGGCGCCGGTGCGCGGATCGAGCACGACGCCCGCCGCGCGCGCGTGACGCGACAGTCCGGCGACGAGCGCGTTTTGCACCGTGAGGTCGAGCGTCGTCACGACGTCGGCGCCGCGCGGCGCGCCACGCTTGCCGGCCAAGATCTGCGCGAGCTGCGACATCGGATCGACGGCGTCGGTATGCGCGGCGAGCACGCGATCGTACGCGTCTTCGAGTCCGGACGTCCCGTAACGTGACGATGCGTACCCGACGGCCTGCGCGACCAGCGCGCCTTGCGGGTATGCGCGCTTCGAACCGCGCGTGATCGCGAGCGGCGTCCCGTCGGTTGCGAGAATCGAGCCGCGGCCGACCGCGATGGCGGTGTGACGCGGATTGTACTGATTCGCCGAAAGGGCCGGCCCGACCACCACCTGCAGCCAGATCTGGCGCAGCGCGAGCACGGCGAACAAGACGATGAACACCGCGCCCAGCCGCGCGATCGCGCGGTCGGTCAGGACGATCGCTCCGCGCGCTCGCGCAGCAGCGTGTATCCGCCGCTGGTACTCACGGCGAGGTATGGGTGCGCCGCGTCGGCGCCGATCGCTTCGTTGATGAGGCGGTGCGCGAGCTCGTCCTCGAGACCGTCGATCGCGAGCACCGCGTCGACGGAAACTTCTTCGAGCAGCGGCCCCGCAACGTACGCCGCGTGCGGGATCGTCTCCCAAAAACGGTCCTCGTACGGCGCTTCACGCCACGGACCGCGCTTGCCGAACACGGTCTGATGGTAATCCCACGCGCACAGCCGCCGCTCGTTCCACACGAAGTGATCGCGCACGCAGGTGCGCCGGCAGATCGCGCACTGCACGAGCGATTCAGGTGCGTGCGCGAGCGCGTCGAGGATGTCTTCGGGCAGATCTTCCGGATTGACGATCGTATCTTCGGCAAGGACCTCGGGCACCGGGGTGGACCAGCCGACGCGCGCCAGCAGTTCGAGCTCGCGCAACGATGAGACGAACGACCGCTCGTCGCCGGGATCGAACGTCTGATCCGTCCAGCCCGCGAGGTTGTCGGCTGCGATCCCGACGCGCTGCCAGTTCTCGCCGAGGACGACGCCGATCGGCGTCCACGCGAGCGGAACGAGCCACGCCGTCACCTGCTTGTTCTCCGGCACGAGGCTCGACGCGAACGCGAGCGTGCTCGCATTTCCCCCGAGCACGTACGCGCGCGCGTCGGTCTTGGCTTCGGCCTTGCTCGGCGGGTCGATCGGTGTGGTCACCGCACGTCGCGTACGGCGCGGCGCAGGTTCGATCCCGCCCCGGCCGGAGGGCGGCCGCCGCCCGCGGCCCGAATCCAACGCCATGGCCGACCAGCACCAGCATCCTCACCACCATGCGGACGGCGTCGAACATTCGCACGAACACGGGCACGCCGATCACGACCATCAGCACGAGCACGAACATCCCGCCGGTCACGAACATCCGCACCAGCACGACGACGGCGTCGTGCACGCTCATCCGCACGAGCACGAAGCCGAACACCGGCACGAGCACTAGCACGCGGATGAGCCGCGTCAAGGGCTCGGGCTCGATGGGCCCGACCCGCTCGACTCGTTTGCCCGCCGCGCTCGACCAATGGCTCGAATCGCGGCTGATGCTCCATCGCGATAAATCCGTCAGCGAGATCCTCCTCGAGCTGATCCACGGCGGACTCCGGCTGCGCGAAGGGTACATGGCGATCCATCGCCGCGTCCTCGAAGCGCGGCTCGCCGAAACGCCCGCCGCGTACGACGCATACCGCGCGTGCTTGTTGGACACGTTCGGCCCGGAGTATCTCGATCATCTGGACCGCTGGCTCGCGGCCGACGGCGTGGGTACGACGGCCGGGGTCTGAACCGCTCAGCGCGACCGCTTCGCCCGTGCGTCGTCCAACGGTACACCTCGAAACGTCACGAGCAGCGACAAGTCGTACGCGATCTTGATCACCCCCGCCAAGACGAACGGAAGTCCCGCCGCGGCGAACTGAAACGCGATGCCGGTCAGCACCGGCGCAACCGAGGCCGCCGCGGGACGCACGGCCGCCGTCACTCCCGCGGCGCGAGCGCGATCGTGCGGCGGCACGAGCGAGAGCGTGTACGCCTGGCGGGTCGGCACGTCCATCTGCGACAGCGCGGAGCGCAGCAGCAACACCGTGGCGGCGAGCGGTAACGTCGGCATGAACGGCAGCGCGCAAAGCAAGACGTTGGACGGCAGGTGCGTGAAGACCATCGTGTTGAGCAAGCCGATCCGCGCTGCGACCTGCGCCGCCAGCAGATAGGACGCCGCCGCGAGCAGGTTTGCGCCGAACAGCAACGGCCCGATCGTGTGAGCGCCGGCGCCGAAGCGCACGGCGAACCAGTACGCGATGAACGCTTGGACGATGAATCCTCCCGCGAACGCATCCAGCGCGAACAGCGCTGCAAGCCGCTCGACGATCCCGAACCGCGGCACGTCGTGCTGCGCCGGCCCGGCGACCGGTACACCGAGATCGCGCAAGCAGAACGCGACCGCCGCGACGACACCGCCGGCGGCGCCGTAGAGAACGAGCACGCCGCCATACGGCAGCACGGCTGCGGCGAGCGCGCCGAAGGCGATCGCCGCCGCGCTGACGACGTTGTACACGGAAAGGCGCCGCGTTACGGCGGCGGGATCATCGGCGAGCGCGGCCTGCTCGATTCCCGCGAACGGTCCGACGTCCTGACCGCCGGGACTCACGACGCCGAGCAAGCACGCGCAGACGATCGCGGGCTCGCCGCCGGCCATCAGCAATGCGGCGACGATCATCGCGACGCCGCCTGCCGCAAACGTCGTTCGCGAGCCGAACGCACGCACGAGCCGGCCGGTACACGCGGACGCCAGCGCGCCGGCGAGCAGCGCGACGGTGATCGCGGCGCCGATCCCGACCGGGGAAAATCCGCGTGCAGCGAGAGCCTCGGCAAGCACGACGGCGAGCGCGCCGTACGCCAGCGAGCGCGCGGCACGCGCGATCAAGATCGCGCGCATCACGGATGCGTGCCGGCGCTCCCGAACGAGTCGTAAAGCGCGTCCAACATCGCGCTCGCACCGTCGAGAAGCGCGTCGTCGCCGGCTGCGCGATCGCGCAGGCCCGAAAGGATCGCCTCGAACCCCGCGGCCTCGGGGACGGACGGGCCGCCGATGTCCAGGTACTGCACCATCGCGCCGAGCTTGCCGAGCGCGCGATCTTCTTCGAGTTCGAACGTCAAGACCAAGACTTCGAACGTCGTCAGATGATTGACGTGCGTGAAATCCGCGTCGTCGAAGTCGAAGCCGAGCGCGCCTTTCGGACGCGTCTTCGGGTCGTCGAGCCATAAAAACGTCGCCTGCTCGTCGATGAACCGCCGGATGAGCCAGGCGCTGGCGACGCGGTCCACCCACAGGTGGCGGCGCGTCGCCCACCGCCGCCTTTGAAAATCCTTACGCGCGAGGCGCTTGATCGTCGCATCGACCGCACTGGGCTCGTCCGGTGAAAACGTTCGCACCACGTGGTGCTCGAGCTTTTCCAAGCTGCGCTGCACGCCGTCCAACCCGCGGCTGCCGAAATAGTCGACCGCCTGCAGGGCCACGCTGTCGCGGCGCAATTGACGAACGGACCGGCGCACGTCGGCCTCGGAGCGGTCAGCGAGTTGGCTACTCAGCTCGTGCGCCGCATCGGTGAGTGCGCGAAACTCGTCGCTGCGATCGAACAGCGCGCAGAGCCGGGCATTCTCGTCGTCCGATTCGCCGTGGATGCGGAACAGGTACGCGGTCCCGCCCGAGGCGATCACGTCCCGCTCGAGCGCCCCAAACGCGGCGGCGAGATCCGGCCGGTCGGGCAGCAGGTAGGCGCCGTCGCGGAGGTTCCCGACGCCCAGCGCCTTGAGCGCGCGCCAAACGCTGATTCTCAGGGCGCCGTTTTGACCGGGAAGCGTGCTGATCAGGAGCAGCCAGTTCACGAGGAGCCACCAATCTGTATCTCTTGTTACAGATAGTGTATCACATCTTACTGCCGTGGCAAGGCCGAGCGTCCGCTCCGGCGAGCGCTCGTTCGCTAACCGCCCTGGTGGGCGTCGGCGTGGGTGCCGTCTCCGTGTCCATGGTGCTGCATCGGGTTCCGGGCGTCGAGCCGCCACAGATACAGCGCGAGCGCGCCGAACGCCAGATTCAACCAAAAGGTGTAATTGAACGAGAACATCGTCAGGTCGTGACGGATGTTCGGGTTGGGCCGCGGCACCATGTGCAGCGCCGAGAACGCCAGGTCCATGGCGATCGCCGACAGGACGATCGTCGTGAAGAACACGGCGACGATGTACAGCATCATGCGCGCGCCGTAGTACTTGCGATAGATGTCGAGCAGCGGCAGCACGATCAGATCGGCGTACAAGAACGCGAGCACGCCGCCGAACGAGATTCCGCTCGCCCACAAGATGGCCGCCATCGGCACGTTGCCGATCGAGCACACGAACGACAGCACCGCGATGACCGGTCCGGCGACGGCGTTGCCCACGAGCTGCACGCCGGGCGCCGCGCCGTCGAGGAACAGCGCCTTCCACGCACCGGCGGGGACGAACGCGCCGAGCGCGCCCGCGATGACGAAGCCCCCCAGCAGATCCTTCCACAGCATCGAGACGTCCATCGCGAAGTTCTGCGCGACGGCGATGCGCGTGCCGGGGTCGCGCAAGCGCTCGACGACATTGCGCCCTTCGCCTTCCATCGAACCGTGATCGTGCCCGCCGGTCTCGTCGACGCGCCGGCGCGCCTCTTCGACGAGTTTCTTCGGATACGTCAGCTTGACCAGCACGGTCATGATCGCGATCAAGACCAGTCCGCCGATCCACTCCGCCGCGGTGAACTGCCAGCCCATGAGCAGCCACAAGATGACGCCCAATTCGAGCACGAGGTTCGTGGACGAGAACAAGAACGCGAGGCTCGGGATGAGCGCAGCGCCTTTTTTGAACAGCGTCTTGCTCATCGCCGCCGACGCGTACGAGCAGCTCGAGCTCACCGCTCCGAACCCGGTCGCAAGCGCGATCTCGCGCACGCCGTCGCGGCCGAGCACGCGCTGCATGCGTTCCTTGGAAACGACGGCTTGCACGAGCCCCGACAACGCAAAGCCGAGGATCAGGCTCCAGCCGACTTGCCATGCCATGCCGGCGGCAAGCATCAGCGCTTCGGCGAGCTTCGCGAGCATCAGCGGCGCCTGCCCGTCACCAACCCCGGTTCCGATGCGTTCATCGTCGTCGCGGTTGGGCGCAGCCGCAGGAACACCTGGAACGCCGCCGGCGTACCGGCCCCGTAATACCGATCGAGGCCGGCGGATTTCGGCGCGAACGTGATCTGCGCGCCCAGGCCGACGCGCGTTCCGTTCACTTGCCGGTTGAGGTCGCGCACGTATCCGAACGTATACGAGCCGACGTCGAACAGCGTGCCGGCGACGAACGGATTGGGCAGCACCAGCTCCTGTCCGGCCTTTTGCACGCGCTCGAATCGCGCGTAATACGCGTTGCCGTCGCGCCGGTAATCCGTCTCGAGCAAATACGCGCTGCTCGCCGGTGAAACGCCGGTCGGCCGGTTTCTTCCCCACACCGCGCCGGCATACCAATTCGATTCGTACCCCAACGCCTTGTTGTAGAGGACGGAGGCGGTCGTGCGGTGCTGATCGACGTTCGGGTCGAGCACCTCGGGCGACTTGATGTAGCCGTTTGAGATCTGCAATGCGACGTTTGCGTTCGGATTCCACGACACGCGGCCGCCGTACGAGTCGAGGTGCGGGCGATCGAAGTTGTAACGAAACTCGTTGGGCTCGGTGCCGGTGAAGGCCGACCCCTCGAACTTGAACCGGCCGAAATCGTACCCCGCCGTCACGACGCCGAACGTCACGTGCGTGGCGTCCTGCCAGTGGTGGCCGATCGGCGCATCCGCCATGTCGTAGGCGATCGGCCGGTGCATGTACGTCGGCGGGCCCAGCGCGGGCTCACCCGGATAGCCCACGTACACATACGCGGACGACCGCATCCCCGTCTTCACGCTGTAAGACGCGGAGAGCTCCGAGAAGAGATCGTGCGGGTGCTGGCGATCGTGCAACGCTGCGCCGTAGGCCGTTTCGCCGGTCTGATAGAGCAGCGGGTAACCGTTGCGGTTCTCGGTGAGCGGATCGAGCGAGATCATCGCGTGATACCCGAACTGCGCGTTCGTTCCGGCCGTGTGCGAGCCCATGACCATCAGCCAATTCGGCGCGTCGAAACGCCGCGAACCGCGCGTCGAGCCGGTGTCCACGTAGCGTGGAAACGCTGCGTAGTGCGTCATGAGCATCGACGCCGGCGTTGCGTGCATCGTCCCGTACTCGGGCGCGGAGTCGGGCTGCCATGCGGTGCCGCTGACCTCGCGTTCCATCGGAACCGCGAGATCGTTCGCACCCTGCATCCGCATCGCTGCCCCGTGCTGCATGTTCATCCCCGGCGCCATCGACGCGGCCGGGCCCGGCGACTTCGTCATGCCCGGCATGGGCGCCATCGACGGAGCCGGCGTCGCAGCCGCGGGTGCCTGCGTGCTCTTTGCGGCGGGTGCGGGCGTCTTCATCGGCATCCCCGGCATCGGGGCCATCGGCGGCTCCGCGGCCAAACCGGGTGAAGCGGTCAGGATGATCGAGAATGCGGCGATCGCGAAACGAGTGGCGAGCAAGAGTACCTCTGGAAGACGGACGGACATACTACGCCCAATAGTATGCTTACCTCAACGCCGCAAGCCTCCGGGTCAGCTCTCGATCGCGACCGGGACGGCCGTCGCTTCGATCTTGTCGTAGCCGCGCGCGCGATACACGAGCGTCGACAATAGCCACGCTACGGCGAACACGCCGACGATGCCGAAGCCCAACAGTCCGAAATTCCCGCCGAGGCCGGTGATGCGCTCCCAGACGGCGCCGTGCAGGTGGAGCCGGCCGCCGAGGACGCTGAGCACCTCGACCGTGCCGACGAGCAGCGCGACGAGCACCGAGACCAGCGTGATCGTCATGTTGTAATAGATTTTGCGGATCGGCTTCACGTACGCCCAGCCGTACGCGCCCAGCATCAGGATGCCGTCGGCCGTGTCGAGCAGCGACATGCCGGCGGTGAACAGCAGCGGGAACAGCAGGATGTCGAAGATCGGCAAGCCCTTCGTTCCCTCGACGGCGGCGATCCCCAGCAAACCCACCTCGGTGGCCGTGTCGAATCCAAGTCCGAACAGCACCCCGATCGGGTACATGTGCCAGCTGCGCCCGACACTGCGCAGCAGCGGTTTGAAAAAGCGGCCCATGAGCCCGCGGTCGGCGAGAAACGCGTCCAGCGTTCGCTCGCAATACGGTTCGCCGCGACGGACGCGCCGGAACGTCGCGACGATCTCGATCAGCACCAACAGGTTGAGCAGGGCGATCACGTAGAGAAACGCGGCCGAAACCGACGTTCCGATCATGCCGCCGACGGCTTGGAGCTGCGGCATCGTGTGCGCGACGACCGTCGCGGTAACGGCGATTGCGAGGGACAACGCCACGACGATGGTCGAGTGCCCGAGCGAGAAGAACAATCCGACCGAAACCGGCTGCTTCCCCTCTTGCATCAGCTTGCGCGTCACGTTGTCGATCGCCGAGATGTGGTCGGCGTCGACCGCGTGCCGCAGCCCGAACGTATACGCCAAGAGCGCGGTGCCCAGCAGCAGCGGGCGCGTGGCGAAAGCGATGAGCGCAAGCGCCCATACGACGCCCGTCATGCCGGCCAGCAGCACGGAGATCGCGACAATTTTCGCGCGCAGGTTGGCGGGCGCGTCGTCGAAGACGGCAAGCAGCGTGCGGGCGCGCGCCTCAGCGACCATCGACGGTCCTTCGGACGATCCTCGCGCCGCTACTCGTCATGGCGCGTCTACACTGTAGACGTTATCGAGCGCTCCCGGCCTCGCCTCACGAGGAGTCGCCGTCCGCCAGGGCTCAATGCCCTGAGCGCATGCGCTCCGCTCTTCCGCCGCTCGACGGCATCCGCGTCGTCGAAGTCGGTAATTTCATGGCCGTACCGTTCTGCGGAATGCAGCTCGCCGATCTGGGCGCGGAGGTCCTCAAGGTGGAGAACCCCCGCGGCGGGGACCTCACCCGCACGACGGGTCCGTTCATCGGGGACGAGAGCTCGAACTTCGTGCGTCTCAACCGCAACAAGCGCAGCGTCGCGCTCGACCTGAAATCCGCGGACGGCAAGGCCGTGTTCCGCCGGCTCGTTGCGAGCGCCGACGTGGTGATCGAAAACCTCCGTCCCGGCACGATGGACGCGCTCGGCCTCGGTCACGCCGCGTTGATCGAGGAGTCGCCGCGGCTCGTCTACCTCGCGGCGACCGGCTTCGGCAACGACGGACCGTACGCGCAGCTCGCGGGGCTCGACATCATCGCGCAAGCGATGTCGGGGCTGATGAGCATCACCGGCGAGCCGGACTCCGCACCCGTTAAGGTGGGCGTCCCGATCGCCGACCTCACGGCCGCGCTCTACGCGACGATCGCGGTGCTCGCCGCGCTGCGCGCACGCGATCGCGATGGGCGCGGGCAATTCATCGACGTGTCGCTGTTCGAGTCGGCCGTGTCGTTCGCCGTGTGGGAGGCCGGCCGGTACTTCGCCACCGGCGAGGTGCCCCGTCCGAACGGTTCCGCGCATCAAGCGATCGCGCCGTACCAGGCCGTGCGCTCGGCGGACGGCTGGTTCACGTTCGGCGCGAACACGCAGCCGCACTGGCTGCGCTGCTGCACCGAGTTCGGTCTCGATGCGCTCGCGGGCGACGAGCGTTTCGCGACCAACGAGCGCCGCATGGAGAACCGCGCAGCGCTGATCGCCGAGATCGAGGCGACGACGACCACGCAGCCGTCGGCGCACTGGACCGCGCTGCTGACGAACGCGGGGATCCCCTGCGGCCCCATCCTGCGGTTCGATCAGGTGTTCAACGATCCGCATCTCGCCGCACGCGGCTTCTTCGTCGACGCGCCCCACGCGACGCTCGGCCCGGTGCGGCAAATCGGTTCGCCGATGCGCTTCTCCGAAACGCCGGCGCGCATCGAGCGCGCGGGTCCGGTGCTCGGCGCCGATTCCGCCGACGTGCTGCGCGGTCTCGGCATCGCCGACGACGAGCTGGCGCGCCTGGCGCGTGCCGGCGTGACGGTGCTCGCATGATTCGCGTCGAGCGGCGTGGCGCTGGAATCGCCTGGGTGACCTTCGACCGGCCCGAAGCGCGCAACGCGCTGACGTTCGCGATGTGGGAACGCCTGCGAGAGATCGCCGGCGAGCTGAACGCCGACGAGAACGTCCGCGTGGTCGTGTTCACCGGCGCCGGCGGGAAGGCGTTCGTCTCCGGCACGGACATCGGCGAGTTTCGCGCGTTCACGGGCCCCGGCGACGGCATCGCGTACGAAGCGCGGATCGAAGCGGTGATCGCGGCGCTCGACGCGATCCGCGTGCCGGCGATCGCTGCGATCGCAGGCGCGTGCACGGGCGGCGGCGTCAGCATCGCCGCCGCGTGCGATCTGCGCATCGGCGCACCATCTGCGCGCATCGGCGTCCCGATCGCGCGCACGCTGGGCAACTGCATCTCGCTGCGCAACATCGCCCGCGTCGCCGCCATCGTGGGGCTGGACGCCGTGAAGACGCTGCTGCTGACCGGAAAGCTGCTCGACGCGAACGAAGCCCACAGGGCCGGGTTTCTCACCGATGTCGTCGGCGACGAAGCCGATCTCCACGCACGCGCACAAGCGCTCGCCGAAGAGATCGCCGCGCTCGCGCCGCTGACGCTGCGCGCGAGCAAGGAGATGTGCCGCCGGCTGCGCTCCGCCGCGCCGCCGGCGGACGACGATGACTTGATTCGCGCCTGTTACGGAAGCGCGGACTTCCGCGAGGGCCTCACCGCCTTTCTCGACAAGCGCCCACCGCGCTGGCGCGGCAGCTAGCCTGAGACGTGCGCCGCGATCTCCGCGGCGTGCGCTCGAACGCGCGGGTCTTCGATGCCGTACCGGAGCGCGCGGGCGATCGCAGAGCGCGCGACGTCCCAGTGGCCCGATCGCGCCGCCGCCCACGCGAGCGTGTCCTCGGCGTACACGTCGTCGCGCACGAGGAGCTCGCGTTGAGCGATTGCGTACGCGTCGTCCACCCGAACGCGATGATCGGCCTCGTACACGGCGATCAGCCGGTCGTCGACGCGCTGTGCGTCGCCGATCCTTTCCACGGCGAAGATCTCGTCGCGCGTCGCCGCCGCGCCGCTCTCGTTGCCGCGGGCCGCCTGCGCGTCGGCCAGCATTCCCAGCACCTCCGGATTGGGCTGGATCGCGACGGCGCGCTGCGCGGCGTCTTCGGCTTGCGCATGTCTGCCGTCGGCAAGCTCGACACGCGCAAGGATCGTCAGCGCGCGTACGTGGCCGGCGAAGATCGCGAGCGCATCCTGCGCGGCGGCGCGCGCCGCGGTATGGTCGCCGGCCTCGAACGCGAGCTCCGCGGCGCGCGCGTGCAGCCACGCACGGCGCTCGGCGGGGGTATCGTAGATCGCGTCCGCGCGGCGCATCGCAGCGTCGACGAGCACCCGGGCTTCGGCGAGCCGGCCGGTTTCTTCGTCCAACCGCGCGGCGACCACGTCGAATGCCGGATCGCCGCGATGCGCGGCGACGAGCCGGCGAGCGCCGTCGACGTCGCCGAGTTCGAGATCGAGCCCCGCTTCTTCCGCCGCCAGCCCGGTGTTGCCCGGCTCGCTGCGGCGCGCGTCCACGATCGCGGCCTTCGCCTCGCGGAAACGATGGAGCGTGAGCAACGCGCCGGCGAGCGCGGCATCGCCCGCGACGTTGCGGTGCGGCATCGCGGCGAGCGAGGCTCGCGCGGCGTGTTCGGCCCGAACGACGTCGCCGATGTCGCCGCGCTCGCGGTATCGCTGCAGGTATTCCGCGGACAGCAACCGCGGCGTGAGCATGTCGCCGTGCGTCTTGGCCGCTCGTGATTCGAGGAACGTGATGTTCGGATCGCGCGTACGCCAGTCGGGTTTGACCGGTGCGGACGTGAGCACCGCAGCCGGCGAGCCTGCCGCTTGCGTGCGCGCACCGAGATACACCGGCCACGCCGCGAACGCGACGAGCGCGCCCGCGACGATGACGGTGACCGGGGAGACGCGCAGCTTAGTGCGGCGCCCCGACATACGGGAACACGGCCGGGGTGACGTTGTCCTGCGCGTTCTTTTGCGGGACGTTGTCCGTGGTCAGGCACGGCGACTGTTTGCCGTCGTCGGGCACGAGACCCAGCGCTGTGAGCGTGTTGCCGAACACCGCGCCCAGCGAGATATCGATGACGTCGTCGGGCAGGCCGCGTCCGCCGAACGTCCCGCCGGTCGCGCCGCCGGTTTCGACGCCCAAGTAGGACGCCTTGTCGGTGAGGTTGCTGAGGTCCGCCGCGATCTCGTCCGGGATGAGGATCGCTTGCAGCGTTGCCGCGTGCGCGGCATCGCGCCCGGCGACGGCCGTCGTGAACGAACCGATCTCCTGATAGAGCGTCTGCGACGACAGCGGCAACGCCGCGGGCGACGTGCGGTTGGTGCCGTCGTGGTTGGAGAACTGCTGGAACAGCTCTTTGACGGCCGGACGCGCGAGGCGTTCGAGCTGGATGTACTGGGCGCCGGCCCCGGGCGTGCCGCTGTTGAACGCGGGCACGTTGGCCGCGCCGCCGTTGCAGCTCGAGGTGCCGAGCACCACGGCGTAGATCGCCGCGAAGGTGAGCAGTGATTGTCGCATGTGGGTTAGGCTCCGCTCTGGGTGCTGGTCGTCGTCCAAAGATGGATCTTCTGCGAGCCGCTCGCCGGCGCAATCAGCGTCCGCGGCGCTTCGATCACGATCGAGAGCACGTTGAACGAGTTCGCCGACAGCGCGTCGGACGGCGTGCCTTGCTTGCAGCTCGCGAAGACGCCGGCGGGCGCCGGGAACAAGAACGAGAACGGTGCCTTCGGCGCCGATCCCGCCGTCTGGTAATTGCGGTCGGGCAGGAACGCGAAGAACGCGAACAGGTCGAAAAAGAACGGGTCCGCACGCGGACCGACGAACACGCGCATGCCGTTGGTCAGCGGCGCCGCCGTCGCCGAACCGAACGCGACGCTTCCGGCGAGCGCGGCCGTGTTGACGCTCGAGAGCACGCCGGTGGTCGACGGCGTGAACGGCCCGTAGACGTTGACCGTCTGGCTCGCGCCGGCGCCGCTCGCCTGCAGCTGGATGACCATGTCTTCGACGCCGGCGTTCGTTCCGTGCGCGATCTTGAATTGATAGAGCACGCCCGGATCGAGCGCTGCCGCCGGTGCCGTGGCGGGCGTGAGCAGCGGATCGAGATCCATCTGCAGCACGACGTTCGCGGGGTTGTCACCCGCGGGATACACGAAGACGTCGGTGATGTCGGCCGCGGGACGCGCGACCGTCGTAGGTGAGTCCTGGTGGTCCGAACTCCGCGCGGTTTGCACGTTGAACAGGACCCCGGTCAGGACGAGCGCGAGGACGGCGAGGCCGCCGCCGAACGCGCTTGAGCGCGAGTTCATAGGGGTTCTCCTGAAATGACCGCCGCAAGGGGCGGAGCGTTGAGAGCGGGGCGGCGCGTACGCACGAAAACGTAGGCGAACACGAGAACCAGAGCGGCGACGAGCGCCGCGCTGACGGTGAGTTCGCTCACCGGCGAGTGCCAGCCGAGAATCTGCGCCAGCTGATACGCGGCGACGACGACGGCCAGGGTGGTGACCGACAAGATCCACACGCGCATCAGCGCGGGCAGACGATCGGAACGGTAGGAGACCAAACGGTGGACGAGCACCGAGTCGAGGGTATCGGTGCAGATCATTCCGGCGGAGAACATCGCACCGACGAGCAAGCCGCCCACGATTCCGGCGTCGACGCCGAAGACGAGCACGTATGTCGCGATCTGGCTCGACGTCTCGAAGCCGAATCCAAAGAGCAGTCCGATCGGAACGGCGAGCAGCGCGCTGGAACCATCGCGCAGCCGGCGCGGCAGCAAGCGTGTTTTTGCGCCCGCGACCCGCAGCGAGCCGAAACGCAGCGCGCGCACGTTCATCGCCGCGATCGCGAGCAGCACGATGATGGACACCCACGCGCCGATCCGCTCGATCGTTTGGCCGTGCGCAGCGAAGCGCGTGCCGAGCAGCCCGATCAGCACGGAGATCGCGAGCACCATGATCGTGTGTCCGCCGGCGAAGAGCGTGCCGGCGAACCGGCTCAGCAGCGGCGTCTTGGCGTACGCATTGCGCGTGACGTTGTCGATCGCCGCGAGGTGGTCGGGATCGGCGCCGTGCCGCATCCCGAGCACGAAAACGGTGAACGCGCTCGACCCGATCACGCGTGCGCCTCGGCCGGAAGGCGGTGCTGATGCCATGCGAACGCATATCCCGCGACGGCCACGAGCACGAGTGACGTCACGAGCAGCGCCGGCGCGCCGGCGCCCTGCGCGGCGAAGCCCTGACCGACCATGACGGCGCCGACGACCGCGATGACCGACGCGGTGACGAGCGGCGCGAAGCGCGCGACCCGGTCGAACTGCGGCCGGGCAACGAGCCAGGCGGCGCTGCGCACCACGGCGATGCCCAGGACGGTCAGCACCAGCGCAAGCCCGACGCTGAACGCGACGATCAGCGCCAGACCGTAGCCGATGCGATGCAGGCTGATCGCCGCCAGGAGCACGACGAGCGCAGCCGGACACGGCGCCACGTTGCCGCTCGCCGCCGCGATGACGGCCGTGCGAAACGTCAGCGGCGCGGTCCCGGGAATCACGTGGGTGTGACCGTCGTCGTGACCGTGATGATGGTGATCGGCTGCGTGCACGTGGCCGTGCTCGTGCGGATGAGCGTGCGGATGGGCGTGCGCGTGGACGTGCGCCGTCGGCAGCCGCTTGCGGACCTCGCGCGCGACGGCGCGCGCGCCGAGAATCGTGACGAACAGCCCGGACGCGAGCGTGATCCACGGATAGATTTGCTCGGGCACGATCCAGCGCGTCGCCGCGAGGACGACGAAGCCGAGCGCGAGCACGCCGGCGGTATGCGCCACGGTGAGCGCGACGGCCAGGATGATTGCCTGACGCGGTGTCGCACGCGCGCCGACGAGCGATACCGCGAGCAGCGTCTTTCCGTGCCCGGGCTCGAGCGCGTGCAGCGCGCCCAACGCGATCGCGAGCAGGAGAGCGCCGAGCACGACGAGCGGATCGCGTGCTCCGCCGGCGAGGATGTCGGACAGCGCGTTGGAGCGCCCGATCGGTGTCGCGGGCGCCGCGCCGGCAGTCGCCTCGTCGGAGACGACGGCCTTGTCGTCCACGGCGATCGTCCCGGCGGCGTCGATACGTGCCGCGATCGCGAGGCGCGTGCGCGGCGAACCGAGCAACGCGTTGGGGTACGACGACAGCTCGCGCGTCGGTTCGGCCTGCGTGCCGGTGACGACGTCTTTCCAGCCGAGACGACCCGGTTCGGTGTCGTCGCGATACGTGATGCGATGCGCACCGCGGCCGGCGGCGGCATGATATGTTGCGGTGAAATACAGCGTCGGCAATCCGCCGGCGCCTGGGCGCGTCCGTACCGTCGACGCCGTGGGGACGAGCGCGGCGGCGCGGCCGTCGATGGAGAGCCGCAGTTGCGGCGCGATCGCCTTCGCGTGCGACTCCGCCCACGCCGACAGCGTCGCGCGCGACGGCGTGCCGCCGGCGTCGAGCGACCGGTCGAGGGCGAACGCCGGAATCTCCGCCATGTCGAGCACGTAGCGGACCGTCACCGTATCGCCCGCGCTCGTGATGCGCGAGAGGTGATTGACGGTGAAATTCCCCAGCGGATGCGCCGCCGCGGCACTCGCGGTGCCGGCCAGCGCCGCGGCCACCATCGCGGTGACCCGGAACAAACGTCGCATGAGCTCCCTCGCCCCGTACTTCAGACGGTTTAGCCGAACAACGGCACAAAACGGAAGCTGGATTGCGAGAGGTCAGCGCCCGCTGCTGGCGGGCGCGTCGTTCAGAAGGCGCGCTTCGTGTCGATCAGGATGGTGACCGGGCCGTCGTTGACGAGTTCCACCGCCATGTCCGCGCCGAAGACGCCCGTCGCGACGGGCAACCCGGCAGCGCGCAGTCCCGCGGCCACGCGCTCGTACAGATGCTCCGCCTGCTCGCCGCGGGCAGCCGTGACGAACGACGGGCGGCGGCCTTTGCGCGCGTCGCCGAGCAGGGTGAACTGCGAGACCACCAGTACCGCGGCGCCCGCCTCGGCCGCGCCGAGGTTCATCGCGCCCGCGCCGTCGTCGAACACGCGCAACCCGGCGATCTTGTGCGCGAGCGCCTCGGCGTCGGCCTCGGTGTCGTCGACGGACACGCCGATCAGCGCGACCAAACCGCGCTCGATCGCGCCTTCGATCCGCCCGTCCACCGTCACCGAGGCGCGGGTGACCCGCTGGATCACAGCGCGCATACCGTAACCATTCCGTCAAAGCTCCAGGCTGTCCACCGCAACCGTCTAAAGCCAGACGGAATGCTCGATGTCTATATCAACGGGTTCGGTGCGTTTTTCCCGGGCCCGCCCGTCGGTAACGACGAGATGGAGAGCTACCTCGGCCGAATCGGCGGAAAACCGTCGCGCTATCGGGCGCTGGTGCTGCGCAACAACAAAATCCGGTCTCGGCACTACGCGCTCGATACCGCCGGCGTCGCGCAGCACTCGAACGCAGGCATGGCAGCCGCCGCGATCGGCGCCGCGGTCGACTCCTCCGAGCTCGTGCTCGGCGACATCACGTATCTCGCCACCGCCACCACGCTCGGCGACGTCTTGCTGCCGGGGCTCGCGTCGCACGTGCACGCCGAGCTCGAGCTCGGCCCGATCGAGATCGCGAGCTTTCAAAGCGTGTGCACCAGCTCGCTCATGGCGCTCAAGTCCGCGTACGCGCAAGTGCGCATCGGCGAACACCGCGCCGCCGCCGTGTCGGGCAGCGAGTTCGCGAGCCGCTACTTTCGGCCCGGCTTCTACGAACACGCGCGGGCGGGCGAAGGTACGACGCCGGAGGCGCCCTTCGACGCGGAGTTCCTGCGGTTCACGCTGTCGGACGGCGCGGGCGCCGTGGTGCTCGAGCCTGCGCCCAACGCGCGCCACCTCTCGCTGAAGATTCACTGGATCGACATTCGATCGTTCGCCGACCGATTCGCGCCCAGCATGCTCGCGGGCGGCGCGCAGGACGGGGACCGGCTCCGGTTCTGGGGCGATTACGGCGACCCGGTCGCGGCTGCGCGCGCGGGCGCGCTGATGCTCACCCAGGACATCGCGCTGATGCGCTCCATGATCCCGGTGTGGGTGGCGCACTTTGTCGAGCTGGTCGAGCGCGGCCGCATCGTGATCGACGAGATCGATCACGTGTGCTGCCACTACTCGTCGCAGTCGCTGCGCGACGAGACGGTCAAGCTGCTCGCGGCGGCGGGCGCGCTGATCCCGCAGGACAAGTGGTTCAGCAACCTGACCACGCGGGGAAACGTCGGCGCCGCGTCGATCTTCGTGCTGCTGGAGGAGCTGACGCGCGCGCGGAAGCTCGAACGAGGCCAGAAGA
>JAXDMA010000382.1:0-5992 GCA_034666305.1 Vulcanimicrobiota bacterium
TCGACTTCGACCACCACCTCGACGCGGTCCGGTGCGGCCCCCGAGGCGACGGCCGCGTCCATCGCCTCGCGCCGCACGCGCGCCAGATCGGCCGGCGTCGGGTCGACGATCGTGCGCTCGACGACGTCGCGCACGAGCGCGAGCGCCACGCCGAGCGGCGAGATCACCTGCGCGTCGCGCGCGATGCGATGCGCGAAGCCGAGCTGCTGCGCGGCGTAGGGAACGATGGCCGCCGCGCCGCCGCCCCCGCCGACCAGCACGACGTTCGCGCGCTCGAGCGCGTAGTCGGCGATCAGCTCGTCCAACGTCGCCCGCAGCCGCGCGGTCGCGCGGTCGAGAATCGCGCGCGCGAGCTCCTCGGCGCTCAACCCCAGCGCGGCGCCCGCACGCTCGCACGCGATGCGCGCCGCGGCTGCGTCGCCGTAGGCGAAGGCATCGGCGGGGACGACGCCGAGAACGTTCGCCGCACACGTCGGCGTGATCGCGATTCGCGTGCCGTCGCGCGCGACGAGCGCGACGAAGCCGCCGTCGAGTGCCGCGCGCGCGCCTTCGAGGAGCGCCGGATCCGTGAACGCGGCGTAGCGGTATCCGGCGATGTGCGCGGAGCGCGGGCCGACGTCGACGACGCGCCCGCCGGCGACGCGCGCGAGCGAGCCCCCCGCGACGGCGATCGTGCGCACGTCGAGCGTGCGCAGCAGCGTGCGGTGGCCGCCGATTCGCGCGGGCCGCATTTGCGGCTGGCCGCGCCGGATCACCGAGCAGTCGGCGCTCGTGCCGCCGACTTCGATGAAGATTCCGTCGGTGACGTTTTCGTGGAACAGCGCACCCGCGATCCCCGCCGCCGGACCGGAAAGCATCGTGAGGATCGGACGCCGTTCGACCTCGGCGACGTCCATCACGCCGCCGTCGCTGCGCATGATCATCAGCGGCGCCGGAATGCGCGCGTCGGTCACTGCGCGTGCGGTGACGCGCGACGTACGCAGCATGCGCGGCAAGATCGCGGCGTTGAGCGCGGCGGTACGCGTCCGCGCGCGCAAGCCGTACTGCGTCGACACCTCCGCGCCGCTCGTCGCCGCGAGCCCGCTGTCGCGCGCCGCGGCGACGAGCGCGTTCTCGCGCTGCGGGCGGTCCACCGCGAACGGCTCGCTCACCGCGACGGCTTCGACACCCGCGTCCCGCAACGCGTCGAGCACGTTCGCGTCACGCCCGTCGAACCACGCCGGCGCGAACCGGATTCCTTCCGCCAACGCGAACGGTGCGAAGCGCGCAAACGCGCGGGCGACGGGGCCGCCAAGCGAGACGACGCCCACCTTGGCGACATCGCCTTCGAGCAGCGCGTTCGTGGCCTGCGTCGTCGAGTGCGCGATGAATGCGATCGACTCGGGCGCGATCGCGTGCTCGTTCAGGAGCCGCTCGAGGCCCGCGACGATCCCGGCCGCGACGCCGTCGGGATGATCGTGCGTGGTCGGCACCTTCACCGACGCGACCATCGCGCGCGTCTCAGCGTCGACGGCGACGACGTCGGTAAACGTCCCGCCGACGTCGATCCCGATCCGAAGCCGCGCCACGGTAGTCAGCCGAGCAACTCGTCGACGGAAAAGAGGACGTCCGGAAAAGCCGCAAACGCGACGCTCTGTCCTCGTCGAAATATAGCCGGCGGGGCGTACCCGAGATCGTGCGGCTCTCGATATATTTCGATCGTTTCCGCTCCGAGGTCGACGATCCAGTACTCTGGGACACGCCCGGCGCCGTAGATGCGGCGCTTGACCCCGCGGTCGAATTGCAGCGAAGAATACGCAATTTCGACCACCGCATACGTCTCTTGAACGGACGGGTGCGCGTCGCTGTAGAAGCGCTCGTTCCATCGGACGAGCGCGACATCGGGCTCGGGCTGCGAATCGGCGCCCAGCGGAAGCGGACCCTGTCCTCGTACTTGTGCTCGCGTTCCAAAAGCAGCCCGCAGACGGTGTTCAAAGCGGGTGAGCGTTCCAAAGTGGGGCGCTCCCTGGGGCGGCACGTCGATCAACTGGCCGTCGATGAGCTCGATCCGGTCTTCGGGCCCGTACACGCCCGCTTCAACCATCCGGTCGAACTCCGCAACGGTGATCGCGTGCGTCTTGACTGTCGCTTCCATATCACCCGCCGATTTCAGCATGATCGGATCGTCGGCGGGTTGCCGAGTTATGTCCATACTCAACCGCCGTCCGCGCCGGCGTCGCCGATGGCGACGATCGTGCGCATCGTCATCACGACGCGGCCGTCGTGCGCATGGCGCGCGAACAGCGCGCGAACGGCCTCGTGGAGCTCGTCCGCCCGAGGTCCGGTTTTCGGCAAGTAGGACGAGCTGCGCGCCCGCGCCAGCACACCCTCCAGGTCTTGCGGCTGCGCGTTGCGCACGTCGACGCGGCGGCGCGCGTGCCAGCCCTCGAACGCGGCGAAGGTTTCGAGTCCGTCGGCCCGGCGTCGCTCGGTGTCGTCCAGGGCGTACGCGCGCACGAGTTCGCCATACGCTGCCGTGAACGGATCGCTCTCGTCGCGCTCGTTGTAGATCACCGCGGCACGGCCGCCCGGCCGCAGGATGCGCACGATCTCGCGCAGCGCCTTCGCCTGGTCGAACCAGTGAAACGCCTGGAACGCCGTGACGAGATCGACGCTCGCCTCATCGAGCCCCGTCCATTCGGCGGTGCCGGCGATCCACTCGACGCGCGCGTAGGGCTCAGCGGCTTCGCGCATCGCCTGATTGGGCTCGATCGCCAGAACCTGCGCGCCGCGCTCGGCGAGCAGGCGCGACGAAATCCCCGTGCCGGCGCCGAGATCCGCCACGAACACGTCGCGCGCATCGCCGAGCCCGTCGAACAGCGCATCGATCGCGGCCGCGGGATACGACGGGCGTCCGGCGGCGTAATCCGCGGCACGATCGGCGAAACGCTCGGTGAAGCTCACTTCTTCAGCGCGGCGGCGAGCTCGTCGTACAAGTACGTCATCGTCTCGATCCCGCCGTGGAACTGAGCGAGATCGAATTTCTCGTTGGGCGCGTGGATCGCGTCGTCGGGGAGGCCGACGCCGATGAGGACCTGCGGTAAGTGCAGGATGCGGTCGAACGACGACACCGGCCCGATGGTGCCGCCGGTGCCGATGAACACCGGCGCTTTTCCGAAGCCGAGCTCCATCGCGCGCGCCGCCGCGGCGACGGCGGGATGATCGCGTGAGGTCTCGACCGCACGCACGTCGCCGTGCGAGCTGATGTCGACGCGCACGCCTTTGGGCGCGGTGCGCTGCACGAACGTCGCGACCGCGTGCTTCACCGCTTCGGGATCCTGGTGCGGCACGAGCCGCGCCGTGAGCTTCGCCGTCGCGAAGGATGGGATGATCGTCTTGGAGCCCGCGCCCTGATAGCCGCCGTACATGCCGTTGATCTCCAGCGTCGGGCGAAACCACATCCGCTCGAGCGGGAGGCGCGAGCTTTCGCCCGTGAGCTCGCGCACGCCGAGCGCATGCGCTTCCTTAGCGGGGTCGAACGGTAGCATCGCGATCTCCGCGCGCTCCGCCGGCGAGAGCTCGCGCACGCCGTCGTAGAACCCCGGCACCACGACGCGGCCGTGCGCGTCTTTGAGCGCGGCGAGAATTTGCGCGAGCGCTTCCAGCGGGTTCTTCACGATGCCGCCAAAGTAGCCCGAGTGCAGATCGGTCGCGGGACCGTGCACGGTGATCTCCCAGCCGACGAGCCCGCGCAGCGACGTCGTGAGCGACGGAACGTCTTCCGCGAACACCGCGGTGTCCGACACCACGACCACGTCGCACGCGAGCCGCTCCTTCTCGCGCGCGAGAAACGGCTCGAAGTTCACGGAGCCGACCTCTTCTTCGCCTTCGATCACGACCTTGACGTTGATGGGCAGCTTGCCGTTGACGCGCAGATGGGCTTCGATCGCGGCGATGTGCATCAAGCACTGGCCCTTGTCGTCGACCGCGCCGCGCCCGAACAGCTTGCCGTCGCGTTCCGCCGCTGCGAACGGCGGCGACGTCCAGAGTTCCAGCGGGTCCGCCGGCTGCACGTCGTGATGACCGTAAATCAGCACCGTCGGCGCGCCCGGTGCGCCGAGCCACTCGCCGTACGCGACGGGGTGGCCGCCGGTTTCGAGCACTTCGGCGGTGAGCCCGGCCACCTGCATGCGGCCCACCGCGTGCTCCGCGGACGTCCGCACGTCGGCCGCGTGATCCGGCTGTGCGGAGATGGACTCGATCGCGATCCAGGCCTTCAGCTCGGCGAGATAGCGCTCGCGGTTGGCGCGAACGTGATCGATGAGGGCATCGGCGTGCGGAGCGACCATACCGCTCCCTTCGCCGACACCCGCCTCGGATGCTTCGCTAGTTCCACCGCGGCGCGTACTGCGCGGCCGGGCGGGCGGGCTCGCGTGAATCGGCGCGCGCGTGCCGGTGGTCGTCCGCGGCGGTCCCCACGTCGCACGCGTCCTGACGCGGTTCGTCCAGATCGATGCGCACGCGCAGGCGCCAGGCGCCGAGCACGATCGCGAAATGCGTTGCCATGATCGTCATGTCACGCCTCCCGCGTCGACCACAGGCGCACGCTGGCGACGGCCAGCACGATCGCGATCGACGTCTCACCGAGCGCGCGGTCCCAAATGCTGAGCGGGATGATGGACGAGCTGCCCTGCGGCGTCGTTCCACCCAGCCAGGCCATCGGGTTCAAGAAATCCAGCACGTAGATCACGTCGTGCAGCCAGATCGGGAAATTGTGCGCGTGATAGAGCGCGGCGAGCACGGGGAACACGCCCCATGACAAGCCGGCGATGAGCGGACCGCGCCCCGGCAGGCGCGCCGCCGCGACGGAGATCACGGCGTTCCACATGAGCGCACCGCCCGTGGCGAGGCAGACGCTGCGCAGGATCGCCGCGGGATCGAACGTCAACACCGGCAGGCCGCCGACGATCGCAACGCCGACGATCATGGCAACGAGCGTGATGACGTAACCGATCAGAATGGCTGCGACGTCGACCGCGATGAAGCGGGCCGCGATCTCATCGCGCGGTGCGGGCCGCGTCCAGATGAGAGCCGTCGTGTTGGCGGCCTCGGCGCTCAGGCCGGGGGCGACGAGCGTCGCGATGATGAGCGCGGCGGCGCCCGCGCCGGCCGCGAGCATGTGGAACGGCAGCGTGCCGTTCTGCTCGTTGTGGCCGTGACCGGCGTAGTAGCTGATCGCTTCGATGATCAGCCCGGCGACGATGAGGCCCGTGTACCAGGTCAGAATGCGCCGGGCGCGCAGGATCTCGACGTATTCCATTAGCGATTTCCTCCGTCGTCGACGGCGTCCAAGAAGAGGTCTTCGAGCGATCGGTCCACGACGCGCACCCCGACGGCGCCGAGAGCGCCCATGCGTGCTGCCACCGCGTCTGCGTGGCTATTCGCGTGCGCTCGTATGCTGGTTCCGACGCGCTCGATGCGCATCGCGGGATCGAGCCCGGTGAGCTCGGGGACGTCGTTCGCAAACGTCGCTTCGACGATGCGCGATGCTTCGCGCAGGTCGTCGATCACGCCGGCGACGACGATCTTTCCGTCGCGCATGATCGCGACGCGGTCCGCCGCGCGGTCGATCTGCCCGATCTGATGCGACGAGATCAGGATCGTGGCGCCGCTGGTCGCGGCGTCGATGAGAATGTCGAGCACGACACGCTGCATGACCGGGTCCAGCCCGCTCGCGGGCTCGTCCAGGATCAGCACGTTGGGCCGATGGACGAGCGCGAGGATCAGCGCGAGCGCCGTCTGCTGGCCCTTCGAGAGCTTGCCGGCTTTCTTGCGCTCGTTGAGGCGGAACGTCGCGACGAGCTCTTTGGCGCGAGCGTCGTCATAACCCGGCTGCGAGCGGCGTGCGAACTCGAGATGGTTCGCGACCGTGAGCCAGCGGTACAATTCAGGACGTTCCGGCACGTAGCCGATATTCGCAAACGAGTGCGCATCGAGGGGTGCGCCGTCGAAA
>JAXDMA010000383.1:0-5819 GCA_034666305.1 Vulcanimicrobiota bacterium
TCGCCGTCTGCCGGATCTCACCGGACGGCCGCGAGACGATCCTTTCGATTCTCAAAGAAGGCGACTTCTTCGGCGAGATGTCGATGTTCGATTCGTCGCTGCGCTCGGCGTCGATCAAGACGCTGACTGACGTCGAAGTCGGTGCGGTGCGTCAAGTCGACTTCCTCGGGCTGATCGATCGCAACCCGCAGATCGGACGCCTGCTCGTCATCGAGCTGTCCGAACGCCTGCGCGCCGCGAACGCCCTGATCGCGGCGACGACGTCGCAAGACATTCGCGCGAGGCTGGCCGCGCTGCTCTTGAACCTCGCCGAACAGTTCGGCGAAGCCGTCGACAACGGTACGCGCATCACGCTGCGCCTCACCAATCAAGAGATGGCGAACATGATCGGCACGACGCGCGAGACGGTGAACCGCACGCTGAACCGTTTCTGGGACGACCGCCTCGTCGACATGCGCACCGCGCACGTCGTCGTCACCGAACCCGACAAACTGCGCGCGCTGATCCCCTAATTCAGCAGCCGTCGTCCGAGCGGCCCGGCTCGAGCTTCGTCAGCGAGTTGCCGAGCATCTTGTAATAGCCGGGCCCCTCGGGCCCGGTATTGCGATAATCGGAGATGTCGTACAGGAAGTTGTCGCCGGATGGGCTGTGCGCGTATTGCGTGCCGAGCTGCTGATTGTATCCGCGCAGGTTCGGCTCGCCGCCGCACCCGGGCCGCGGCCCTTTCTTCCCGGTCCGCGCAGTATCGGGGGCGCGCGATGGGATGAGCTGCGTCGCGCAGCGGATAGACACGGCGACGCCGGGCGCAATCGCCTGGCGCGCGCGGGGCAGCGACGCGTCGTAGATCGCGACGTACACGGATTCGGTGTAGAACTGCGGCGACGCGCCGGGATAGATATGGTAGAACACCACGCCTCGCGTGCGCGCCGATGCGATGTGGCGAAGCGTGAAATAATTCAAGAATGGTTCCGGTGCGCCGGTGAACTGCACGCCGGCGGGGTCAGAGAACGCCTTGCCGACGATCATGTTTGCGAGCGTGCGAATCGAGGTCTCCGGATCGCCGTACATCGGCCCATAGAACCGTTGCATTGCCCGGTTGATCGCGGTAACACCCCAGGCGGCGTACATCGTGCCGTCGCCGCTTTGCAGATCCAGCGCCGAGGCCTGCGGATTGCTGCTGACACTCCAGTCGCTGGGCGCATACGCGCTGCAGTGCGGCGTCTGCTTCACGACGACCGGCACGCCGCCCGACCCGGGCGACGGCCCTGCACCGGCCGGCGCGACGCTCGCCGTCGCGAGCATTATGGCCGGGGCCGCGGAAACGAGACGACGCAGAAACATCAAACCCTCCTCGATTGCAGCGGCCGCTGCCGCTCTCCCCGATACTGTATCGATGCCGTTCGAGGACCCTTCCGACTGCGAACCGGCCGGTGCGGGCACCGACCCGTCCGTGACGCTTGCGGCCGTCCTCGAGCTTGGCGTCGTCGCCGGCTCGTTGGCGGTTGCCAGTGTCGCGGCCGTCTTTGCATCTCGCTCCCGAGCGGCAGCGCGGGCCGACCAGCTCGCGCTGCGGCTTGCACGCGCGAGCGAGGCGGCCTTCGCCGACGCCGCTCGCCGGCTCGCGATCGCGGCGCGCGATTCCGTCAATGCCGTCCGCGACGAGATTGCTCGCGCCGCGCGCGTCGCCGCACCGGACATCGACAGCATCCTCATCTACGAACAGCACGATTCTGCCCTGCGCTGCATCGTCGCCTTCGGCGATCGCTTCACGTACTTCGCCGGCTCATCGGTTGCGCTCGACGACGCAGCCGCGTTGCCCGCGCGGGCCCTCGCGGCCGGTCATCGTATCACCATGGACGACGTGGGCGTCCGCCGGCTGCACCCGAGCGACTTCGCCGCGCTCGCAGTCCCGCTCGCGCTCGACACCGGCCGTGCGTGCGTTCTCGTAGCGGCGGCGCTACGACCGCTGGACGCCGGTGCGATCGCACGGCTCGTTGCGCTCGCGGACCAGGCTTCGCCGGCCTATCTCATCGCGCTCGACCGCGAACACGATCGCCGAAGCGCGGAATACGACGGGCTCACGGGCCTTCTGACACCGCGCGCGTTTCGCCGTCAGCTGAGCGACCTCGTCGATCGCGCGCGCTTTATCGCGTGCGGGCGCCTCGCGCTGCTGTTCGTTGACACGGACCGCTTCAAACAGTGGAACGACCGCTACGGCCACGCTGCGGGCGACACGCTGCTGCGCGAGATCGCGAACGTGCTGCGCTCGGCAGCAGCCTCGGAGCACGATCTGGTCGCGCGCAACGGCGGCGACGAGTTCTGCCTCGTGTTCGCGGAAACCGACAAAGCGACGGCGATCGAACGCGCCGGCGAGCTGTGCGGCCGAATCGCCGCACTCGACTTCCCCAGGCTACGTCCGCAAGATGTGCAGGCGGGCGACGCACTTCGCATCACCGCATCGATCGGCGTCGCCGCGTTCCCATTGGATGCATCGACCGCGAACGACCTGCTCGAGCGTGCCGATGCGGCAATGTATCACAGCAAGCAATCAGGTCGCGACGGCGTGTCATACGCGGATGCCGGCGGCAAGCTGGTCCGACTTCCGAGTTGATCACACCCCCGTGGAGTAGAGCGCGTATTCGTAGGTGTTCTTCGCGCCGATCGTCGTAGGCTCGCCGTCGCCCGCGAAGATCAAGGTCGTCCCGCGCACGATCGGGTCGCCGTAAAAGCCGGTGTACCAGGACGGCGCCGAAGTCTCGAAGGTCGCAAGATGGAACGCGCGCCCCGTGACTTGGATCGCGGCGGGCACGCTGAAGTTCACGTCGGGTGAGCTGGCGAGTATCTCGCCGTTGTCGAACTCGTAGCTCACGTACAGCCAAACAGTCGCCGCCGGCCCGCCGGGAAGGCCGCCGTCAAACGACCGCGTGAACGGGTTGCCGATGATCACCGACGTTCCCGATCTCGTCTGATAATTCGACCCGTCCAGACAGTCTTGACCCTTGATGTGCACGGATGCCGTAAAGCCCGCTACGGCGGGAAAGCCCAGCGATGCCTCACTCGCGGTGCAATCGCCGGGTACCGAAAGCACGCCGCGGGACCCGCCCCCGCAACCGGTGAGCAACACGATGAGAACGACGGCGCGGCCGGCGCGCGATACGCAAGCCATGCTCGACACGTTAAGCGAGCGCGCTGAGGACGTGCTGCGCAGCGCCTGGCGCAACCCTGCGCGTTCGCTGGCGAAACGCTGGGGGAGCCGGGTTCGCTGCGCCGCGGCGCGAAGGACGCGTCCGATGTTCCCGTCCATGCCCGGTCGCAGCGTGTTCTGAGCGTTCTCCGCGTCGACGTCCTGCCGCACCTCAAAACTGCGCGCTTCGACCGCGCGCTGTCGTATCGCGTGCCGGACGACATCGTGCTCGCGGCAGGCGACGTCGTGCGCGTTCCGCTGGGCTCGCGCGACGTGTTCGCGTACGTGCTGGGCGCGCCATATCGCGGGGACGACGATGCGAACCTGCGCGACGTCGGCTCGCGCATCGACGGCCGACGCGCCTTCGACGCAACGGGCCTGGAGGTGGCGCGCTGGATCGCCGACCAGTACGTGTGCTCGCTCCGTGAGGCGCTCGGCGCCGTCGTTCTCGCCGCCGCGATCCCGCGCGCGGTCGAACGCTTCATCCCGAACGGCCCGCCGCCCGACGCGGCGCGGTTCAAGGTGGTTCCCGAACGGCTGATCCGCCTGCTGTGGACGGACTTTGCCGAAGGCGCCGCGCCCGACGCGCTGCTGCGGCATCCCGAAGCGCGCCGCGCCGGCGACCGCAAGACGCTGCTGCGCGCGCTCGACGCGCTCGTGCGCGCGGGCGCGCTCGAACGCCGGCGCGTGATGGCGAAAGCCTCGATCGGCGCGGCGACGCTGCGCGTGCTGCGCCGCGGCGACGCGAGCATCCGCGGGAAGAAGGCTGAGGCGCTCGCCGCGCACGTCGCGTCGCTCGGTGAGGTGCGCCGCAGCGACGCACTGCTGGCGGGTTTCTCCGATGCGGTGATTCGCCGCGCGGTGCAAGCCGGGGCGTTGATCGAAGAGACGCGCGAGATCCGCCGCGAGCGCGCCGCGCGCGTCGCGCTGCCGCCGTATGCGCCGACCGAGGAGCAGCGCGACGCGATCGCGCGTCTGGCGGAGCTGCTCGACGCGCGCGCGTTCGGACAATTGCTGCTGCACGGGATCACCGGCAGCGGCAAGACGTTCGTGTATCTGCACGCGATCGCGCGCGTGCTGGGGCGCGGCGGGCGCGCGATCGTCCTCGTGCCCGAAATCGCGCTCACCCCGCAGACGGCGGCGCGGTTCGAAGCGGCGTTCGGCGACCGGGTCGCCGTGCTGCACTCGGCGCTCTCCGAACGCGAGCGCTTCGATGCGTGGCAAGCAGCGGCGCGCGGCGAGATCGACGTCGTCGTCGGCGCGCGGAGCGCCGTGTTCGCGCCGCTCGACGACGTGCGCTTGATCGTCGTCGACGAGGCGCACGAAACGTCGTACCGGCAGGACAGCGTGCCTCGGTACGATGCGGTCGCGGTCGCGCGCGAGCGCATGAAGCGCGCGAACGGCGTCGTGGTGCTCGGCAGCGCAACGCCGTCGCTCGAGGATTACGCGCGCGCCAAAGCAGGCCGCTTCCCGATGGTGCGCATGGTGCACCGCGCGACGGCGCAACCGCTCCCCGCGGTGCGCATCGTCGACATGGGCGCGGAGTTCGCCTCGGGAAATCGGCGCGTGTTCTCGACCGCGCTGGCCGAGGCAATCGCTGAGCGCATCGCGCGCAGCGAGAAGACGGTGCTGTTCATCAACCGGCGCGGCAGCGCGCGCTTCGTCCTGTGCCGCGCGTGCGGCCATGTGCCGGAGTGTCCGCGCTGCTCGACCTCACTCACGGTGCACCGCAGTGAGTCACTGCTGCGCTGCCATTGGTGCGATTATCAAACCGCGTTGCCCGAGATCTGCACGGCGTGCGGTGCCGGGCCCGTGCGCGAGTTCGGCGCGGGCACGCAGCGCGTCGCGGACGAAGTGCAGAAGTTGTTTCCCGAAGCCGTCGTGGTACGGATGGATTCCGACACCACGACGCGCGTCGGCGACCACGCGCGGCTGCTGGAGCGCTTCGGCGACGACGGCGACATCCTCGTCGGCACGCAGATGGTCGCCAAGGGCCTCGATTTCCCAACGGTCACGCTGGTCGGCGCCGTCGCCGCCGACCTCGACCTTCACGTCGCCGACTATCGCGCCGCGGAGCGGACGTTCTCGCTGCTCACGCAAGTCTGCGGCCGCAGCGGACGGGCGCGCGCCGGCGAAGCGATCGTGCAAACGTACTCGCCCGATCATCCGGCGATCGGCTTCGCGTCGAAGCACGATTACGACGGTTTCGCTGCGGAAGAGTTGCTCGAGCGGCGCGCGCTGCGCTGGCCGCCCTACACGCGCGTCGCGCTGCTCGGCGCGATCGGGCGCTCGCGCCGCGCCGTCGAGGCCGCGATCGCCCGCTGGGCCGACGCGCTGCGCGGCGACGACCGGTTCGACGTGCTGGGCCCGGCGACGTATCCGATCGCGCGAGTGAACGATGAGTGGCGCTATCGCGTCGCGGTGCGCACGAAGGCAATGGACGCGCTGCGCGCCGCGATCCGCGCCGGCGTCATGCCTCTCGCCGCAGAAGCCGAGGGCGTCCGCCTGACGGTGACGATCGACGCCTGAGTGCAAAGAGATCGTGTGATCGCTCGCCTAGTCCTAGGACTTTCGGGTAAGCTAGGCCTCGGCGGACACCCGGTCCGGAGGATCGACGGGTGAGCTAGGACGGCTG
>JAXDMA010000384.1:0-3589 GCA_034666305.1 Vulcanimicrobiota bacterium
ATCGCGTGACGCGGCGCGGCGCCCGCCAAAACGGGCGATTGATCGAGGATGCCGAGCGGAAGTGCCATCGTCGTTTGCTCACAACGCAGGCAGGCTCGGCCCGGATGCAGCGCGCGGGTGCCGAACGGAAGCGAGCCCCGGCGGTGTTCTCGCCGGGGCTCGCTCGTGGTCTAGGCCGGGTCAGGGCGACGGGGTCAGTGCGACCGCTTCGCCGACTGCGGCGTTTGCGCCGGGCTGGTCAGATTCGCCGAAACGCACTCGTGGTTGAGGTCGGAGTACTCCGACTGGAGGACGTACGGGTGATTGCTGAGCGTCACGAAGTTGTCGAACTCCGCGCAGATGTCCCCGATCTCGTTGCCGCCCGAGAAGTTGTTGTACCACGCGTTCAGCAGCGGATCGCTGATCGTTTCGAACAGCTCGTGCGACAGCGTGGAGTAGCCCGGGTCGGCCGGGTTGACTGTCGGCGACGCCGCATTTGGCAGCGTGCCTTGATTGTAGACGGCGTTACGACAGCCGTTGACGTCTTGATACGGTTCTACAGTGTAGAGATACGTCTGTCGCTGCTGTGATTGATTGTTGAGAAATGTGACGGAACCGTGATACGCGCAGAAGACGAACGTCGAACCGCGGTCCGGTGAGTAGCACGAGCTCGTCGGCACCCCGTTCGGTTCGAAGCACGTATCGACGTTTTGAGGGAGGTACACGTGGTAGATGTGGCCGTAGCCGCCGCCGCCGAGGCCCGTATCCGGCTGACCGAGGCCGCCCGCGGCGTTCAAGACGAGAAACCAGATTGCTTGCTGGCCGTAGTAGGGATTCGTCGAGCTCGGCCGCGGCGAGGCGTAGGTCACGACTTTATCGGCACCTAAACCTTTCGGAAAGCTCCCAGTGACTGGTGTCGAATCGACGACGCCGGGTGACGTCATGTACTGGTACAGCAGCGTAATGTACTGATCGTTGTTCAGCGCGTTGATGAAGGGCCCGGGATTGAAGTTCACGTTGTTCCGGCACGTCTGATCGCAATTGACGAAAATGTTGTGCGATACGGCACTCCCCAAGACGACGCCGCCGTGATAGCTGAGGTCATTCGGAGAATTGACGGCGACGGCCGACGTCGACCGCTTTGCGGCCGAAGTGCTTCGGAACAGGTTCCCTGCGAACGCATGCGACGCCGAGTCGGAGACGGTCGCGCCGGTGTTGGATCCCGCGCCCAGCGCGACGGTCGCGCGATCCTGGATGTCCGTCGTAGTTCCGGCCGGAATGCGACTCGTGATCGTGACGGCAGTCGAACTCGCCGGGTGCAGAATATCCAGCGAGCCGATTGCAACGCTGCCATTGGACGGCGGTTGCAGCGCCGTCGTAGGCACCCCGACCGACGAGCCGCCGCCGCCGCAGGCGCCCAGCCCGGCGACGCTGAGCAGCGCGCCAAATGCGAGCCAGCGGCCTAATAAAGAAGCCTTCACGGACACCACTCCTCGAGAAGCAAGAAAGAACGCCGCGTGAACGCGGGCGACCGAACGCGGTTCAACCGCGCACGTACCTCACCGTTAGACGCGGCGTCCGCGCTCCTCTCGCGGGCGCGGCCTAGGTGCCCCGAGGACTACCCGACCTCATAGGTACTTTACGATGCCTTGATTGAAGCCGCGAGCAGTCCCGGGGAAGCGTGCGCTTCGAAGCGTTCGAAGTTTTTCGCGAAGAGCGCGACGAGCTTTTGTGCTTGCACGTCGTATGCCGCGGCATCGGCCCACGCGTTGCGCGGGTTGAGCACCTCGGCCGGGACATCCGGGACCGCGGTCGGGATCGACAGCCCGAAGAACGGCTCCGCCTCGAAGGTCGCGCCGGCCAGCCGCCCGTCGATCGCGGCGTTCACCATCGCCCGGGTGTAGGCGAGCTTCATACGTTTGCCGACGCCGTATCCGCCGCCGGTCCAGCCGGTGTTCACGAGCCAGCAGCCGGCCTCGTGCGACGCGATGCGCGCGCCCAGCAAGTTCGCGTAGACGGTGGGGTGATGCACCATGAACGGCGCGCCGAAGCATGTCGAGAACGTCGCGGTGGGTTCCGTGAGGCCGCGCTCGGTGCCCGCGACCTTCGCCGTGTAGCCGGAGAGGAAATGGTACATCGCCTGCTCGGGCGTCAGCTTCGCGATCGGCGGCAGGACGCCGAACGCGTCGGCGGTCAGCATGATAATCGTCTTGGGGTGACCGGCCATGCCGCTCTTGACGAAGTTCGGCAAGAAGTCGACCGGGTAGGCGGTACGCGTGTTTTCGGTGAGCTTGTCGGAATCGAGGTCGAGCTTGCGCGTCTGAGGATCGATCACCACGTTCTCGATCACCGTGCCGAAGCGGTGCGACGCTTCCCAGATCTCCGGCTCCGCTTCCTTCGAGAGCTTGATCGCTTTCGCGTAGCACCCGCCCTCGAAGTTGAACACGCCGTCGGCCGACCAGCCATGCTCGTCGTCGCCGATGAGCGGGCGGTTGTGGTCGGCGGAGAGCGTCGTCTTGCCGGTACCCGAAAGGCCGAAGAAGATCGCGACGTCGCCGTTGCGGCCGACGTTCGCCGAACAGTGCATCGAGAGCACGTCGCGCAGCGGCATCAGGTAGTTCATCACCGTGAACACGGACTTCTTGACCTCGCCCGCGTAGCGCGTGCCGCCGATCAAGATGATCTTGCGCGCGAAGTTGACCATGATGAACGTCGACGAGTTCGTCTTGTCGCGGGCCGGGTCGGCGTCGAAGAGCGCCGCGTCGATGACCGTGAACTCGGGCGAGAAAGACTCATCGCCGTCGGCTGTGTCGATGAAGAGATCGCGGGCGAAGAGGCTTTGCCACGCATACTCGGTGACGATGCGCACCGGCAAGCGGTAGCGCGGATCGGCGCCGACGTAGCAGTCCAGCGCGAACACGTCCTTGCCGCTCAAGTACGCCCCGGTGCGCGCGAGCAGCGCGTCGAACGCCGCACCGTCGATCTCCTTGTTGACCGTCCAGTCGATGTGCGTCTCGCTGCCCGGCTCGCGCACGAAGAACTTGTCGTTGGGCGAACGCCCCGTGTGCTTGCCGGTCTCGACCACCAGCTGGCCGTCGGCGCCGAGAATCCCCTCATGCCGGGCCAGGGCGTGCTCGTACAGCTGCGCGGTGCTCTGGTTGCGGTACACTGTCCCGACGCCGCCCAAGCCGAGGCCGGACAGATGTTCGTCGAAGAACTGCGAAGGGTTCGGTAACGTGAGAATCGGCGTGCTCCTCGGTGCGACCGGGGGAAGAGGTCCGTGGTTCGCTTGGTAGCGATGGCTCGCCTCGTATGAACGAGCTCTTCACCGTGCTCCCGCCCGGCGAGGCGTTCGCGGCCTTAGGCCGCGTTTGTTCCCGCATCGAGCGTACCGAAATCGTCGCCCTCGAGGCAGCGCTCGGCCGGGTGCTTGCCCAGGACGTCGTCGCCCGCGAGACCCTGCCGTCGTTCGCCCGGTCGACCATGGACGGCTATGCGGTCCGCGCGGCCGACACGCACGGCGCCTCGGAGCAGTCGCCGGCGTATCTGCGTCTGGTCGACGACGTGCCGACCGGCGTCGTTCCCGCGGTCGCCGTGGGGCCGCGCGAGG
>JAXDMA010000385.1:0-16437 GCA_034666305.1 Vulcanimicrobiota bacterium
ACCGCCACCAGTTCGACGGCTGCGGTCACATCCTCAGCAAGAAGACGCGCAAGCGCAAGCGGAACTTCCGCCGCGACCAACCGACGTTCAAAGGCGATCTGAAGCGTTTCGCGCCGCAGATCCCGTATCTTCTGTAGGGGACTGACACATGGCTCGTATCAAACGCGGTCTCAACAAGATCAAGAACCGCCGCAAGGTGATGAAGCTCGTCAAGGGCTTCCGCGCCGCGCGCAGCCGCAACTACCGCGTTGCGAACGAAGCGCTGCTGCACTCGCTCAAATACGCGTTCCGCGACCGCCGCGTGCGCAAGCGCGACTTTCGCGCGCTCTGGATCGCCCGCATCAACGCGGCCGCCCGGCGCGAGGGTCTGTCGTACTCGAAGCTGATGGCCGGCCTCAAGAAGTCGGGCGTGATCGTCAACCGTAAGGCGCTCGCCGATCTCGCCGTGCACGATGCGGCAGCCTTCGGCCGCCTCACGGCGCTGGCAAAGGACGCAGTCGGAGCAGCGACGACGGCCGCATAGCCTCCTCAGCGATTTCCAAGCGATCAAAGGTGCACCGCGAGGTGCACCTTTTCAGTTTTTAGCTGCGCGGTTTGGATTGGTTGGGCCGCGTGCCCTTCCTCGAGTTCGCCACGGGCTTCTTTAGCGCGCCGCCGGTATAAATGCCGACCGAATAGTAGCCGTCAGGGCGTTGTTCGCCCTCAGAGAGCGGGCGGACGTCGTACTCTCTAGCGAGCTCGAGTGCCATTTGCCTGACCGCGTCCGAAACGGGTTGGGTGTTCATCGGCTTCCCCACATGGCTAGGGTACCATACGAGCTGAGGACAAATCCTGGCGCGCCGGCAAGCCGGGCGTACGTCACAACCACGGCTGCCATGAGCAACAGCACACTGGCTGCCAGTGCAACGCTACGTTTGCGACGTAGAATTTCCAAATTCGCTTCACTCTGCCGAACTGTCGCCCGAATTGCTCGCGCAAGTGCATTCGATCCGTCAAGTGTAAATTCAGGGACGAAAATTGCTGGACGCGGAACGTAGCCCGGCTGTTGCCGACCAATAAAACGATACGTATAGCCCGCCAAGCTAAGTATGCCCGAACAAGCCAATAACGCGATTGCGATCCACCTTGGGACCGCAGCGAGTTCGCGGAGCTTGTCGATGGTAAGGACCGCGAAGGCCCCTGTTGCACCAAGGATTCCGATAAGCGCCAAGTCGCTGGCGTCAAGGCTGGACAACACGCCCTGATTGAACCCGATCACGGTCGACAGCAGAAAGTCGTCGCCGAATTGGCGCGTCACATCTTGAGCGCCGGCAGCAGCCTCGTCGGCGGATTCTCCCTGCTGACGAAAATCATTGCCAATGAGACCGCGGAACTGCTCGAGCCCGTAACCGATCGAGCTAACAAACAATGTGAGGTCGCGGAGAACACCCCGAAAGCGCCGCATGCTACCGTCTTCTCCGCTCCTAGGGCACACGGCTTTGTCGCGCGCTCCGTGCGGGCCAATTTTGGCCGGAAGGGCTCAAGTAGCGGGCGGGGCGGCCGATACCTCACGGGTATGGATCAGATGAAGCCGGGTGAACTGATCACTGCGCTGGTTGACAGCGCGACGCAGAAGACGGCGCTGCGGCCACGAGACCTTATCATTCGCGGTGCGCTCGCAGGCGCGCTGCTCGGCGTAGCGAGCGCGTTCGCGACGTACGCCACGGTACAAACCGGATTGCCGATCGTGGGAGCGTTATTGTTTCCCGTCGGTTTGGCAATCATCGTGCTGCTCGGCCTCGAGCTAGTTACCGGCGCCTTCGGGATCATGCCGGTCGGACTTCACGCGCGCAGCGTGAAGCCGTCGGCAGTCGCGCGCAACTGGAGCTGGATCTTCGTCGGCAACTTGTTCGGCTCGCTCGTGTTCGGCATGCTGCTCGCGGTGGCGCTGACGACGGCGATGCACGCTCCCGACAAGACGGGGCTTGCGAACAAGATGATTCTCGCCGCGACGGCCAAGACGGTCGGCTACGAGCACGCCGGCGCGGCCGGCATGTTCACGGCATTCGTCAAAGCGATCCTGTGCAATTGGCTGGTGTGCCTGGGCGTGGTCCTCGCGATGGCGTCGCGCTCCACGATCGGCAAGATCGCGGCGTCGTGGCTGCCCGTGGCGATCTTCTACGCGCTGGGCTTCGAGCACGCGGTCGTGAACATGTTCCTCATCCCGACCGCGATGCTGCTCGGCGCGAAGATCACGTTCTTCCAGTGGCTGGTGTGGAACCAGATCCCGGTGACGATCGGCAACCTCGTGGGCGGCTATCTCTTCACCGGCGGCGCGCTGTACCTCGCGCACGCGAAGAGCGCGCCGTCCGCCGCGGCCGCCCCGGCGGCCGTGCCGGTGCACGACAACGGATTGGTCCCCACGCCGAGCCTCGCGTAAGCGGCTTCCCCTCGTCATCAGGGGGCGACCTCGCCGCGTCTGCGAAGAAATCCGCATGACGAGGACGAGGTCGTGGCCGCGCGCGCTCACCGCCGCGCTCCTGGCCGGCGCGCTGCTGAGCGCGTGCGGCCGCGGCGGTGAGCACCGCGACGCATCCCAACCGCCGCGCGTGGTGAAAAACCCGAGCGATTTCCCGCTGTATCCGCGCAGCGAAGTGGTCAACGTCGTGCCGGTGGACACCGCGGCGATGTTTGCCGCCATCCACGCCAACGATCCAAACGCGCAGCTGCCACGGAACTTCCGCGGTCACGTGATCATCGCCGAGACGGGCGCGACGGCGACGCAGCTGCGCACCTGGGTCGCTGGACTGGAATCGTCGCCGCCGCTCGGAATGCGCTATGCCCGGCCGCACACCACCCGCGCGGCGGATGGAAAACAGCACGCGCTCATCAACGGCGACGGCGCGGCGCAGTTCGAGAACAAAGATTCCACCCGATGGGTGTACGTCATTACCGCCGACCCGAAGCAAATCTACCAGCAGGCGGGCCCGCTGTTCACGATGATCGACGCCTATAAGGCCGCGCCGGATTTCTTGCGCAGCCCGATCGACGACGCGGCGAAGAAGTCGGCGGGCTACACCGTCACCGAGATGCTCGACGCGAAGAGCCCCGCCGGCGCTGTGATCGCGGAGCTCAAGCGGCTGCAGTCGGTGGATCGCCGCGCGATCCTGCTCATCGACGAGGCGAAGGCGAAGTAGCGGCCAGCGCGAGTGCCACGTGCGCCGCGATGCCGGCCGTCATCGCATTCTCGTCGATGTCGAACGCCGGATGGTGGTTGGGGAATTGGTGCGCCGCGTCGCCGGCGCCGAGAAAATAGAAGCACGCCGGAACGACCTGCGCGAAGTACGAGAAATCTTCGCTGCCCATGATCGGCGGCGATTCCTGAACGCGCGCGGCGCCGAACTCCGCCGCGAGCGTCGCCGTCACGAAGGCGGCTTCGGCCGGATCGTTCACGGTGACGGGATACGACGGGTGCCACTGCAGCGAGCACGTCGCGTTCGCGGCGGCGCACGTGTGCTCGGCGATGCGCTGCACGCGCGCTTCCATGGCGTCGCGCGTCGCATCGGTGAACGTGCGCACGGTGCCCTTGAGCGCGACGCGGGGCGGGATCACGTTGTACGTCGTGCCGCCGTTGATCGCGCCGATCGTGAGCACGGCCGGTTCGACGGGATCGATCTCGCGGCTTACGACGCGCTGCAAAGCGCTGACGACGTCCGCCGCGACCACGACCGGATCGACCGAGCGGTGCGGCATCGCTCCGTGCCCGCCCATCCCTTCGACGACCAGATCGAACGAATCGACCGCGGCCATCAGCGGGCCGGGGCGCAGCCCGAACACGCCGCTGGGCAAGATGTTCGCGATGTGCAAACCGTAGGCACGCTCGATGCCGAAGCGTGCGATGAGACCGTCGTCGAGCATCGCGCGCGCGCCGCCGCCGCCTTCTTCCGCCGGCTGGAACACGAACGCGACGCGGCCGTGCACCTCGCTCGCACGGTCGCGCAAGATCGTCGCGGCCCCGAGCAGCATCGCGACGTGCGCGTCGTGGCCGCAGGCATGCGTGACGCCGGCGTTGCGCGACGCGTAGGGAACGTCGTTCTCCTCCGGCATCGGTAGCGCGTCCATGTCCGCGCGCAGCATGATCGTCGGGCCGGGCTGATCGCCGGTCAGCAGACCGACCACGCCGGTGCCCCCGACCCCCGCGTGCACGTCGAAGCCGAGCGCGCGCAGCCGCGTCGCGACGATCTCGGCGGTGCGCGTTTCTTCGAACGCCAGCTCGGGATGCGCGTGCAGATCGCGCCGAATCGCGACCGTGTCGGCAAAAAGCTCGGGGGAAACGCTGACGGCTGTCATAGGAAGGGCTGATGCACCATTCGCGTTCCGAGTTCCTGACCGGCGCCTCCGCGCTGCTGTTCGCCGCGCCCGCGACGACGGGGAAGTCGAAGCCCGCTTCAACGGCACCGGCCATCCCGACGCTCGAAGCGAGCGCGGACCCGCCAGGGGTGTGTCCCGTCGTCGGCCCCGTCGAGGCGATGGCGCGACTGGTGAGCGGCAACGAGCGTTTCGTCAACGGGCGCCTCAAGCACGCCAACCAATCGCCGCGGCGGCGCACCCAGGTGGCGCCGCACCAGTGCCCCTTCGCCACCGTGCTCGACTGCGCCGACTCCCGGGTGCCCCCCGAGATTCTCTTCGATCAGGGGCTGGGCGATCTGTTCGCGTGCCGCGTCGCCGGGAACGTCGCGGACACGGCCGTCACGGGCTCCATCGAATACGCAGCCGCCCACTTCCACCCGTCCTTGATCGTCGTGCTCGGGCACGAGCGCTGCGGCGCGGTCGGCGCCTCGCTCGACGCGCTGCACGGCGGCGTTTTACCGCCTGCGAGCATCGGCGCGCTGGCCAGGCAGATCATCTCGAACGTTCGCGGCGTCGCGGCCGGGCCGGATCAATGGGCGCAGGCGATCGCGGCGAACGCCGAAGCGGCGGCCGCGGAACTCCGACTGAGCCCGGTCCTGGCGCCGCGCATCAAGGCGGGCCGGCTGCGCATCATCTCGGCGACGTACGCGCTGGAGTCGGGGCGGGTTTCATTCGCGGCCGGCTGAGGGCTGCGGCCCGCGGAGACCGCACAACCGCGGCGGACCGCGTCGTGTTGCACCGGCGAGAAGGACGATGACGGCGACGACTCCCCCCTCGACGGTCCCCGGCGACAAGTCCATCGCGCACCGCGCGCTGATTCTTGCCGCGCTGGCACGGGGCGAGTCCCGGCTGCGCAACGTCCCGAGCGGTCTCGACGTCCGGTCCACCCAGCGCGCGCTGCGCGCGCTCGGCGTCGCGATTCGGGAGGACGGCGACGCGCTCGTCGTGAGCGGGAGCGGCGGCGTGCTCGTCGCCCCGGGCGAGCCGATCGACTGCGGCAACAGCGGCACCACGATCCGGCTGCTCACCGGCGTGCTCGCCACGCGCGCGCTCACCGTGACGCTGGACGGCGATGCGTCGCTGCGCGCGCGTCCCATGCGGCGCGTCGCGGAACCGCTGGCGGCGTTCGGTACGCGCATCGAGCTCGCAGCGGGCGGCACCGCGCCGGTCGTCGTGCACGGGAACGGCGCCGCCCGCGGCGCCGACGTTGCGATCACCGTTGCGAGCGCGCAAATCAAGTCGGCCGTGCTGCTCGCCGCGCTCGGCGCGCACGGCATGACGCGACTGACCGGCGCGCTCGCGACGCGCGACCATACGGAACGGCTGTTCGGCGCGTTCGGTATCGCATGCGCGCGCGAAGTTGACGCGCTGGTCGTGAACGGGCCGCAGACGCCGCAGGCGATCGATTTCGACGTCCCCGGCGACGTGTCGAGCGCCGCGTTCTTGCTCGCGGCCGCAGCGGCCGTTCCCGGCGCGCGCGCGGTCGTCGCGGACGTCGGCGTGAATCCGACCCGCACGGCGTTCTTCGACGTGCTGCGCCGGTTCGGCGCGGACGTCGACGTCGAATCGACGAGCTCGGGACCGGAACCCAGCGGGCGCGTGAGCGTGCGCGGCGCGGCGCTGCGAGCGATTACGATCGAACCGCACGAAGTGGCCGGACTGATCGACGAGTTGCCGCTGGTCGGCGTGCTCGGCGCGTTCGCGCACGGAACGACCGTCGTATCTGGCGCGTCAGAGCTGCGCGTGAAAGAGTCCGATCGCATCGAGACGTTCGCCGCGGCGG
This sequence comes from Vulcanimicrobiota bacterium, assembly GCA_034666305.1. Taxonomy (GTDB): domain Bacteria; phylum Vulcanimicrobiota; class Vulcanimicrobiia; order Vulcanimicrobiales; family Vulcanimicrobiaceae; genus Vulcanimicrobium. Next base: position 6,173 of record JAXDMA010000385.1, read on the forward strand.
CGCGCGAGCTCGGCGTGGATGTTGAAACGTTCGCCGACGGGTTCGCAGTGCACGGTCCCACGCGCTGGCGCGACGGTGCGATCGTCACGGCGGGCGACCATCGCATCGCGATGGCCTTCGCCGTCGCCGCGCGCGCCGCGGGCGTGCGCGTGACGCTCGACGATCCCGATTGCGTGGCGGTGTCGTTCCCCGGTTTTGCAGCGGCGTTGGACGCGCTCGAATGAGCGACGTGCGCCGCGCCGCGGTGATCGGGCATCCCGTCGCGCACAGCCGCTCGCCCGCATTGTTCGCGCGGTTCGCGGCGGCGAGCGGAATCGCGCTCGCGTACGAGGCGATTGACGTGCACCCCGACGAGCTGGCCGCGACGCTCGCGCGCTGGCGTACGTTGCCCGAGTTCGTCGGCTGCAACGTGACGCTCCCGCACAAAGAGAGCGCGCTCGCGCTCGCCGACCGCGTCGAACCGGCCGCGCGCGCGTGCGGCGCCGCCAACGTGCTCACGCACGACGGTGACGCGCTCGTCGCGGACAACACCGACGTCGCAGGCATCGAAAGCGCGCTCGCGCAGCACGGGATCGCGCTGGGCGGTGCGCGCGTCGCGATTCTCGGCGCCGGCGGCGCGGCGCGCGCCGTGGCCGAAGCGGCGCGGCGCAACGGCGCGGCGCGCATCGTCGTCGCTGCGCGCGATCTCGGCCGCGCCGCCGCGGTCGCCGCCGATTTCGGCGCGTTCGCGTGCGCGCTGGACGACGTGCCGCACGCGGACCTGTACGTCAACGCGACGCCGGTCGGGATGGACGGTCAACCGCAGCATTCCATGCTGCCGCCAGACGCCCCGCGCGGCGCGGCGGCGTTCGACCTCGTCTACGTCCCCGAGAATACGCCGTTCCTGATCGACGCGCGCGCACGCGGACTGCGCACGGTCACCGGCACGGCGATGTTCGTGTCGCAAGCGGCCGCGACGTTCGAACTGTGGTTCGGCTTCGCGCCGTCCTTCTCGGAGACGACTGCATGAGCTTGCGTTTTCTCACCGCCGGCGAGTCCCACGGGCCTGCGCTCGTCGGGATCATCGAGGGCATCCCCAGCGGCCTCGCGCTCGATGCGGCGACGCTGCTCGCGCAAGCGCGGCGGCGCAAGCTCGGCTTCGGCCGCGGCAACCGGCAGAACATCGAGACCGACGAGATCCGCATCGTCGGCGGCGTGCGCCGCGGCGTTACCATCGGCAGCCCCGTCGCATTGTATCTCGAGAACAAGGACCACGTGCGCTGGGCGGAGATCATGCGCGTCGACGCGCCTGGCGACGATGCGCCCGCCGCGCGGCAGGTGCACGTGCCGCGGCCCGGGCACGCCGATCGCATCGGCGGGATCAAATACGCGCGCGAAGACTTGCGCGACGTGCTCGAGCGCGCCAGCGCGCGCGAAACGGCGATGCGCGTCGCGCTCGGCACGGTGGCGCGCGCGCTGCTCGCGGAGCTCGGCGTTACGCTGAGCAGCCGCGTCGTGCGCATCGGCCGCGCCGTCGACGCGACGCCGTGGCGCGACGTACCGCCCGAAGAGATCGACGCATCGCCCGTGCGCGCGCTGGATCCCGTCGCCGCAGCGGCGATGGTGCAAGAGGTCGAACACGCCAAAGCCGCGGGCGATTCGCTCGGCGGCGTGTTCGAGGTGGTCGCGCGCGGCGTGCCGCTCGCGCTCGGATCGTACGCGCAGTGGGATCGGCGGCTCGAAGGCGATGTCGCAAAAACGTTCATGGCGCTCAACGCGATCAAGGGCGTCGAAATCGGGCTGGGCTTCGGCGCGGCCGCGGTGCGCGGCTCCGAAGCGCACGATGAGTACGAGCCCGGCGGCGACACGCCGACACGCTATCGCAGCAACCGCGCGGGCGGAATCGAAGGCGGGATGACGACCGGCCAGCCGATCGTCGTGCGCGCCGCGATGAAACCGATCGCGACGCTGATGCAGCCGCTGGACTCCGTCGACCTGCGCACCGGCGAGGCGACGCGCGCGCACGTCGAGCGCAGCGACACGTGTGCCGTGCCGGCCGCCGCGGTGATCGGCGAGTCATTGCTGGCGCTCGTGCTGGCCGGCGCGATCCTGGACAAGTTCGGCGGCGACTCGCTCGCCGAGCTGCGCGAGCGCGTCGCGGCGTGGGAGCAAACGGCACGTGCGCGCTAACATCTATCTGTGCGGTCCGCCCGGCGCGGGCAAATCGACGGTCGCGCCGCTCCTTGCCGCGCTGCGCGGGCTCGACGCCGTCGACGTCGACGCGGCGATCGAAGCGAAGGACGGCCGGCCCATCGCGCGCATCGTCGCCGAGGACGGCGAGCCCGCGTTTCGCGCGCTCGAGCGCAAGACGATCGGCGCGCTCGCCACCGGCGGCGATTCCGTCGTCGCACTCGGCGCGGGCGCGCTCGAAGACCCGGTGAACCGCCGCGCGGTCACGTCGAGCGGAACGCTGGTGTTTCTCGACGCCGCGCTCGACGTGTGCGCGGAACGCACCGCGCGCGCCGCGGGCACGCGGCCGCTGCTGCAGGCGCCGGGGGCACTCGCACGCCTGCACGCGGCCCGGCGGCCGCATTATCTCGAATCAGCGGTGTGCGTCGCCGTCGGCGGATTGTCCGCAGAAGACGTCGCGCGCGCGGTGGACGCCGCGCTGCGCGAGGAGCGCACGGTGCGCGTCGAGACGGCGCGGCCGTACGACGTCGCGATCGGCGCGCGCGTGCTCGACGACCTGCCCGGCCGCATCGCACCGCTTTCCGGCGGCCGCGTCGTGGTGGTCGTGGACCGCCGCGTCGAAGAAGTCGGCGAGCGGATCGCGCACGCCTATCACGCCGCACACGTGCACGCGACGTTGCAGTGCGTCGAGGCGGACGAGTCGCTCAAGTCGTTGGCGTCGCTGGCGAATCTCTACGCGCGTTTCGTGGACGCACAGCTCGACCGGCGCGGCCTCGTCGTCGGCGTCGGCGGCGGCACGATCGGCGACGCGGTCGGTTTCGCCGCCGCGACGTTCCAGCGCGGCGTGCCGTACGTCGCGGTACCGACGACGCTGCTCGCGGCCGTCGATGCCGCGATCGGCGGCAAGACCGCGATCAATCTTCCGAGCGGAAAAAATCTCGTCGGCACGGTGACGCAGCCGGCGTTTGTGGCGATCGCACCGCATGCGCTGCGTTCGCTGCCGCGCCGGGACGTGGTGTCCGGTTACGGCGAGATGCTCAAGTACGGCCTTGCGCTCGACGCGGCGCTGTACGATGCGCTGCGCGCGAGCGAGGCCGCGCTGCTCGACGATCCCGCCACGGCGCTCGACGCGATCGCGCGCTGCGTGCAGCTCAAGGCGGAGATCGTCGCGCGCGACGAGGACGACCGCACGGGCACGCGCGCGATCCTCAACTTCGGCCACACGGTCGGTCACGCGATCGAGAAGGTCGCCGGCTTCGGCACGCTGCGCCACGGCGAAGCCGTGATCGTCGGGATGCGTGCGGCGCTTGCGCTGTCGGTCACGCGCGGTACGCTCGACGACGCCGCGCGCATCGACGCCGACGCGCACCTGGCGGCGCTGCCCGTCCCGGCGGCGTGGCGCTCGCTCGACGCGAACGCCGTGATCGAGGCGACCCGCGGCGACAAGAAACGCCACGCGGGCGGCACGCAGTACGTGCTGCTCGACGCGATCGGCCACGCGCACCTCGACGACGGCGTGCGCGCCCAGGACGTGCGCGCCGCGCTGGCGGAACTCGGCCTGCGATGAAAATGAACGTGCTCGTGGTCAACGGGCCGAACCTCAACCTGCTGGGCGAGCGCGAGCCGGAGATCTACGGCCGCAAGACGCTGCGCGACCTCGAACGCGAGGTGCGCGCGCACGCGCACAAGGTCGGCGCGCGCGTGCGGTTCTTTCAATCCAACCACGAGGGTGAGATCATCGACGAGCTGCACCGCCTGCGCAGGTGGGCCGACGCGGTCGTGATCAACCCCGCTGCGTTCACGCACTACTCGTATGCGATTCGCGACGCGCTGCTCGCGATCGCGCTGCCGTCCGCCGAAGTGCACATCTCGGACGTCGACAAGCGCGAAGGCGACTTTCGCAAGATCTCCGTCGTGCGCGACGTCTGCACGCACCGGTTCGCCGGCTTCGGTTTCGCCTCGTACACCAAAGCGCTGGACGCCCTAGCGGCAGAGCGCGCCGCCAAGCGCAAGGCACGGAAGCACTGACCGAAAAACCGTCAGACTTTTTTCACCCTTATTGGGTATACGGTAGGGATGCTTCGCTCTCGATTGATCTGGATCTGCACGCTCGCGATCGCCGTGGGCGGATCGGCGCAGGCCGCTATGCCGGCTGCCGTCTGGTCGGTCGACCCTGCGAGCTCGCAGGTGACGCTTTCCGCCAAGGAGCTCATCGTCTCAAAAGTCGGCGGCACGATTCCGATCGTTTCGGGGAAGGTCGTGACGACGGGCGGCCTCACGACGCCGAGCCGGGTGGACCTGGTGCTGCGGGCGGCCGCGCTCACCACGCACGATCCCAAGCGCGACGCGGATCTGCGCAGCGACCATTTCTTCGACGTCGCGCGCTACCCGCAAATTACGTTCGACAGCGACCGCGTGCGAGCGACCGGTCCGCAGGCGTTCTCGATCGACGGCCGCCTGACGATGCACGGCGTCACGCGGCCGATCACGTTCGATGCGCACGCGACGGGCGTCCGCGACGATGCCGGCGGCAAACGCCGCGTGCACTACGACGCGGTCGGAAGCTTTCGGCGGTCGGACTACGGGATGACGTACGCGCGAGGCGTGGTCGGAAACGTCGTGAGGCTGAACGTCACGCTCGAAGCGGTCGACTGACGGTACGCTGCGCGGACGTAGTCAGCCGCGCGCGTCGATGATCTGATCGGTTTCCGGCGGCGGCGCGTCGAGCAGCGCGTGCAGGATCGGCAAGAAACGCGCCGCGGGCGGACGGCGGCGTTCGGGTTCGATCACGTCGTGCGAGCGCCCCAGGCCGACCAGCGCGTGCACGCGGACGCGTTCGCCGCCGACGGCGCGCCAGCGCGCGACCAGATCGTCCATCGCACCGTTGTTGACCGACGTCTCGCCGGCGTTGCGCACCAGCTCGATGTGGCGCGCGCGCGGCGGACCCGCGCGCGCGTCGTCGCGCAGCGTGTCGGCGAGCGCGAGTCCGGCCGCCAGCGAGCGCGTCGTATAGCGGTGGTAGCCGTGCTCGGGGACACCGCGCCCCTTGTCGATCGGGTTCCAGTACAGGAAGCGGTTCGGCGCGCGCTCCAAAACGGCGCGTGCCCAGGCGTGCCAGTCGGGCGGCAGGCGTTTGATGCCGAGAAACGGAGCTACGGCGATCGCGCGGAACACGCGCGCGTCACGGTGCGCGAGGTGCAGCGCGATCGCTCCGCCCAGCGAGTGCCCCACGAGCACGATCTCGTCGCCGAGCTCCGCGGCCGCGTCGATGATGCGATCGCCTTGCGCGGTCAGCTCCGCGCTGGTGAGACCGGCGAGCGCTTCGGACATGCGGTCGGCGTGCCCGTGTCGCGGCAGGCGCGGGATCAGCACGTTCTCGCCGCGCGCGTGGCGCACGCGCGCGAACTCGCGCCACGTTCGGGGACTGGCGGTGAGGCCGTGGAGCAGCACCGTCACGCATCCGGTGCGCGTCCCGTGGTCGAGCACGGCCGAGTGCATCTCGTCACCGAGCAAATGCTCCTCGCCCGCGTCGAGCGACGCGACGATCGCGCCGGCGTCGATGATCGTCATGCGTTCGCCAGCGCGATCACCGCGAAGGTGCGTTCGTCGCTCGCGAGCGTTTCTTCGCGCAGCACCGTGCGCAGCGGTCCGGCGGTCTCGCGCGCGAACGCGATCGCCGCCGGCGTCCCGCTCTGCGCGATCGTCGTCGCGCTCGCGATCAGGTCGTCGACCGCGCGCGTGATCCCTTCGTGCATCGCGCGCTCGGCGTCGCGTTCGGGGATGCGCACGCCCGCCGTCCCCGTCGCGAGCATCAGCACGTAGTCGAGCGCCGCAGCCGTCGCGAGCACGCGCGGGTGATGCGGCGCGAACCACTCTTCATCACCGAACTCCGCGGCGGCGCGCAGCAACGCGCCCTGCAGCGCGACGACTAGCCGCGACCGCTCAGCGCCCACAGCACCGCGATCTGCGTCTTGCTGTCCGGGAGCTCGTCGGCGCGAATCTTGCGCCAGAGCTCGTCGATCGTGAAGATGCCCAGCTGCATTCCCTCTTCGCCTTCGTCGGGCTCGGGCTCGCCCACGTCGTAGCCGTCCACGACGCAGAAGTGCAGCAGCTCGTCGCAAAATCCCGGCGCCGAGAACGCGGACCACAATCGCGTCACGCGGTGGGCCCTGTAGCCCGTCTCCTCGCGCAGCTCGCGCGCCGCCGCGTCCTCCGGCGACTCGCCCGGATTCATGACGCCTGCCACGACTTCCCAATTCTCGCGCGCGAGCGGGTGACGGTACTGGCGCACGAGCACCATCTCGTTCGGCTGCGGGCACACGATGACGACCACCGCCTGCGCGTGTTCGACCACCTCGACGTCATGCGGCGTGCCTTCGTCGCCGCGCAGCGTGTCGACGCGCAGGCTGACCACTTTTCCGTCGTAGATGCGTCGCGATCCGAGGAGCTCCATGGAAACGCCTTACCCAGCCTAGACCACCGTCGTGTTCGACAGCTCTTCCAGCAGCGTCGGGCGGTGGGGTTCCCAACCCAGGTCTCGCGTCGCCTTGCCGCTGTCGATCTGCAGATCGCACGCGAGCGCATCGGCGTACGATCCCATCTGCGCGCGCGCGTCATCCAGCGCGATGTGCGCGATGCGCCCGTCGCCGCCCGCGGCGCGCGATGCGGCGTGCGCGACTTCGAGATACGGCACGGCCGCGCCGCGCGTCGCGTTGTAGACGCCGTGCGCGATCGGCATGTCGACCACTGCGCCGTACAGTTCCGCGAGCGCGTCGTGACGGATCGTCGGCCAGCGATTCGCACCGTCGCCGACCACGCGCAGCGCGCCCTTCGCGGCATCGGCCACCATCCCGCCCGGAATGCCGCCGCCGTCGCCGTACACGACGCCGGGGCGAATGACGACCGCGCGCAGCCGGCCGTCCTGCGAAAGCACGAATTGTTCGTGCGCGGGCCGCCACGCGACGATGTCCAACGGCGCGAGCGGCGCATCTTCGGCGACGTGCGCGTCACCGCGCGAGCCGTACACCCAGCAGCCGCTCGTGTAGACGAACGCGCGTCCCGGCCGCATCCCGTCCAGCATCGCTTCGAGCGCCGCACGCTCGACCGCAACGCCTTCTGCGGAGTACTCCACCGCGACGTGAACCACGATGTCGGCCTGCGCGGCTTGCGCGCGCAGCGTATCGAGATCGCGCATCTCACCACGCACGGGCTCCGCGCCGAACGCGCGCAGCTTGTTCTCCGCGGTGTCGCTGCGCGCGAGCGCGCGCACGGCGTGCGTACGTTTGCGCAGCTCGCGCACGACGCTGGCGCCGATGTATCCCGTGCCGCCCGTAATGAACACCGGCATGCTGGTTAGCTCTCTGTTTCCGGCGTGCTTCGCAGCCGCGCGACGATGGTGATGATGTCGAAGATGATCGCGGCTTCGATCGCGGTGATGCACGCGCCAATGGCCCAATGCACGTGCAAGCCGATCGCGACGAACGCGAGGATCGCCGCGGCGAAATAGGTCGCCGCCTTGGTGACGTCGGCCCGTGCGGTCGACGAGTTCGCGAGAAACGCGCGCCGCAGGCCGAAGAACGCGGCGATCGCCACGATCAGCAGCAGCACCTCGGCGAACGCGCGGTGCTGCGCGAGCAACCCGAGCACGACGTTTCCGCCGGCCGCCACCAGGATCGCGAGCACGATGAGCCAGACCATCTCGGCCACGCGGCTGTCTTTCACGGGCTTCGACGGTTCCACGAGGCGGTGCGGACTCCGCCGTGCCGAAGGGCGTCCGGTGCCCACCGAGCTGAGCCCCCACAACCCCCGCATCGAGGCCGTTCGCGATCTGCGGACGCCCCGGGGGCGCCGCGCCGGCCGCAGCTTCACCGCCGAGGGCCCGACGCTGCTCGAAGAAGCCGGCCGTTCCGGCTTGCGGCCGCGCGAGATCTACGCGACCCAGGGCGGCCTGGGCCGGTTCGACCCGGGCCGTTTCGAGACGGAAGGCACCGCGGTCTACATCGTGCCCGACCGGGTCTTCGCGCGGCTGACCGACGTCGAGACGCCGACGGGGATCCTCGCCGTGTTCGATCTCCCGGACCGGACCGCGGCCGAGGTCCTGGCGCGGCCGGGAACCGTGCTGCTGCTGGCAGGCGTGTCCGACCCCGGCAACGCCGGCACGCTGGTCCGGTCGGCCGAGGCCTTCGGCGCCGCCGGCGTGCTGTTCGGGCGCGGCGGCGCCGATCCGTACGCTCCCAAGGTGGTTCGCGCCGCAATGGGTTCGCTGTTTCGCCTGCCGGTGGCGCTCGTCGAGCCCGAGGACCTCCTGGCCGCGGCCGCGGCCGCCGGGCGCCCCGTGGTGGCGACCGACGTCGAGGGCGAGGACCTCACGGTCGCGGGCATTCCGCCCAACGCCGTGCTCGCGATCGGAAACGAGCGACGCGGGGTGCGGGACTGGCTGCCCAGGTGGGACCGGGCCGTTCGGATACCCCAGCGCGACGCGGCGGAGAGCCTCAACGCCGCCGTGGCTGGCAGCATCGTTTTATACGAGGCCGCGCGTTGTCAAGAGCCTTGTCAAGTCGCCGAAAAACCCTGATCTGTCAAGACTTGGCGGCCACATAGGGTGGTGCTATACTCGCCCTTGCCGACCCCGAAACTCGCGCACCGAACGACAGGAGAGGGACCGCCGACGCACATGCGCACCTCCGAAGTTTTCTGGAAATTGTTTAGCACCACGGGCTCGATCAGCGCATACCTGATGTACCGGCACTTGCATCCCTCGCCCGCGAACTGACGCGGGCGCCCTTCGACAGACGCAGGTCTGAAATCGAGGGGGAGACACACAAGAAAGAAGTTGCAGAACGCCCGGTCCTCCAGGACTGGGCGTTCGCATTTGCATATGACGCCCACCGGCATGAGTTCACTCGAAGACAACCTCGCCGCGCTGACCGCGCGCTTCGACGAAGCGGTCGCGCACGCGCCGGATGCGCACGCCCTCGATGAGGTGCGCGTCGCGTTTCTCGGCCGCAGCGGCGAGGTGACCGCGGTGCGGCGCGGCATCGGCGCGCTGCCGCCGCCCGAACGGCCCAACGCCGGCAAGGTGATCAACGCCGTAGTCGAGGCGCTCGAGGCGAAGCTCGCCCAAGCGCTCACCCGCGTCGAAAGCGCCGCGCTGGAGCGCTCGCTCGAAGACACCGCCGACGTGACGTTCCCGGGTCCGCCGGCCACCATCGGCGCGATCCATCCCGTTCGCCGGGTGGGTCTGGAGGTCGCGCGCTACTTCACGCGCCGCGGCTTCGCGGTCGTGCTCGGCCCGGAGATCGAGACCGACGCGAACAACTTCGACGCGCTCAACATCCCGCCGGACCATCCCGCGCGTGAAGGGCTCGACTCGTTCTATCTGCGGCCCGATCTCGTGCTGCGCACGCATACGTCGCCGATGCAGGTGCGCTCGATGCGCAAGCACGGTCCGCCGATCGCGATCATCGTGCCCGGCAAAGCATACCGGCGCGACGCGGTCGACGCGCGCCATCTCTACATGTTCCACCAAGTGGAAGGGCTGATGGTGGGGCGCGGCATTCATTTCGGCCACCTCAAGGGCATGCTCGTCGGCATGTGCCGCGAGCTGTTCGGGCCGTCGGCCGACGTGCGTTTCCGGCCGTCGTTCTTCCCGTTCACCGAACCGTCCGCGGAGATCGACGTGAAATGCCCCGCCTGCGAAGGCAACGGGGGTGCCTGCCGCACCTGCGGCGGCAGCGGGTGGATCGAGCTGGGCGGCAGCGGGATGGTGCATCCGAACGTGCTGCGTTCGGTGGGTTACGATCCCGACGAGGTGACGGGCTGGGCGTTCGGGTGCGGCCTCGAGCGCATCGCGATGAAGCGCCACGACATGAACGACATTCGCGCGTTCATCGAGAACGTGCCGGGCTTCGCGGAGGCATTAGCGTAGTGCGCGTTCCGATTGCGTGGCTGCGCGACTACGCCGACCTTCCCGAGAACGCCGGCGAGATCGTCGCGAAGCTCGCCGCGCTCGGCTTTCCCGTCGACGACGTCGAGACGCGCCCGAAGCTCACCAACGTCGTCGTCGGGCGCATCACCAAGCTCGAGCGGCATCCGAA
>JAXDMA010000386.1:0-4717 GCA_034666305.1 Vulcanimicrobiota bacterium
ACCGCGCCGACCATCCCTCCGGCGTCCCCGATCGCCGAGGCGAGGACGCCGAACGAGCCGGGCGTGTTCGGCGTCTCCAGCCGCATCACGAGCTGGGTGCCGATCGAAGGAGCGGAGGCCATCGGAATCGGGTACGGTGTTCTTTACCGGGTGTCCTCGCCGGAGGGGACTCGGACGAAAGGAGTCGCTAGCACGTATGGTTCCCGTATGACGTCCGTGACCGCGGCTGCCGCTGGAGCGCTTGGTGCCCTCGTGGTGATCGCCGCGGCGACCGGTCCGGCATTACGGCGCCGGCGCGAAGCGCTCGAAGCCTCCGCCGCCGCCGCGCTCGGAACCGTCGCGATGATCCTGGGCGGCGACGAAGCGGTGCTCGCCGGGGTGGCCCTGGTCCTCGGCGCCGCGGCCGTCGCCCGCTACACCCAGGCGGTGATCTCTGCAACGCGCGATGCGCCGGCCCGCTTGTTCGCCACGTTCCAGCGCGAAAGCGAAGCGAAAGGCCGCTTCCTTCCGCGCATGCTGGTGGATCGGCTGGGACGCAGTTCGCTGGCCGACGTCGAGATCGGCGACCGCGCGACCGAGGCGATGACGGTGCTGTTCGCGGACATCCGCGACTCCACGGCGCTGACCGAGGAGCTGTCGTCCGAGGACGCGTTCGTATTGATCGCCGACTTCTTCGCCCGCTCCGCGCGCGTCGTGCGCGATCACCGCGGCAGCATCGACAAATATCTCGGTGACGGCTACATGGCGCTGTTCCCGCGCTGCGTCGAAGACGCGCTGGACGCGGCCCTCGCGCTCCAAGCCGCGGTGCGCGATCTCAACCGCGAAGGGCTCGGACCGCCGATCGAGATCGGCGTCGGGCTGCACACCGGGCCCGTGACGTTCGGTACCGTCGGCGACGCACGCCACATCGACACGACGGTCGTGTCCGACACCGTCAACACCGCCAAGCGCGTCGAAGGCCTCTCGAAACGGTTGCAAGTGCCGGTCGTCGCGACCGAGAGCGTCATGCAGGCCGTGCGCGAGGCCGGGCGCTACGTGGTGCGCCCGCTCGGCGCGCAGAAAGTGCGCGGCAAGCGCGAGCCGCTCGACGTGTTCGCGCTGGAGCCGACGCCGGAGGTGCGGCGCGTGACCACGGGCCCGCCGCTGCGCACGGCGAAGCGCCCCGTGTGACCGAGACTTCGCTAGAGCAGACGCACTTTACCGGAATCGAACGACATTATTGTTGAGGGGCATTTCCAAAGTGTGCTGCCGCGTCTGCCCAATCACATCGAAAGAATCAAAGACAAACGGAATGCCTTCGCTGCCATTCAAAGAGTTTGCATTTCCGATATGAAAATGAAGATGTGGACCGACCGCGTTGCCAGAGTTCCCAAGCAGACCAATCACCTGACCTTTGCGAACTCTGTCGCCGGCCTTCACGCGAATGCTGCCCGGCTGAAGGTGAGCATAGAAAGCATAGCGGTTCTTGCCCAAGTCAATACTTATCCAGTTGCCGGATACTGTTTCCCGTGTGATAGGCGCGGCTGGCTTAATTTCCCCCGATACTTGAGGAACATTCTCCGGTATGCCGTCCTTGATAAAGGCAACAACGCCATCGGCGACGGCGAGCACTTCAGCGCCATAGCCGTAAAACATCTTGTTTGTGATTTCATCTGGAAAGGGGTTAGGCAGGATGTTGCCTTCCGCATCAACTTTGTTGAAATCAATAGCGAAACGCTGGGCATTCCTGACCTTGCCCTCGCGAGTAGTCAAATACTGATGAACAGAATTATATGCCGGACCATTGCCGCATCTCCAAGACCCGCCGCGCAACGGTGCGCCTATCACAATGGGCTTGTCGTTGCTGACCGCAACCTTGAACTTATCCAGCACCATGTCGCCGTTTTTGTCCGGTGAAGGATCGCGGAGCAATGTAATGAGCGGATTTGCCTCGAACGTTAAGCGATGCTCCAGCATTAAAGGAATTGTGGTCGGTGCGTCAACCGTCAACCAAAAGAACAGTACGCCTGTCCCTCCGCTCGCAATTTGCCGCGGATACATCTTATTCGGCATCTCTGACCTCGGCGGTGTTGGAATAAGTGACCTGAACCGATAGAAGTCAGAAAGCTCTTTGTCCTCATAACGCGCTAGGGTTTTACCATGTTCCCCATCCGAGACTTCAACACTTTTCAAGGTCAAGTCGGAAAAACTCCAGTTAGTTAAAAATAAATGATAGACGAGATACCATTTGCCATCAGTGCCTTTGACGGGAATGGGCTGAATTGGAGCTTCAATGTTGATCGGTAAATCGAGATACTCTCTTGGTTGCTGCGGGCCCCCGCCTTGCGTTTGTGCGTCTGCTCGTAGGCTGTGAAACGGCTGCGCGAACGCTATTGCCGGCACGAGCATAATTAACGGCAACCAGGTGAGTGATTTCATCCCAATCCTCCTCATCACTTTGAGTCGCTCGTCGAAGAGGTCTAACTACTCTTAGACCGGGCGATGCGGTAAAATCCCAGGCCCGTCCGGGTTTTATTGGGCCGCGCGGTATACACCCGCAGATTAGGGCAAATACCGTACTAAGTCGTCGCGCGAACCGCCTCGTCGAACCAGCCCGGCCGGTCCTGCGTGAGAAAGTAGTCACGCTTCATCCAAGGCAATCGTTGCGCGCGCTCCACGCGAGGAACAGGCGTGAGCGCGCGCTCTGCGAACGGTGATCTGCGTGACGGCAATTGTGAAGCGAACCATCTCCCGCACTACCGAACCGAGTCCCGCGCAGGTGCTGCGCGCACTCGCCGAAGCGGTACCGGCCGACGCCGCATTCGATTCGTATGGTGAAGGCGCGCTCGTCGAGGATCTCGAGCGCGAGATCGCCGGGCTGCTCGGCAAAGAAGCGGCGGTGTTCTGCACGAGCGGGAAAGCCGCGCAGCTCTCCGCGCTTCGGGTGCACGCGGAGCGCAGCGGGCGCAACGTCGTCGCGGCGCACCCGCGCTCGCACATCGTCGAGGACGAGAACGACGCGATCGGAACGCTCTACGGCTTGCGCGTCGCGCGCGTCGGATCGCTCGTCGAACCGTTCACGCTCGCGGAGCTGACCGCCGTGGGCGAGCCGGTCGCCGCGGTCGTCGTGGAAATCCCGCTACGCCGAACCGGATACCGCGTGCCGCCGTGGGACGACCTCGTCGCCATCGCCGCGCACGCGCGCGACGCCGGCGCGGCGTTCCACATCGACGGCGCGCGGCTCTGGGAAACCGCGCCCGGCTACGGAAAATCGCTCGCCGAGATCGCGGCGCTCGCGGATACGGTGTACGTGTCGTTCTACAAGGGTCTCGGCGGCATGGCCGGCGCCGCGCTCGCGGGCGATGCGGCGACCATCGCGGCTGCACGGGTATGGATCGGCCGTGCCGGCGCGACGCTGTTCCGCATGTACCCGTACGCGGTCGCAGCGCGCGAGGGTCTGCGCGCGGAGCTGCCGCGAATGCCGCGCTACCACGCCCGCGCGGTCGAGCTCGCCGCGGCGCTGCGCGACGTTCCCGGCGTCGCGGTGAGCCCGGATCCGCCGGCGTGCAACGCGTTCGCCGTCCATCTCGACGGCGAGCATGCCGCATTGCTCGCCGCGCGCGACGCCGTCGCCGAATCGCGCGGGCTGATCGTCTTCAAACATCTCACGCAGACCACCCACCCGCGGGTATGTTCCTTCGAGCTCGTGGTCGAGGCCAACGCGCTCGAGCTGAGCACGGCGGACATCCGCGACGCGGCCGGCGAACTCGTCAGGCTCGCGCGCGCCTAGTTTCGCTCAAGTTCCGCTGATCGTCATCTCTGCCACGCGGAACGACGGGGAGACGACCGTGCCGTCGAAGCGCAGGTCGCCGGCGATGCCGTCGATGCCGGCGAGCATCTCGCCGAACGTCGACGCGATCGTGAACTCGTCGATCGCGTATTGCGCCGTACCGTTCTCGATGTAGATGCCGCGGGCGCCACGGCTGTAGGTTCCGCTCGCCAGCTCCGTCGCGAAGCCGATCGTGTTCAGCACGAGGACGCCGCGCTCGGTCGACGCGACTAAATCGTCCAGCGTGCCCGAACCCGGTACGAGGTAGAAATTGTTCGGCGCGACGTTCCCGCCGCCCGACGCGTTGCCGGTCGACGCCATCCCGAGCCGGCGTCCCCAATACGCGTCGCTGACGTAGGTCCGCAGCACGCCGGCGTCCATCACCACGGTCTCGCGCGTCGGCGTCCCCTCGCCGTCGAACGGTCCGGAGCCCAATCCGCCGCGTAGCCGCCCGTCGTCGACGAGCGTCACGCGCTCGTTGCCGATTCGCTCGCCGATGCGCTCGCCGAGCCACGAGTTGCCCTGCGCCACGTTCGCCGCGCTGATCGCCGCGAACACGTCGCCGAGCACGGTTGCCGCGACGTCCCGCTCGAAGATCACCGGTACGCGCATCGTCGCCGGCTTGCGCGCGCCCACCAGCGCGAGCGCGCGGTGCACGGCGTGCAGCGCCACCGCGGGCGCGCTTTCGGCCGTGTTCCAGCCGCGTGCCGCCGTGCCGTAGTGACCGATCCGTTTGGTCGCGCCGTCGAGCGCGACCGGCGACGCCGTGCGCGACACCTGCGTCCCCTGCGTCACGCCGCGAAAGCCGCGCGTGTTCGCAAGCGCCCACGATACCAGCGAGTCGCGCACGCGCGAGCCGTCGGAGTTCGCGATGCGCACGTCGGCCGCGCGCACCGCGCGCTCCATCGC
>JAXDMA010000387.1:0-6154 GCA_034666305.1 Vulcanimicrobiota bacterium
AGGATGAGCGCGAACTTGTCGTCGCCGTATGCGGCGACGGAATGGCGGCCCGGCAACACCCAGCGCGCGGCTTCCGCGAGCGGCATCGTCGCGAGCACGCGCCGCTCGTGCAGCAACGTGACGAGCACGTCGATCGCCTCGGGCGTTTCGGGCCGGTCGGAGCGGAAGCGATCGTCGTCCCACGCGCGTTTCGTCGCCCGGTCGATGCACTCGCCCAGCGAGTCACCGAATGCGATCTGGCAGCCGATCAGCGCTCGGTCGTACAGCGAGATGCCGACGCCGTACAACGGTACGGGGATGTCGGCGGACTCGCCGGGTTCCGCCATGTCGCAGCCGAGCGCACGCGCGATCGCGTAGCGCGCGCGCGCCTGCACGAACTTCGCCAGATCGGGATCCTCGGTCCAGTCGGGTTCGACCGGCGGCGCGCCGTAGCGCGGCCACCGTTTGCCCGTTTCGACGCTGCGCACCACGCCGGCGGCGAACGCATCGTAGCGCTCCTCGTCCGTAAAGCGGCCCTTCCGTTTGACGTGCGCGATCATGCCTGTCTCGCTCTGGAAGAACTCGCAGTTCGGAAGCGAGGCCGCGCTGCGCCACGACCCTTCTTTGGCGCGCAGCGCGAGCACGTGACGGCGGTGATCGAGATGGCGCACGTCGAGCGCGCGTTCCGCGCCCGTGAGCGTAAGCGCGATCGTGGAGCGGTCGAGGTCGGCGCCTGCATCACGCGCCGCTGCCAGCGCGCGCACGCCGGCGAGCACCACCATGTCGGGCAGCTCTGCGGCGGTGCACGGGCGCGCCGTGATCATCGCGACGCGGACGCCGTCGTCGTCGCGCCGGACGCTCACGTGAAATCCGCCGCTCGCGTCGTACGCGGCGTCGAAGTGGTGCGGCGGGAGCGGCGGCTCGCCGTTCGCACCCAGTGCCGCGGCGCAGGCGCGTACGGCGTCGGCCGGCGAGAGACCGTCGGCAAGGCGAACGTCGCTGCGTGCGACCGGCGCGCGCGGCGCGGCGCGGGCGGGTCCGTCACGCAGCTTCCCGAGATCCGCGTAGACGTCGAATACGACGCGCTTGGCGTACCCGCGCGCCGGAAAAAACCGTTCGGTGCCGTGCCCGGCGAGATCGACCAGCGCCAGCACGCCTTCGACCTCGTAGCCGTCGGCCTCGAGCGCAGCGATGCCGCGCTTCGCGGACCCGCCGTACGTCATCGATTCGTCGACGTAGACGACCGGGCGCCCGCGATCCCCCTCGCCTTCGACGAGGCGCCGCAGCCCGTACGTCTTGGCCTCCTTGCGCACGAACAGCCCCGTGAGCGGGCGCGGCGAGCGCGCGATCATCGCACCGAGCAGCGGCAACGCCGACATGCCGTACGTGGCGATCTGCGTGGACCGAAAATGCGCGAGCTCCGCGAGCAGCGCGTCGGCGGCGAGCCGGATGCCGGCGTCGTGCAGCGTCAGCCCGCAGCCGTAGAAGTACCACGGCGTCGCGGCGTCGGTCGCCGCGATCGGCTCCATCGCGTCGGCATCGAGGAAGCAGCGCTGCAGCAGCATCTGCTGCAGCGCGCCCCGATCGTTCATCGAACGTGTCCGAGTGGACGGCGCGTTAGCGCTGCTCGGGCCGCTCGATGATGTCCCTGACGTCCCCGATGTCTTTGAAATCCCGCACGTCGGCGAAATCGACGACGTCCTTGACGTCGCGCACGTCGACGAAATCGACGACGTCCTTGACGTCGCGCACGTCCACGAAATCGACGACGTCTTTGACGTCGACTACATCAACGACGTCGTTGTAGTCGGGTTCGCGAAAGTCGACGAAATCGATCGGCGGCCGCTTCTGTTGCGCGCGAGCCGCGCCCGCGGCGTCCGCGGTACCGGCGTTGTCCGGCGCGACTCCCGATAGGGGATGGCGCACGGAGGCCGAGGGGTCTTTGACGTCCATCGTTCACCTCTTCGACGGTCGTGGTACCGAAATGGGGACGATGGGACTTGCTCGCCTCGAGCCCGTTCCCTCCCACGACCCGAGCAGGCGAGCGGCGTGGCGGTCAGTACTTGTAGCCGGAGCCCGGCGGGAACATGCCTTTTGATTTCTTGACCGGCTTGCGATATGCAGTCGTGGTGTGCGCCGCCGACGCGGTCGTGGCGCGCGGATTCTGGCCGAGCGGCGTCGCGTACGCGATGTTCGACGCGTAGCGGCCGTACAGGGCGGGATTGGACGCGAACAGGCGCTGGAGGTCGTCGATGCGGTGCTGGTCCGTCGGGTGATCGGAAAGCATCTCCAGGCGACCGCCGGTGTCCGCTTTTTCGAACTGCTGAAACAGCCAGACCATGCCCCACGGGTTCGAGCCCGCTTGCGCGCACGTTTCCGCGCCCTTCTTGTCGGCTGCAGATTCCACGTCGCGCGAAAATGTGGCCGACTGCAGCGAGAACCCGATGTTCGCGGCGGTGTCGATCGTGCGGGCCGCGCGACCGCCGGTTGCAATGTTGGCGAGTACGTCGAGGATCCCGTATGTCGTCGCGGTCTTTTGGGCCTTTTGGTAGAGGTGCAAGACGTCGTGATGGATGTCGTGTGACGTCTCGTGACACAGCACGCCGGCGAGCTCTTCACGGTTCTGGACGAATTTCATGAGCGAGTCCGTCACGTACACGTTGCCGCCCGGCACGGCGAACGCGTTGGGCTGCGTTTCGTGTACGAGGATGAACTGGAACGGATGGAAGTACTGCGGATCGGCGACGCGTTTGATTTGCTGCGCGATCGGGTTGAGTACGGCGTAATACGGCGAGCTCTGTAGGATCTCGCCCTTTTGCTGCAGCGCCTGGTACTCTTGTTGGCCGATCTGCGTCTCGACCTGGTCTTCACTCTGCGCGAGCGCCGGCGACGCGCCTGAAGTGGCGAGGAGTCCGAGCCCGAGGAGCGCCGCGACGATACGTCTCATAGCCCCTTCAACGTACCCGTTCCGGCCGGTGTTAGCGCGCGTTCGACCCCCGGCAGCACCAGCGGTCTCTGCAAGCGGCAGCCCGCTTTGGCGCATGTGCGCGATCGCACGCCGCGGGGGAGAGCAGAAAGGCCCTCGGCCGTGATGTCGTAAGAACGTCCGACGTGGCGCCCTTCCGTTTCCACCGCCTACACGGGAGTAGGAATCCGTATCGCACGGACGAACGCGGGTCCCTCGCCCGGCGCGGGTGTGATGTAATGGTAGCCTGCGACCTTCCCAAGGTTGATGCGCGAGTTCGATTCTCGCCACCCGCTCCAACAACGGCGACGTAGCCAAGTGGTAAGGCAGAGCTCTGCAAAAGCTCCACCCCCAGTTCGATTCTGGGCGTCGCCTCCAATCGTTTTGCTGGTCGCGGCGTTCCTCGCGACCGCGATCGCCGGCCCGCTGATCGGTGTCCGGCAGCTGGACGCCGCGTCCGGCGCGCAGGTCCGCCTCGCCGACGCGCGGTCCGACCTCGACGCGCTGCTCCGCATCCAGCTCGCCGAAGAAACCTCGCTGCGCGGGTACCTCGCGACGCACAACCCGCTGTTCCTCGACGATACGCCGCCGAATCCGGCATTCGATCAGCAAGCACTCGACCTCGAAGCCTTGCTCCGAACGGCCCAGAGCCCCACGGGCGTCGCCAAGGTCGACGACATGCGCACCATCCATCGAACGTGGGAACGCGAAGTCAAGCGGCCGCTGCTGAAGAACCCGAACTCGCGCGAGGCGTACGCCGAGCAGTCGAACGGAAAGTATCTCACCGATCGCATGAGCGCCGACGCGGCCGAGCTGCGCAACGAGCTGGCGGCGGCGAGCGACCGGGTGCAGCGGTCGCTGCGCCGGCGCATCAACGCCACGGTCGCCATCAGCGCGGGCATCGTCACGCTGTTCGCGATCGTCGCGCTTTGGTACGCGATCGGCCGGGCGACCGCGGTGGCCCGGCTGGTCCAGGAACAGATTCTGGTCGATGCGCTCCAGCGCACGCTGCGCGTGGGCGGCCAGCGTCTCGCGCGCACACAGATCGGATCCGCCTACGCCTCGGCGACGCGCGAAGCGCTCATCGGCGGCGACGTTCTCGATGCCTGGCGAGCCGGACCCGAGTTCGGCTGGTTCCTGATCGCCGACGCGAGCGGCAAAGGCATCGAGGCGGCGCGCCACGCCGCGTTCGCGCAGTACGCGATTCGCGCGCTCGCTGCCGATGCGCGCGATCCGGCCGACGTCGTCGCACGCTTCAACCGCCTCTTTCTCGAGACGTTCGACGATCCGTCGGTGTTCGTCGTGCTGTTCCTCGGCGCGTTCGACGCGCGCACGCAGACGCTGCATTATGCCAACGCCGGCCACGGGACGGCGTACGTGCGCCGCGGCACGCTGCTCGAGCGCCTTGCGCCGACCGGCTCCATCGTGGGACTCGACCGCGAGCAGCCGTACGTCACCGAAACCATGGCGCTCGGGCTCGGCGACGTGGTCGTACTCGCTACCGACGGTTTGAGCGAAGCGCGCAGCGCCGACGGTGAGATGCTGGGTGACGATCGCGTCGAAGCGATACTGCGCGACGCGCCGGTCGATCCGCAGGCACTGTGCGACCTGCTCGTCGCGTCGGCGGCCGCGTACAGCGGCGGCGTGCAGGACGACTTGGCGATCCTCGCGCTGCGCGTCGTGCCGGACGACACGAGCACGGTCACCTCGTTCAGCACGATGGGCGGCCGTTCCGCAACCTGACGCCGAAGCGTCCGAAGAAGAAGCAGCCTGCGCGGCGAAGGGCGTTCGGTCGTGTTGGCTCGCCGGATCGTTCCCTGTTTGGACATAAAGGAAGGCCGCGTGGTCAAAGGCGTGCGCTTCGTCGAGCTGAGCGACGCCGGCGATCCGGTCGAGCTCGCCCGCCGCTACGAAGCCGAAGGCGCCGACGAGCTGGTGTTCCTCGACATCACCGCGACCGTCGAAGGGCGCCGCGCGACGCTTGCCGTGGTGCGCGCCGTCGCCGCCGAGCTCACCATCCCGTTCGCCGTCGGCGGCGGCGTCGCGGACGTCGAGCACGTCAACGAGCTCCTGCGCGCGGGGTGCGACAAGGTCAGCGTCAACTCCGCGGCCGTTCGCGATCCGGACATCGTGCGCGCGTCGTCGCGGCGTTTCGGCGCGCAGTGCGTCGTGGTAGCGATCGATGCGCGCCGCAGCCCCAACGTGCCGTCCGGGTTCGAAGTGGTCGTCGACGGCGGCCGCACTGCGACCGGACGCGACGCGATCGCGTGGGCGAGCGAGTGCGAACGGCTCGGCGCGGGCGAACTGCTCGTCACGTCGATCGACCGCGACGGCACCCGCGCCGGTTTCGACATCCCGCTGCTGCGAGAGATCCGCGGCGCGTGCAACCTGCCGGTCATTGCGTCCGGCGGCGCCGGCACCGTGCAGCATTTCATTGACGTCTTTCGCGAGGCGGACGCCGACGCGGCGCTCGCCGCGTCGTTGTTCCACTACGCCGAGCTCGCGATCGACGATCTCAAGGCTGCGCTCGCCCGTGAAGGGATCGTCGTGCGGCGCGACACGGTGTCCGTATGAGGGCGCCGGAGATCCGCTGGGACGCCGACGGGCTCGCGCCGGTCGTCATCGCCGACGCGACGACGGGTGCGGTGCTCACGCTTGCGTACGCCAACCGCGACGCGCTCGAAAAGACGCTCGCCACCAATTCGACCTGGCTGTGGAGCCGGTCGCGCAACGAGCTGTGGAACAAAGGCGCGACGTCGGGCAACACGCAGCGCGTCGTGTCGGTCTCGGTCGACTGTGATGCCGACGCCCTGCTGTACCGCGTGATTCCGAACGGGCCGGCATGCCACACCGGCGCGGCATCGTGCTTCGCGACGACGATCCCGCTGGACGGCGCGAACGATGCGCCCGAAGGCGCAGGTTTCGCGACGGCGGTCTCCGCGCTCGCGCGCACGATCCAGTCACGCAAGGCGCATCCGGTCGAAGGTTCCTACACCGCGAAATTGTTCGCCGGCGGCGTCGACCGCATCGGCAAGAAGATCGGCGAAGAAGCGACCGAGGTAGTGATCGCCGCGAAGAACGCCGACCGCGGCGAGCTCGTCTGGGAAACGGCCGACTTGCTGTACCACGCGCTGGTGCTGCTCGCCGAGCGCGGCGTGTCGCTCGACGACGTGGGAGCGGAGCTATCGCGACGCGCCAAGCCCACGGACT
>JAXDMA010000388.1:0-33321 GCA_034666305.1 Vulcanimicrobiota bacterium
TTTGCAGATCGTCCTTGGACTTGCCTGAGACGCGGATCTGCTCGTCCTGGTACTGGGCCTGCACTTTGAGCTTCGAGGCCTTGATCGCCTCGATGATGGGCTTGGACTTGTCCTTGGGGATGCCGGCGCGGATCGCGATCTTCTTGCGCACCGCGCTGCCGGTGGCGGCTTCGGGCTCCTTCGACAAATCGAAGGCCTTCAGGTCGATTCCCCGCTTGACGGCCTTGGACTGGATGATGTCGATCACGTTGCGCAGCTTCATCTCGTCGTCCGCCAGCACGGTGATCGTGGCGGCGTCGTTCTCGATGGACGCGATGGAGTGCTTGAAGTCGAACCTTCCCGCGATCTCCTTGCGGGCTTGGTTGAGCGCGTTGTCGAGCTCTTGCGGATCGACTTTGGAGACCACGTCGAACGACGAGTCTGTCGGCATGGGATCGTTCCTACGTTATAGAGTGAAGCGTTGCTCGACGACGTCGCCCACGTTGCCCATCGGCTTGGGCGAGCGGTCGTTCGTCGCGATGACGACGCCGCCGGCGTTGCCGGCCCGAACGTCCGCGACGTTGCCTTTGAACGTCCGGACGGTGCCGGCGGGAAAGATGCCTTCGAGCTGCTGCGTTCCGTCGACGACGACGCGCAGCCACGACCGCTGGGTGAGCCGAAGGGACAGCTGATGCGGCGCGACGCCGGACGGCCCGGGCGTTGCCGTCGGACGCGGGGACGCGACCGGAGCCTGGGACTCGGTGCCGGCGCCCGTGGGTTGCGGCGCCGGCGTCGCCTGCGCGACGGCCGTGGCGGGAGTGCCGGGGTGCGCGTACTGCCACCATTCGTATGCGACGAATCCGACCAGCAGCACCGCGGCCAGCGTCGCCGCGATCGCCCACAGCGACGGCCCGGACCGCTCGTTATCGCTCAGCGTCGCGGCCGAAGCAGACGGAACGACCGGTCGCTCGACCGGCGACGTCTGGTTGAACCGCCCGACCGCGTCTTCCGCATCCTTGCCGAGGAAACGCGCATAGGTACGAATGAACCCGCGGACGTAGACCGGCGCGCCGATCGACTTCCAATCCTCGTTCTCGATGGCGTTGAGGTAGACCGAACGGATGTGGATCTGTTCGGCGACGTCCGAGAGCGTCAGCCCGCGCGCTTCGCGCGCGCTGCGGAACTCCTCGCCGAGCGCTGACATTGATCGAACCTTAGCGGGTGCACCTAGTTCTCCTGGTACGCGGTTACACGATGAGAAGACGATGAGCGAAAAGACACGCGTCGTCGCCGCGATGAGCGGCGGCGTCGATTCGGCGGTCGCGGCGGGCCTGCTGGCGGAAGCCGGTTACGACGTCGTGGGCGTGACGATGAAGATGTATGCTCCCACGAAGCCCGCGCACGCAAAATCGTGCTGCGGCGCCGACGATTTCGACGACGCGCGCCGTACCGCCGCAGCGCTCGGCATCCCGCACTACGTGCTCGACTTCGAGGAAACGTTCCGCCGCGGCGTGATCGACCGCTTCGCGCGCGACTACGCGCAGGGCCGCACGCCCAACCCGTGCGTTTCGTGCAACAACGAGGTGAAGCTCGGTACGCTGCGCACGTACGCCGACCGCCTCGGCGCACGCTGGGTCGCAACGGGCCACTACGCGCGGCTCGAGCACCGGGCCGACGGCCCGCACCTCTACCGCGGCGACTCGCCCAAGGACCAGGCCTACGCGCTGGCCCAGCTCACGACGGCTCAGCTCGAGCGCCTGCTTCTGCCGGTCGGGCAGATGACGAAGGCGGAGACCCGCGCGCACGCGACGCGCTTAGGCCTGCCGGTCGCGGAGAAAACCGAGTCGCAGGACATCTGCTTCGTGGAAGGCGGCGACTACCGCGACGTGCTGGCGCGGCTGGCGCCGGCGACGGCACAGCCCGGCGACGTTGTGACGACGGCCGGCGAGCTGGTCGGCACGCACGCGGGGATCGGCGGTTACACGGTGGGCCAGCGGCGCGGCTTGCCCGCGGGCGAGAACCCGCGCTACGTGACGCGCATCGACGCACAAACGAACACGATCGTGATCGGCCGCGAGGACGAGCTCGGCGTCAACGCGCTCGTCGCCGACGAATTGAATCTGATCCGCCCGGAGCGGTTCACCGGCGGCCGCGCACGAGTGCTCGCAATGACGCGCTACCGCGCGAAGCTCGCACCGGCGGATGCGGCAATCGCAGACGACGGAACGCTGCACCTGACGTTCGACGAGCCGCACCGCGCGGTTACACCGGGCCAGCTCGTCGCATTGTTCGACGCCGACGGCATCGAAGTGATCGGCGCAGCAACGATCCGCGAAACCCTCATATTGTCACCCTGAGCTTGTCGAAGGGTGCGCCACGATCGCGCGCCGCTAGGGAACCGTGTCCGGTTCGTTCTTCCCATGCGCGGTTTGCAACGACTTCAAATAGCGTTCGAGCGCCTTTTTTTCGAGATCAACCATATGTCCGATAAACTCGGACGGATCTCCAATGCCCGGAGTCGCGACTTGCGAGCGCTCGAGCACCTCGAAATAACGTGGCTTTTCCTCGGGGCCGATGAGGATGGGCGTGAAGCCTTCGCGGATGAGGTGCAAGTTCTGCAACAGCCGTGCGGTTCTGCCGTTGCCATCCTTGAACGGGTGAATGGTCAGCAAGTCGAAATGCAGCGTCGAAGCAACGCGCACAGGATGTTCTCCAGCCGAAACGCCTTCGGCGTAGCGCGCGAGCATCTCGTCTACAACACGTGGCACTTTGACATGATTTGGCGGCAGTTGTAACGAGCCACGGATATAGACCGCTTCGTGACGGAGCTGGCCGGCATACGTCGCATCGCCGACCACTGCGCGGTGCAGGTCAAGGACAGTATCCACCGTGATGCTCGCGCGTTTCTGCGCCAGGTCGAGCATGGTCGTATAGGCTTTTTGCCCGTTGACCGCGTCCAGATGGTCGGACAAGGGCTTGCCGCCAACGGTTATACCGTGCTCCAGCACGGCGACGGTCTCACCCAGGGTGAGTGTGCTTCCTTCCACCGCGTTGGTCGCATAGACGAACAGGGCGTCCTCGGCCTTCCATTGCGGCCACAGCAAGGAAATACGATCGGGACCTAGCGGTCGTAGTGCATCAAGCCTGCTCTTGAGGGCGTTGCTCGTTTCCATAGAGTCCTTCAGATGGACCGTACGACGCCGAATCGGACGGATGCCTGCGCGAAGCGTCTCAATTCTGCCTATCGAGCTTTCCACCCGCGATGACCCCAGCGTTGCCGCGCTTGACCGCAAGGCCGTTCGGTAGCAGTGTGGTCGCCGCTCAGGAGCCCGCACTATCGCTATCCGAGCGCCGTTGCAAGCGCCGGAAGGACGTCGGGCAGCACTCCAGCCTAATTCGCAACGAACCAAGATCGATATCGTCGACATCGAATCGAGAAAGCCCGCCGCAACGATCCGCGAAACGGCGTAACCGCTCGCGCCGCGCTACCTCAAGATCGCGGTTGCGATGTGTTGCACGTTCGTTCGGCCGTTTGCCGCGTAGATGCTGAGTCCGAGCACGCCCTTGAAGATCTGGACGTCGACCTGCGCGCCGGCGGTGAGGACCGGAACGGTTTGGGCGGGAACGCCGCCGCCCGGCGCGTGAGCGAACTCGCCGGCGAACGCCGAGCAGTCGACCGATGTCGCGGTGATGTCGGGGCAAAGCGTTTGCAGGCTCAGGGGAAATCCGTTCGTCGGGGCGATGACCGCGTAGTTCACGAGCACGCCTTTGACGAACAGGCCGACGTCGAATTGGATCGCGCTCGGCGGCGGTTGTACGACGCCGATGTCGACGATGTCGCCCGTCAGCTTTTGGAAGCCGCCGACCTGCGAGTACACGAGGCTACCAAGAACGTTCGGAAACGCGGCGTCGGCGACGACGATCGCATTCAGCGTGACGTTGCCGCCGCCACCGCCGCCGCTCGTAGTACCGCCACCCCCACCGCCGCCACCGCCCGTGGCGCCGCCACCGCCGCCGCCGGCGTTCGCCGGTCCGGACAACGTCGCGAGGCCGTGCGTCGCGGGGACGAATGATGCCGGCGTCCCGCTTTGCGTCGTGCCGCAACCCGAGAGCGTGATCGCGCTTGTTGCGAGCGAGGCAAAAAGAAATTTTACGAGTGTTAGACGCATGTCGACCTCGAAGCTCGAGTTGAGTTTTCTCCAATCTCGCACGCACACGTGAGTCATTCGTGAAACCGTACGTCCAAATTTCACGCCAATCGTCCACAATCGTACACATGGTTTTCGGGATGCCGCGTGAAAGATGACCAAGAACCCCGCCGTGAGGACGACCGGAACGTGCTGCTCGCCGCGTTGATCATCGCACTGCAGGTGCAGTCTCCGCCCGCGGAGAGTGCGCTGCCGTTTCCCGCCGCGACGACGGCGCCGTTGCCGAAAGACTGCGTCCGTGTCGAGCCGGACTTGTGTCCCCCAAGCAACCAGAAACGCCCCCCGGAATCGGATTGCGTCCGTGCCGCGCAAGCCGACGAGCGCTGCGCGCGGCAGACCACGGGGTTTCTGCATTACGTGGCGCTGATGCGCGGCGGCTCGAAATGGGGCATGACGGCCGGATGGTACGGCCGCAAGACGCTCCGCGGCCGCGTCTACGTCGAGAACGCTCGGCGCATCTTCGTGCAGCTCGCGCACGATCCGGCGGCGCCGGGCTCCATCAGCGACGTGGCGCGGCGAACGCTGATGAAAATCTACGGCACCGACCGGCCGACGGCGACGACGCCGTTTCTCGCCGACCGCCGGCGAACGTGACCCGAAGGTACGCCGACACATGATGCTCGCGACGGCGCTGTTCGTCTTGCTTCAGTCGGCGCCGCTTCCGATCGCCGGCGGCTCGCCTACGCCGCCGGCGACGGTGACGGCAAGTCCGGACAGCGAGCCGGTGCCGCCGGATTGCGTCCACTACGAGGACGACGGGCGCGCCTGCGGCTTGGATCCGCAAAAGGGCCTCGCGGAATCCGCGTGCATTCGCGCGGCAGAGCACCAGCAGCGCTGCGCGCAGCGAACCACCGGCTTCGCGCACTATGCCGCGCTGATGCGTGCCGGCTCGTTTTGGGGCGTCGCCGGCGCGTGGCTCGGCCATCGCACGCCGCGCGGTCACTTCTCTATGGAGAACATGCGGCGCATCTACGTCGAGATCGCGAGCGACAAGAATGCCCCGCGAACGTTCGCCGGCGACGCGCGAACGGCGCTGCGGGGTCTCTACGGCACCGACCACCCCACATCGTCCACGCCGCTGCTCATCGACCGCCAACTCAAGTAATCACCGCGGCGCGGCGTTCGGAATGCTTTACAAAGTGCGGTCGCGACGTTCCGTTTCAGAATGTCTTCATACTCCGCGCCGATAGAAAGCGAGAGCCACCAGGACGGAGACGTTTGACCATGGAGAGACCGACCGCGACGCGCGCCGGCGCCGCGCTGCTCGCATTGCTGCTCGCTTCAGCCGCATCGGCGCCCGCCTCGGCGGACGACGCGATCCGCGTCCCGCTCGTCGCGATGAACGGATCGGGCGAGAACGGGGTGGCGATCCTCACGCCGCGGGGCGGCAAGACGCTCGTGCAGCTCCAGGTGCACGGGGGCTCCGGCGATCCCCAGCCGGCCCACTTCCACACGGGCACGTGCGACAAATACGCCCCGCGCCCGCTCTACATGCTGGCAGCGGTCGTCAAGGGCGAATCCACGACGACGGTCGACGTGCCCATCGAGAAGCTCACGGCCGGCGATCTCGTCGTCAACGTTCACAAATCGTTCAACGACATCGCAACGATCGCGAGCTGCGCGGTCGCGAAGAAGTAGACGACGAGCAATGCGCGGTCGCTTTCCGATCGCGGTACGGCTGGCCGGCGGGTCCGCGATCGCGGTGCTGCTCATGATCGCGGTGGCGGTCGTGACGGCGCGCGGCATCTCGGCGATGGCGTTCGCCGCCGCGCACCGTGAGGCGCTGGAGACGACATCCATCGAAATACGCGAGGTCGTCGACGCGGCCGTGCTCGAGCAATCCGCCGTTCGCGGCTTCGTCGCGACCGGCGATCGCGCGTTTCGCGCTGACATCGACCGCGCACGCGCGTCGTTGCAGCGCCGGATCGCGACGCTGCGCGCGAGCGATCAGACGTCGTACATTCCCGTGAACCAGCTCGAGCAGATCGACGTCTTCGAACAGCAAATCGAAGACGGCGTTGCCGCCTTGGACCGGCTGAATTCGAAACGCAGCCTGGACGTTCTCGCGGGTCGCCGAGCCGCGGCGGCCGGCGAGTTGCGCAGTGACGCGACGCGCTTCGACGCCGTTCGCCGGCAAGCGGAACAGCTCTACGCGTACGTCGCCTCCGGAGCGCGCGTGGCGAACGCCGAATTCGAGGCGACGGCGCAATCCGTGCTGATCACGCTCGTCGCGAGCACCGTCGCCGCGGTCGTTCTCTTCGGGCTCATTGCCTTCGCCGTCGGGCGCTCGGTGACGGGACGGCTCTCCACCGTCACCGCCGCGCTGCACGAGATCGCGCGCGACGACGTCGAGCGGCTCGTGCGTTCGTTCCGAGCGCTAGCGGACGGCAACCTCGATTCCCGCTACGAGACCGCGCGCGTTTCCTTGCACCTAAAGAGCCCGGACGAGATCGGCGTTCTCGCGGCCAGCTACGACGAGCTCGTCGGCGGCCTGCAAAGCGTCGCGAGCGCATTCGACGCGATGACGGAGAGCCTGCGCGGCACGGTGACGCGCGCAGCCGCCGTTTCGCAAGACCTCGTGACCGAAAGCGTCCAGGTCTCCGCGAGCACGGCGGAATCGGCGATTGCGGCCGGCCAAGTTCTCGACTCCGTGCGGGACGCGACGAGCGCGTCGTCGGACCAGGTCAAGCAACTCGACGACATGCACGCGCGCGTGAACGAGCTCGCGCAAGGATCGCTGGAGATCGCCGCGGGCTCCCGCCGTCAGGCCGACGCGGCCGTTTCCGGATCGCGTTCCGTCGCGACGCTCGACGGCGAGATCGTGCGCTTTCACGAGCTCGGCCAGAATCTCGCGGGCTCGGCCGACGGCGCCTTGCGCGAGGCGGAACGCGGCAGCGAAGCGGTGCGGCGAGCCGCGGAATCAATGGCCGCCATCGGCACGCTGAGCGAAGGCGCCGCGACGGCGATCGACGCGCTCGAAGAACGTTCGGCGCACGTCGGCACGATCGTCGCGGCGATCGACGAGATTGCGGACCAGACCAATTTGCTCGCGCTCAACGCGGCCATTGAAGCCGCGCGCGCCGGCGAGCACGGCCGCGGCTTCGCCGTCGTCGCGCAGGAGGTTCGCGCACTGGCCGAACGGTCGCAAACCGCGACGCGCGAGATCGACGGCATCCTCGCAGCGATTCGCGCCGACGCGCTGCGGGCCGCCGGTGCCGTCCGGGAATCCGCGAAGGCGACCTCGAGCGGCGTCGACGTGACCCGCGCGGCGGACGCCGCGCTCGTGCAGATTCGCACCGCGATCGAGGCGACATCGCGTATCTCAGCCGACGTCGCCGCGCGTGCCGCGCAGATGCGCACCGCATCCACCGAGCTCGCCGAGCAGATCGCGTCGGTCGCGCAAGACGCGGAACGAAACGCCGTGGGGGCAGCCGGCCAGCAGACCGTAACGGCGGAGATCGATCGCCTGATCACGACGATCGCAGACCACGCGCGACACACCGCGCTGACGATGCAGCAGATCAGCGCCGCGACCGAACAATCGGCCGCGCAGCTCAAGCGCGTCGACTCGTCAACCTTCCACACGCGCGAACGCGCCGAAGCCCTGGACGAAGTGCTTGCGGCGTTTCGGTTCACGGCGTTCGCGCCCGCATGGACCGCACACCAGCTAATCCCGCACGGAGGAACCCCGGTATGATTCGCCCTTCTTTGCGCGCCGCGCTCGCGGCGTGCGCCGCGCTCGCGGCGTTGTTGGCGCTGCGTGCGCCGTCCGACGCGTTGCCGTCGTTCTCCATGCAAACCGGCTTGCAATGCGACGCCTGCCACACGTCGATCCGCTCGACGAACGATCTCGGGCAGGCCTACCTCCGCAACGACATGCGCTTGCCGAACCTAGGGATGGGCGGCAAGCCGGTCGTCGCCGTGCGCGGCCAGTTCGCGTACACGAGCGAGCCCGACGGCAGCAACCAGTTGCCGAAGGCAACGCTCGACGAGCTCGAAGTCTTTCTCGCCGCGCGTCTTACGCCGCAGGTGTCGGTCGCGGGGCAATTCTACGTGATCGACGGCGGGCAGATCGGCGCCGTCCGTGAAGCATGGGCCCAATACAGCACCCGCGGCTCGTTCGGCGGTGCGCCCGTTCGCTTCACCGTCGGATCCGTCACGCTGCCGCTTCCGGTCGATCCCGAGACGTTTCGGCAAACGAACCAGCACTACGCGATCTTCGACCAGACTGTGGGTGCGAATCCCTTCACGCTGATCGATCCGCACAATGCGGTCACGGTCGCGCTGGGCAATCCCGTGCGCGGATCGAGCGCGACGTTCGCCGCCGTCGAGGCGCACGACAAACAGTCCGGGCTGCCGCGCACGGGCACCGACCGCATGATTCAGGCGCAGGAAGCGATCGGCGGGCTCGTGCTGAGCGTCTACGACTACACGGGGCAGCGGCAGCTCGGTGACGTTCCGGACACATTCAAGCGCCGCGGCGTCGGCATGAACTACTATCGCGGCCGGCTCGCTGTCGAGACGGCGCTGCAGACGGGCTACAACTCGAGCCCAAACGGTGACGGGATCGGGATCGCGTCGAGCGGCGGCTTCGCTCAACTTCGCTGGCAGCTGCCGCACGGCACGTTCGGCATCGTCCGGTACGACGGCGTCAACGACTCGAGCGGAGGCTTCGCGCGGTCGTTCACGATCGGCGGGACGCACTTGCTCTCGCGCGGCCTTGCGATCGAGGCGGAGGACGTCATCGAGCGCGGCGAACGTACGAAGCACACGCTCAACGCATCGCTGCGGTTTGGTGTCTCCAACACGCGCCTTGGTTCGGGAGCCTACTAACGGTTCGCCTGAGACATCACGGGCTTCTCGCGCAGTGATGCGCGACACACGTCGCAACGGCGTGCACTCACGTGCGCGCCGTCTTCGCGCTCAATCCACGCGAAGTGTGAACGATGTCTGAACGCCGGAACTCGGATCCCTTCATGCGATCTTCATGGTGTGACCGTAGCGTCGGCTGCACCGCACGATCGTTTTCGAATAGGAGAGTTCCCCATGCAAGACGCGTTCATCCAGGCCAAGAGTGAGTGTGCCGCACCATGAGGATCGCCGCAACCTCGTCGGCCGTCGTACTCATCGCGGCGCTGCTCGCCGCATGCGGCGGCGGAGGCGGAACGTCGTCCGGCGGCGGTCCCGTTCCGAACGCTCCAGCGCCGCCGGCACAAGGCGCACAATCGCTTGGCATCACGTTCGGCGGCACGCAGACGCTGGCGAAAGTCCGCCGCCCGCAAGATCTCGCATCCATTCCGGTCACCGTTAGCGTCGGCGGCGTCATCGTCGGAACCGGGACGCTCGACCACAATGGACACGCGAAGATCACGTTCACCACCGCGATCGCACCCGGCAGCACGATCACGATTACCGCGGGCAAGGTGACCGTCACGGCGACGCTCGCGATGGGCACGCAAGCGACGGCCGTGCTGATCACGATCAACCCTGACGGCACGATCAGCGTCAAGAGCGCAGGCGATCGCGACGGCAACGGCATGGTCGACCAGAGCGATGACGAGCAGGAAGACGCGACCGAGGACGATCACGGCAACGTCACGTCGGTAAACGCTAACGGGAACGTGCTGCCGGCGAACGCGCCGTTTACGCTGACGCGCACGTGCACGACGCTGACGCTCACGCCGGTGGGCACTTCCGCCGCATCGATCAAGTTCGAGGAAAAAGGCTCCGACAGTGAATCGGATGACGCGGGACGCGTACGCTTCGAAGGCGCGTTCACGGGGCCGCTGACGTTCGCTATTTTGCCCGGCTCCGCGCGGCTGCACATCGAGCTGTTCGACGCGCAGCACCATCGCCTCATCGAGGTGAAGGCGCCCATCAGCGCGTTCACGAGCGGTACGGCGACCGGCGCGAGCCCGTGTCCGTCACCCAGCGCAACGGCGAGCGCATCGCCCAGACCGAGCGAATCGCCCGAGCCTCATGAGTCGCCCGAGCCGAGTGCATCACCGCACGCTACTCCCACTCCGGCACCGTCGGCGACTCCCACTCCGCGCTGACGAACCGCGGTACCGCATCGACGGCGAGTCCTAGCGGACTCGCCGTCAGCCGGTGATCTCCGCGATGACCTCCGTGGCGAGCGCGAGCACGAAGCCCGCGGCGAGCATCGACGTCGACGTGATCGTCAAACCGCTGCGCTTCAGAATACTCCACAGCTCTCCGACGACGAACACGAGCGCGCCGACCGCCGTCATCAAAAACAGCGCGGAGAGCGTCGGCGACGAGAACCGGTAACCGACCATCGCGCCAAGGAACGTCGGCCCGCCCGCGACCAAACCCGCGAGTCCGATCTGCCCCCACGTCGCGACGGTGCCGCGACCCGCGAGCGGCGCAGCGATCCCGAAGCCTTCGGTCGCATTGTGCAGCGCGAAGCCCAAGATGAGACCGAACGCGATCGCCGTCGCGCCGGACGCGGCCGACGCGCCGATCGCGAGGCCTTCGGCGAAATTGTGCGCCCCGATGCCGATCGCGATCATCGCCGCGATCATCAGCGGCTTCTCGGCGACCGACGACGCGCCGGCCTTCGCGAACCGCATCGCGAGCGCGCCGAGCCCAACGAGTCCCAGTAGCAGCCCGCCGACGTACGCCAGCAGCATCGCGACCGGAAGCGGCGCCCCCGCGCCGTGACCGGTGACGCCGCGCTGCCAGCTCGCGAGCGAGCGCACCAGCGGCGTCGTGGCATTGCCGGCGATCTCGACGATCAAGTAGACGAGGATGCCGATCGCGAGCGCGTTCAGCGCGGCGACGACGTCGGGCGACAAGCGCCGCGCGCGCGCGATCGGTAGCCCGAGAAAGATCGTCAGCCCGGCGAACAGCCCGAGCAGCGCCGTCGCGGTGAACGAGAGCGGCGCGCGCGGGTTGCCGGGCGACGAATTCGACATGGGCATGTGCATCCGCATAGCGTCGTTCATCGCGCTCAGGCGCTGCGGCGTGCCCGCATAGTGAATGGTCGTGACGAGACCGTCCGGCATGCCGGCCGCGTCCTCGGTGTGGTCGAGCACGTGACAGTGCACCAGCCAGTTGCCGGGCTGTGCGTTCGCATCGATCACCGCATCCGCGCGCTGTCCGGGTCCGAGCAGCACCGTATCTTGCACGTCGCGCGCAGCGACAGGTTGCGCGTCGCGCGCGATCACGACCATGTCATGGCCGTGCGTGTGCATCGTGTGCATGTTCTCCGACGACATGTTGATCCAGCGCACGCGCACGCGTTCGCCTTTGCGCACCTCGATCGGCGCCGTCGCCGGATACTCCTTACCGTTGATGGTGTGATGGCTCTCGGTGACGGTCTGAATGGCCCACGACGAGATGATCTCGACGTCGTCGCGCTGCACGCGCTCCTCCGGTCGCGGGTGCGCGGGCAACACCACGATCGCACCGTAGAGCCCGCTGTCCACCATCGCCTCGTTGCCGTGCGAGTGATAGATGAACGTCCCGGCCTGCCGCGCGGTGAACGCGTACCGGAAGCTGCCGCCCGGCGGCACGAGGTCTTGCGAGATGCCGGCGACGCCGTCCATCGCGTCGGGGCCGCCGTGGATTCCGTGAAGGTGGATGGTGTCGGGCACGGACAGCGCGTTGCGAAAATCGATGACCACGCGGTCACCCTCGCGGACGACGAGGGTCGGGCCGGGCACCACGCCGTCGTACGTCTTCGCCATCACCGTCAGGCCCGGCTGGAGCGTCCACGGCGCTTCGCGGGCGGCGAGGTTGAACGTGACCGTTCCGCCCGCGCGCCGCGGCACCGCACCGTACGTGCCGTCCTCGCGCCGCACCAGCCGGGACTCTCCCGGAAGCGGCGTCGCGGCCGGGATGGGGCCCCGCAAGGGCTGGAGGCCGACGGTGGTGGGGTCGACGCCGGCGGAGAGCGCGTCGGCATCGGCTAACGCGGCAGCCGGCGCGATGAAGAGCAGCGCGAGGAGCGGGACCAGGATTGCCAACGCCTCTGAGGCACGGCGAAGTCCGCAATAAGGCACTCCTAACAGTGTACGCCTTGGAGGCAACGACTTCCGTCAGCGCGGGGCTAGGACACCTTGCCGCTCACCTGCGCCGGGCCCGTGCGCGCCGGCGACCCGCCGGCCGGCTCGATCGTGATGCCGATGCGCTGCGCGCCCGCCAGCATGTCGCCCGGGACGACCAAGATCTCGAGCCCATCGCTGGTCCGGTGGAGCATGCCGGGTGAACGAACGTTCGCGCCGCGCACCCACACCTGATATCCCCGGCCCGGGGGCGGCGCGGGAAGCCCGCTCACGACGAATGCCGTGCGCGTGCCTCCGCTGCCGACGATCGCGGTCCCGCGAGCTGACGGGCCGGCCAAGGCGACGGCGCGCGGCTGCGCCGCCATCATCTCGGCGATCGCGACGACGTCGGCGTCCGGGCGTACCCCCATCGTTCGTTGACCGACCGCGATCCCCACGATCGCCGCGGCCGCGACGGCCGCGATCCATCCGAGCGGCGGGCGGCCCACGCGCGGCGGCGGAGGCGGAGCCGCCGCCGGCAGCGCGCGCAACGCGCGAAGCACGCCGCCGTACGATGCGACGCCGTCGCGACACGCCGAGCACTCGTGCAGATGTGATTCAAACGCATGCGCTTCCCCGGGCTCGAGGGCGCCGATCACAAAGGCCTCGAGATCGTCGTGCGGATTCACGCGAGTTCTCCCGCGACAGGTTCGAGCACGCGACGCAGGTGGCGCATCGCGAGACGCACTCGGCTCTTGACCGTGCCCAGCGGGACGCCGGTTTGCATTGCGATCTCCGTCTGGCTCAACCCGCCGAAGTATGCGAGCTCGAGTACCGCGCGCTGGTCGGGATCGAGCATCTCGAGCGCCTGGTCGATGTCGCGTCGGACGTCGCGCTGCATGGCCGTTTCCTCAGGCCCGGCTTCGGAGGCCGGAATTCGTTCGTGCGTCGCATCCGTGGAGACGGTTGCGCGCGAGCGCCGGACGCGGTCGAGCGCGGCATTGCGCCCGACGGTGACGAGCCACGGCCGCAACGAACCTCCGCGCGCGTCGATGGACGCCGCACGATTCCAAAGCGTCATGAACGCGCACTGCGTCGCCTCGTCGGCGTCGGCGCGATCGGAGACCAGACGCGACGCGACGGCCGCGACCGCCGGCGCATGCCGGCGGTACAGCTCGTTGAACGCATCAGCGTGACGAGTCCCGACGAGGCGCAACAGCACCTCGTCGGAAAGCTCCGCTACTTCTTGGCGCCCAGGTCGCCGCAAGCGACGTACGTGGGAATGTCTTTCGTCGACTTGTGGACGTTCACGGCGAGCCCGCCGGCGACGAGCTGTGACATCGGCACGTCCACCATGGATGTCGAGGTTCCGTCAACGACGAGCGCCAGGGCGTGCTTCGGTTTCGGATCGAGCTTCGCGCACGAGCCTTCGTGAATGTGCGCCGGCTGCGGGACGTCCGTCGGCGCATTCGCCAGCGCGATGTCGACGCGCGTCTTGTCGCCGACGGCGGTCAGGGTCACGGTGCCGAGCTCGGTTGAGCCGTTCAGGCTTGAAATCGCATACACGCGATGCGGGCCGTCGGCGGCGAGCGCCGGCACGGCTAGGGTGAGGAGAGCGGCGGCGGCAACCGCGGCGAAAGAACGGGAAGCGATCACGAGGACCTCCAGCGCGACGTACGTGTATATCGCTCGGGTAACGTACTGCGGCCTGCGCCCGGATCACTCCAGGCACACCGGAAGGCGGCATTCGGGCCCGCGCGAATCCAGACGACGTTCTTCCATCCGAGTGTCCGAGGGGGAAGCCTATGACAAAGTTGGTGGTCCCGGCGCTCGTCGCGGCAATCACCCTTGCGACGGCGGCACCCCGCGCGAACGCCGCGTCGACGAACGTAGCCGCCGGCGCCAAGGTCTTTGCCACCAACTGCACGGGCTGCCATGGTGCGAACGGCGTGGGCCAGCCGGGCATCTTCCCCTCGCTCGCGGCTAACCCGTACGTGTCCGGCGATGCGAAGCGTGTGATCCACACCGTGAAATTTGGGCTCACCGGAAAGATCGTCGCCAAGGGCGTGAAGTACGACGGCGTGATGCCCGCGTGGAGCGGTGCGCTGAGCGATGCCCAGATCGCCGACGTGATCAGCTTCATCCGCACGACGTGGCGCAACAAGGCTTCAAAGGTGACCGTCGCACAAGTTCGCGCCGTCACGAAGTAGCCTCCATCGTTTCGGTCATTGTTCAAATTCGCCGCCGGTTTGCTTAACCGATCGGCGGATGCGACGATGCGTTGCGTGCTGTTTGATGGACGAACGATGTCTGAATTCAAGAAAGCGCTCGCGTCGCTCGCGATCTTTGCCGCACTGTTCGCGATGTTCGCGTTCGCACCGCCGCGCGATCCAACGAAAGTCGTACCCGGCATTCCGTGTTCCGTGCTGTCCGAGAACGACATCAGTGCGGTCCTCGGCGCGCCGATGCGCCTGATGCCCACCAGCGGCGCCATCTGTCAATACGTCTCGACGACGGCGTCCGGAGCACCGTCGCTCTTCGTGGTCGCGCGCCGCGACACGCGAACGCCCGCCGAACCGGATGCGATTCCGGTCGACGGCCTCGGCGGCCCCGCGGTGCGCTACGCGAACACGTTATACGTGCGCTACGGAGCTCACGCGTATACGTTTGCCGTCGTACCGCAGCTCGCGCGCGACGACCGCGCCTTCGGCCGGGAGCTGCAGCTCGCGCGGCTGCTGCACCGCGCTACGATCGCGCAGAACCGCTAGCTGGGGATTTCCCCCGCACGGCGTCTAAAGACGGCGCATGTGGGAGCGACTGCGATGACGTTCGAACCGGTAACGCCGCGCCGGTTCGACGCGTGGCGCGCGCACTATCTGCGCTACGCCGCCGCGCTGGGCGAGCACGCCGACGACGCGATCGCTGCTACGGTATGGTCGTGGCTGCTCGCCCGAACGCACGGCGTCGAGGGCGTCCTTGCGATCGCCGGCGGCGACCAGCTCGCCGGATTCGTTCACTTTCGCCCGTTCCCGCGCACGCTGGACGGTAACGAAGCCTGCTTCATCGACGACATCTGGGTCGACGAAGCGCACCGCGGCACCGGCCTTGCGCAAGCGCTGGTCGACCGCGTCCGCGCGACCGCGCGCGAGCGCGGCTGGACGCACGTGCGCTGGGTGACCGACGCGCGGAACGCGCGTGCGCGCGCGCTCTACGAGCGGATAGCCCACGACGCGAACCTCGTGACCTATCGCATCGGCCTCGGCGGCGGGCCGTAACCTACGCGGTCGCCAGCGCCAGGTCCGAGCGCAGGTTCCAGTACGTATCGCGGATGACCGGGTCGAAGCCGGCGCCGCGAATGATCTCCTCGACCTGCGCGCGCGTGGCCTCGTTCGTGCTGCCGGCGTCGTGCACGACCTGCTCCTCGATGATCGTGCCGCCCATGTCGTCACAGCCGTAGAACAGCGCGAGCTGGCCCAGCTTGAGACCCGGCGTGAGCCACGACGCCTGTACATGCGGCATGTTGTCCAGGAACAGCCGCGACACCGCCAGCACGCGCAGGTACTCCAGCCCGCTCGCCTCGCGCCCGCGCAGCGGCGTCTTGTACGGCACGTAGTACCACGGGATGAACGCGGTGAAGCCGTGCGTCTCGTCCTGCAGATCGCGGATCACCTGCATGTGCATGATGCGCTCTTCGTCGGTTTCGATCGAGCCGAACATCATCGTCGCGGTCGTCGGCATGCCGAGCAGTTGCGCCTCGCGCATCACGCCGATCCAGCCGTCGTGCACGATCTTGCGCGCGCTGATGCGTTTGCGCACGCGCTCGACAAGAATCTCCGCGCCCGCGCCGGGCAACGACTTCAAGCCGGCCGCCTTGAGGCGAACGAGCACGTCGCGCACGCTCAGGTTTTCGATCTTCGCGAGCCCCGCGATCTCCGACACCGACAGCGAGTGGATGTCGACGCTCGGAAACTCCGCGGCGACGCGCCGGAACAAGCCCTCGAACCACTCGATGCGCAGCTCGGGATTGACGCCGCCTTGGATCATGATCTGGGTCGCACCCATGTCGGCCGCGTAGCGCACGCGTTCGATCACCTTATCGTGCGACATCGTGTAGCCTTCACCGTGCTGCTCGGGCCGGAAGAAGGCGCAGAACGTGCAGTGCACGTTGCACACGTTGGTGTAGTTGATCGTCGTGTCGACCACGTAGGTCACGTCGTTGGCCGGGTACATCGCCATGCGCCTCGCGTGCGCCGCCGCACCGAGGTCGTGGAGCGGCGCTTCGCGATACAGCCGCACGCCCTCGTCGAACGAGAGGCGTCCACCGCCGGCGGCGCGGTCGAGCACGTCAGCCAGCGACACGCACGTCCTCCGCCTGCCGCGTAGCGTCCTGCGCGTTTCGCAGAGCGGCGAAGTGTTCGAGCCCGCGCAACGCGCGTTCGTCGAGCGTGTACGAGAGGCGCATGAAGTAGTCGTCGTAGAGCGCACGGTGATACGGCGTCTGCGCGAGGGCGGCGTCAATGACCGCTTCGCGGTTCGCGGCGCCCCACGCTCGCCCACGCGCCAGCGCTGCGGCGAGCGCGGCGACGTCATCGGGGCGCGCGGCGAGCACGTCGCGGCGTACTGCCCAGACGGCGAACACGAACGGCAGCCCCGTCCATGCGCGCCACGCCTCGCCGAGGTCGTAGATGCAAGCTGGGCGACAGGTCTTGCGCGCGACGAGCGCGTCGTCGCCGATCACGAGCGCCGGGCGACCGTTCGCAGCGGCTGCCAGCGCGTCGTCGACGACCTCGTATGACGGGTGCACGCCCTGCAGCTTCTCGAGCAGCGTGGCGAGCAGCGCCTTGCCGGTTGCCGACTGCCGCGTCACGGCGATCGTGTGGCCGCCGAGCAGCGCGGGGGGCAGCGGCGAGAGCAGCAGCACCGAACGCACCGGGCCGTCGGCCGCAATGCATAGGTCGCCGACGCGCTGGAGCGCGTCGCGGTGCTCGAGATAGTGCGCCGCGCTCACGGCGGCGACGTCGAGGCGGCCCGCCAGAAGCTCGGCGTTGAGCCGCGTCGGAACGTCCACGATGACGGCCGCGTCGCGCGTGACCGCACCGGCATCGAATGCCGTCTCGATGGGCGCGACGTTGACGTACGCGATGCGGCCGTAGCGCAAGGGCGGCATGGCGATCAGGCTCCGGCCTCGACCAGCTCCCGGCCCGGGATCGTGTCGTCCGGCTTCCAGTCGTGCGGAAACGTTTCGTACGTCGAATTGCGGCGCACCGCAACGTAGCCGGCTTCCTCGATGAGACGGCGGAACTCGCGGTCGTCGACGTACTGACCCGAGCGCGTGCCGGCGCTATGGTAGATCAGCTCTTCGTCGGTCGAACCGTGCGTGCCGTCCATGTCGTCCGCGCCGAATTGCAGCGCGAGCTGACAGATCTTCAGGCCCTGGATCATCCAATACGCTTTGATGTGGTCGAAATTGTCGAGCATCAGGCGCGCCACGGCGAACATGCGAATGTCGTCGAGCCCCGACGTCCAGCCGTGGTGGGAGAGCGCGTTGCCGTCGGGATGGAACGCCAGCGGGATGAACGCGTTGTAGCCCGGCGACCGGCGCTGCGACTCGCGCAGCATGATCAGGTGCTCGACGCGCTCTTGCAGCGTCTCGATCGTGCCGTACAGCATCGTCGCGTTCGACGCGACGCCGTGGCGGTGCAGCGCCTCGTGGATCTCCAGCCAGTGCGCGGCGTCGACTTTGTTCGGGCAGACTTCCTTGCGGAAGCGTTCGCTGAACACTTCGGCGCCGCCGCCGTTGACGTTGTCGAGACCAGCCTCGCGCAGGGTGCGGCAGATCTCGTCATAGGAAAGGCGGTGACGGCGCGCCATGTAATCGATCTCGGCCGCGGTGAAAAGCGACAGCTGCACGTGCGGCAGCAGCTCTTTGAAGCGGCGCATCAGCGGCAGCCAGTAGTCGAGCGAGAGCTGGCGCGGATCGTGCCCGCCCACAATGTGCAGCTGGTTGAAGTTGGGGCCGGTCTCGAGCGTCTTCGCGACAACCTCGTCGGCCGACATGCGAACCTTGTCGGCGTCCTTCTCGGAACGCGCGAACGAGCAGAACGTGCAGTTCGCGTAGCACACGTTCGTCGAGTTGATGTAGCGGTTGAGCACGTAGTAGACGTTCTTGCCGCTCTTGCGCTCCTTCGCATCAGTCGCGAGGCGGCCGAGCGCGTGAATGTCGCGCGTGCGGAACAGCGCGAGGCCGTCCTCGAGGTCGAGCGAGATCCCACGATCGATTTTTGCCGCCATGGCGGCAAGTGCGGGGTCGGTCGTGCGGGTCGCGAGCATATCCCTAGAAGTATCGGGGATGCCTGGTGAGTTCCCGTAAGACAAAAGAAGAGGGCGGCCCTCGAAAGGACCGCCCTCGCCGGGTTTGCGCCGTACGCTTAGAACGTAACGGGGCCGGTCGGCACGGAAACGGTGACGTCCGTCTGTGCCGGGAGGGGAGGAGTCGGGCTGAGGTTGTTCGGCACCGCATCGCCGACGATGTCGAAGTTCGCACCCACTTGCCAAGCGTAGAACCGGTCGCCCGTACCGAATCCCGTTCCTAAGCTGAAGGTGCCGGCCGCCGTCCCTGCGTTGATCGCGTAGAAACACGGGCCGCTCGGCGGACATGCGGTGGCATTTGCGCCTTGCCGGTCGGCGACGTAGATCACGCGCGAAGTGACGCCCGGAGGCGCCGCCAGGACGGTGACGGTAATCGCCGTGCCGCCGCCTCCGCCGAGAACCGGCGCAGGCATGGTGGCAAGCGGCACGATGGTGGCCATCGTAGCGGTCAGGTCGAAGACCGCCGAGTTCTGGCCGATCGTGTTGCTGGGCACCGTGAGGTTGAACGCGTACGTTCCGGCGACCGGCGCCACGCCGAACATCGTGAATCCGGAGTCATAGCCGGCGAAAGCCGCCGGATAACCCAAAGCCGGATTGTGGAAGTCCGGAACCGCCGGCGGCCCGAGCATGAACGGAAGCCTCGCCGCCGCCGCGAGATAGATCGGCTGCATGTAGGTGTTCGTCGCACTCACGCTTGGGATCTGGCTCGAGGTCGTGCTGGTATGTGCGTAGTTCGCCGTACCGCCGGTGGTCGCGTTCGCCGGAGCGAAGCCGTACGCGAACGCGCCGCCGGTTTGGTTGAACGTCGTCACCGTCATCGCCACACCCGGCTGCGTCGGCGGCGTGCCGCTGATATGGTTCGTCCCGTTGTCCGTGCACGGCACCGTCGTCGCCACGGGGGCCGCACCGTTCGACGCCGCCGGGCAACCGGCGACGACGAAGCCGGCCGGACCGGTGATCGTCGGCGTGTTGAAGAGCGTCGCCGACAGCCCGTTGGCCTGGCGGAACGTCACGACCGTGTTCAGGTACGTGGTGCCCTGATAGTTGGCCGTGCCGACGCGGAACTGCAGTGACGACTGCTGGGGATTGACCGCCGTGAACGGCGGCTCAATGTGTGATTGACCGCCCGTGCACGCCGAGAGGATCGCGATCCCCCCGGCGGCGCCGAGCGCTTTATAGACAGCGCGCACGCGTCCTCCTATAGATTGAGCTGGTAATAGAATTGGACCGTACGCGGGAGCCCGCTCGGATTGATGCCGTACGGCATGTTTCCGTTGCGGAATCCGTAGTTATTCGTGATCCCGAAGAACGTCGGCTGGACTTGGTTCGCCGACGAACTATAGCCGGTGTACGGCCCAGCAATACCCGTTGCAACCGGTTGGTACCGCGTGTTCAGCGCCGGCTGTCCGTACAGCTGGTTGAACAGGTTGAACACGACCGCACCAAACGTCGAACGCGGGTTCTTCGGCGACTGGTACTCAATCGTGAGCTGGACCGGGGTGAAACGAGCCGCCGACAAGATGCCGCCGGCCGCGTTCGCGTCAGCAGTTCCGCGCGTGGCGTCGATGTTCGGGTTGAACATCGTGCCCGGATTGCGCGGGTCGACGTAGCGATCCGCGCCGGCGGCCGCGCCGAGCTGCGACGAGTTGGTGATGTTCGTGTTCGGCAAGTTATAGGGTTTGCCGTTCACGTAGTTTGCCGTGAGCAACCCAGGGCTGATCGGGTAGCCATGGTTGTAATACACGACCGGGTTGATCCGCCAGCCGGTGCGCGTACGCTCCTGCAGAGCGAGCGTTCCGACGAACGGAGAGAGGAACCCGACGCGGTACAGGTTACCGAGCGCCAGCGATGCCGGCGGAATGCTCGGGAAGAAGTCCTCGCTGGGGCTCGTCGGCACGACGTTGGAGATCTCGTTCTGGTAGGTCAGTGAGAGCGAGCCCGACAAGCCGTACGCCGCTTCCTTCGTCACGAAGAACTCGACGCCGGTCGTCTTGCTCTGGCCGAGGTTCGTGTTGAAGCCCGGCCCGAGGATCGGGTTGCCGTTGATGTCGACGACCGGCACGCCGTTCTTGACGAGCTGCTGCGCGGTGTTTGCGACCTGGTTGTACGACTTGTTGTAAAACGGCGTAATCTTCATCGACACTTGGTGCGGGAAGAGATGCGAATACGAGAAGTCGTAGTTGTTGAACGTAACCGGCTTGAGCGGCGTGATCGGGATGCCGAGGATCACGTTCTGGTTCTCCCAGTAGAGCTGATCCGCGTAACTCGCGCACGGTGCGCTGTAGCCGGAGAGCGCGCCGATTCCGTTCGCGACGCTGCAAGTCGTCGCTTGCACGCCGGTGTTCACGTCACGCGACGGAATGCCGCGGAACGCGCCGTAGGCCGTCTCCTGACCGGTCACGTCCACTTGGGCGATCGCGGGGAACTGGACGGAGCGCCCGTAGCTGAAGCGGAACGCGTCGTTGCGCGTCGCTTGGAAGGAGACCGCCGCACGAGGCTGCAGCACGCGCGGCTGCTTCGTGTCTTGGTCGTAGGCGAAGGCGAAGCTGGTCGGCGTCCCCGTCGAATCGACGGTGAACGACGTCGGCGCGCACCACTGGATGGAGCACTCCGGCTTCTTCCAGTTCACGCCGTCGAGCCGAAGTCCGAAGTCGAACTTGAGCCGGTCGGTCGGCGAGAACGTGTCCTTGATGTAGAACGCCCAGTCCTGGCGGTTCGTGTGGCTGGCCTCGTCCGAGTACGGCAATTGCACCGCGGACACCGTTGCAGCGCAGACGTGAATCGCGTCCGAGACGCAGGGCGTCAAGGTGCGCGGGGCCATGTACTGCGTGATGTAGCCGCAGGTGCTGGTCAGCGGGTTGAAGACCGGCGAAACGGTGCTCGGACCGTACGGGCAGTTGTTGGAAGCGAAGAAGTCCGCCGCTTCCAGCGAGTTGCCGAAGCCTCCGAACGCCGCAAGTCCATACGTTGCCGAAGGCTGCGTATACACCGGGCGCAGGAAGTCGTACTTACCGCCGAAGCCGACGAGGTTCTTCGAACCGAACTGCTTCGTACCGTCGAGCGCGATACCGGCGCGTTGTCCGCCTTGGAGCGCGACGAGATCGCCGCCGAACACGGTGTTCGTGCCGTTGTACGGGAAGTCGAAGAGCGACACGCTGTTCACACGATAGAACTTTGTCGTGATGAACGTCGTGCTGTCCAAGTTGTTCGAGTACTGCAGCTTGAACGTCTCGTTCGGCTGGTTGTAGTTGATCGGCCCGCGATGATCGGCCGTATTGCCGATGAAGTCGCTGAGGCTGGTCTGACCCAAGGTGAACGGCATCACCGACTGAATTTGGCCGTTCGTGAGCCCGAAGTTCAACCGCGCGTTGGCGAGGTAGAACCCGTCGGTGTCCTTGTACGACAGGCCGCCGCCGCCGAGATTGTA
This sequence comes from Vulcanimicrobiota bacterium, assembly GCA_034666305.1. GTDB lineage: Bacteria > Vulcanimicrobiota > Vulcanimicrobiia > Vulcanimicrobiales > Vulcanimicrobiaceae > Vulcanimicrobium. The sequence continues at coordinate 21,993 of JAXDMA010000388.1, forward strand.
GCCGAGATGCGCGTCGAACTGCGTGTTCTCGAAGAAGAACTGGAACGACTGGCTGTTGTCCTTACCGAACTTGTAGACGAAGTTGTTCAGGACGTCGTTGGACCAGTCGTAGCTGCGGCCGCCGATCTGCGCGCCGATCAGCAGCGCATCTTGACCCGGGCCACCGTAGTGGTACGAGTTGCGCGATCCGAACGTCGAAGCGTAGTCCGAGTACCGGCCGTTGGGGCTGGCCCAGCCGAACTCGCCGTGGAGCTCATGCTGGAAACGGCCTGCGCGAACGTCGCCTTCGAGCTGACCGAAGTGCGGATTGGTGCCGCGCTTCGCGACGATGTTGATCGCGCCGGTTCCGGCGTTTCCGATCGACGCGTCGCCCGCTCCGGGGGACACCTGGAAGTTCGCTGCACCGTTGAGGATCAGCGAGTTCACGAACTGGTGGGTGAAGGCGTCCGTGTAGTCGATGCCTTCGAACTGGAAGCCTTCCTCATACTCACGGCCGCCGCGAAGAACGGGGTAGCCGCTGGAGTCGAAGGAGGCACCCGGGATCGACGCAAGCAGGTTACCCTCGTTGGTCGAGCCCGTCTTGCCGAGCGTCGTTGCGATTTGCGGCGCGCCGACGTTGTATTGGTCGGTCGTCTGGGCGGGCTGGAACGCTCCGGATTGACTCCGAGCCTGCGTGCGCCCAATGTTCTGGAGGCTCTTGTTCAGCGTCGTCGACACATTGGCCGCCGATCCCTGAACGACGGTAATGCCCGTCAGCGTGATGGTCTCGTAGCCGTTCGTCTTGAACGTCACCGTGTAGGTGTCGGGCGAGACGCCGTTCATCGAGTAGAATCCGGTGTTGTCGGTCGTCGCAAGATAGCGACCGGTGGGCGAAACAGCGGTAACGGAGACGCCGGCCAGTTTCGAATTTCCCTGGCTGGCGGTGACGGTACCCTGAATGTTGCCGGTCGTTGTCTGCGCGAAGGCCGACGGCATGCTGCACAGCACGAACGCCAGAAGCAACGCAAGCGATACTACACTGCGAAGTCCGGCCTTGGTGCGGTGCGTGAGCTCGTGGAGCAAACGCACTACCTCGTGGGTTTGGGTGAAAGCAACCTTAAAGGCTGCTTAGGAAACGCTGCTTTTCCGAAGGTCCGTTCTCCTGCCAGATTCCCGCCAGGGAGAAGCTTTTGGGCCAAGGCTTTGCACGGCATCGCTCTAAGAGGGGGACCGGTGCTGATGGAACCGCCCTCGCGAACCTTCGCCGCCGACGTCTGGCGGCGGTTCCGGAGGGCGCCCGGCGCGGTGGTGGGCGCCGCCGTCGTGGCGGCGATCGTGCTCCTGGCGCTTTTCGCGCCCCTGCTGGCGCCGAGCGACCCGCTCGCCCAGCACGTCGCGGCGGGCGCCCAGGCGCCGACCGGCGGGCACTGGTTCGGGACCGACAAGCTCGGCCGCGACGTTTTCGCCCGGATCCTGTACGGTGCGCGGATCTCCATCCGCATCGGCTTCGTCGCGGTCGGCCTCGCGATCACGGCGGGTACGCTCATCGGGCTGATTGCCGGGTACGCCGGCAAGCGCTTGGACGGCGTCTTGATGGGGGCGATGGACGTCATGCTGGCGTTTCCGTCGATCATCCTCGCGATCGCGATCACGACGATCCTCGGGCCTAGCATCAACAACCTCATGCTGGCGGTCGGTATCGTCTACGTTCCTCAATATGCGCGGCTGGCGCGGTCGTCGGTCCTCGCCGTCAAAGAGCACGAATACGTCGAGGCGGCCAGGGCCATCGGCGCGGGGACTCCGGCGATCTTGGCGCGCCACGTCCTGCCGAACATCCTGGCGCCGCTGCTCGTCCAGGCCACGCTCGGCGTGGCCACCGCCGAGCTCGAAGCAGCGGGGCTCTCGTACCTGGGCCTCGGGGCACGGCCGCCGGCCCCCGAGTGGGGCGCGATGCTCAACGACGCGCGCGACTACTGGCTGTCGGCGCCGTGGGCGCTGATCTTCCCGGGCGTCTCGATCACGGCGCTGGTCCTGGGGTTCAACCTGCTCGGCGACGGCCTGCGCGACGCACTCGACCCGCGCCAGCGCTGAAGCTCGTGCCTAAAGGGTCGCCCACACGTCGAGCTTGGTCTTGACCTTCGCGATCACGGCGTCGGTGAACTCGGTGGTGGCCGCGTGCCCGCCGAGATCGCTCGTCGCGGTGCCCTCGCGCACGGTCTCCAGCACCGCTTCGTAGATCGCGCGCGACGCGCCGGCGGCGCGCTTGTCGTCGACGAACGTGAGCAGCGCCGCGATCGCGAGGATCATCGCCATCGGGTTGGCGACGTTCTTGCCTTCGAGGCGCGGTGCGGTGCCGTGCGGCGCTTCGGTCATCACGACGTCGGGTTTGCCTTCGCGCGTGAACGACATGAGCGTCGACTCCGCGCCCGCGATCGAGCCGAACAGCTGCATCACCAAATCTGAAAGGCAATCGCCGTCGCGGTTGAGCGACGGGATCACCATCGCGTCGCCGGCCGTCGAGATCAGCAGCGCGTACGTCGCGTCGATGAGCTGCGGCTCGTAGACGACGTCGGGATACCGCGCGGCGGCGGCGTCCATCTCGTCCTTGAGCATCCCCTCGTAGACGGGGCTGACGGTGTACTTCGGGCCGCCGAACACCTTCGCGCTCGTGCGCCGCGCGTGAAAGAACGCGTACTCCGCGACCACGCGGCATACCGACCGCTCGATGCGCTCCGTGCGATAGGCCACCTCGTCGTCGCCCGCGCCCTCGCGCCACTCTTTCGCACCGTACGCGTCGCCGACGGCCATGCGCACGACGGAGATCGGCGCGTGGATGCCGGCGACCGGGCGGACGCCCGGAATGCGGCGCCCGGTGCGAACGATCACCTTGCCGTCGATCGCTTCACGGAGGATCCGGTTGGGCGAACCGACGTCGCCCGCGGTCTCCGGCGTGATCGTCGCCGCCTTGAGCCCGAGCTTCGTGCGCTTCATCGCCGCCGCCGCTTCGTGGACGACCCCGTTGTTCGTCGCGCGGCGCTTCGCGAGCGAGAGGTCGTAGTGCTCGAGGTGGACGTCGAAGCCGACCACGTCCGGGGCGAGCACGCGCAGTGATTCGACGAGTAGTTCCTGGCCGGTCTGATCGCCTTCCAAGACGACGATGGTGGGTGTGGGCACGGCCCGACGCGTTCGCGATTCGCGCGAAGCTTCCCAGCGGTGCGCGGTACCGTCCAATGCGGCGCGCGGGGCGGGGCACGTTTGGGCCGCCCCGAACGTTGCGGCATCATGAAAGTTCTCTCGGGTGTTCTCGCGCTCGCCGCTGCCGCAGTTCTCGTATTGCCCGCGTCACCGGCTCACGCGCAGGCCGCTCCGTTCTCCGACAGACTCTGCCCCGAAGCGACGCAATACGTCGTCGCGCTGGGCAAGCTGACCGCCGCCGACACGCCGCAGGTGATCTACGACGCGGCGCACGCCACGACGGCCGCGTACGAAACATGCGCAACGCGTTATCTCGGAAACGGACAGATCGAGCCGCAGGTGCATTACGCACACACGCGCCAGGCCTCGTTCAGCATCGTCGAAGCGCGTGCGCTCGTCGCGCTGAACCGGTCCGCGGATGCAAAGCGCGTTCTGCAGAACAGCCGGCACCTTGCAATCGACGTGTTCGATTGGCGCACCGACGGCGCCACGAAGCGGCCTTCGAACTACCATGACGCCGCAGGCGACATCGTCGCCGCCGCGGACGCGGACCTCGCGAAGCTGGCCGCACCCGCAGCCACGACAAGCGCGGCACCGGCCCCTTCATCCAGCCCGCACAGGTAAGACACCCCTCATAACGGGAAGTCGGACGCAATGGCTCGCGTTCGACGCAAGACCAGCGCAACCGCGCGCTGGAACCTCGAGATCGCCGGTATCGTCGCGCTCGGGTTCGCGATGCTGCTCGGCATCGCGCTCGTCGCACCGGCGTCGCGCACCGGCGTCGTCGGCGGCGCGACCGCGTTCGCGCTGCACGCGCTGTTCGGATCGGGCGCGGCGCTCTTCGTCATCCTGATCGCACTCGTCGCCGCGATCGTCTTCCTCGAGATCAACGTACCCCGCATGATCGCGACGCTCGGCGGCGCCGCGTGCGCGTATTTCGTGCTGATCGATGCGGCGTTCGCCGCGGCGGGCCGCGACGGCGGGCGGCTTGGCGGACTGCTCCAGGGCGCGCTGCACGCGCTCGTCGGCGACGCCGGCGTGTGGATCGTCCTCGTCGTCGCATTTCTCGCGGTGACCGTCGCGATCACCGGCGTCAGCTTGAAGAAAGTCATCGGCTGGTGCGCAGTGCGCCTCGCTGCGCTGCGCCCGCCTCCGGCACTGGTGGCCGCCGTGCGACAGAACAAGGCGCTTCCGACGTCGCTGCGCGACGCGTTCCATCTTCCGGCGCTGCTGCGTCCGCCGGCGCCGGTCGCCGTCGTCATCGATGCTCCGCCTGCCGGCTTCTACGACGAGGAGCTCGCCGGCGACGTTCTCGACGAGGACGACGCCGAATACGACGACGAGGATGACGACGAGGCGTACGACGAGGATGACGACGCGTACGACGACGACGCCCTCGATGACGACGAGATCGCGGACGAACCGGACGACGATGCGCCCGGCGACGTGGAGTCCGGCGTGCAGGACCGCGCGGCGCTGGCCGCGCTGACCGGAGCGTATGAGCCCGCGCAAACGCGTCCGGCGTACCGCTTGCCGGACGTCGCGAAGATCTTCGACGCGCCGCAGGCGCAACACACCGACGACGCGAGCCGCGCGCAGCTGCTCGAGGACACGCTGGCGTCGTTCGGGGTGGGCGCGAAAGTGACGCACGTCGAGCGCGGCCCGTCCATCACGCGCTACGAGCTGCGGCCGGAACGCGGCGTGAAGATCTCGCGCATTTCCGCATTAGCGGATGATGTCGCGCTCGCGCTCGCGGCGACGTCCGTGCGCATCGAAGCGCCGATCCCCGGCAAATCGGCCGTCGGGATCGAGGTGCCCAACACGACGGTGTCCATCGTCGCGATCCGCGAGATCCTCGACCGCCTCCCCAAAGACGCACCGCCGCTGTCGATCGCGCTCGGCAAGGACATCACCGGCCGGCCCGTGTTCGGCGATCTCGCGAAGATGCCGCATCTGCTCGTCGCGGGTGCCACCGGCGCCGGCAAGTCGGTGTGCCTCAACTGCATCATCGCGTCGCTGCTCGTCACGGCGACGCCCGATCAGCTCGAGCTGCTGATGATCGATCCCAAGCGCGTCGAGCTGACGGTCTACAACGGCATCCCGCACCTCAAGAACGAGGTCATCACCGACCCGAGCATGGCGGCCGGCGCGCTCGCGATGATCACGCGCGAGATGGACGAGCGCTACACGCGTTTCGCGCGCGAAGGCGTGCGCAAGATCGAGGAGTACAACGCGAAGTTCCCCGATCAGAAGCTGCCGTACATCGTCGTCATCATCGACGAGCTCGCCGACCTGATGCTCGTCGCGCCGGCGAAGGTCGAGATGCTCGTCATGCGGCTCGCGCAGCTCGCGCGCGCCACCGGCATCCACCTCATCGTCGCGACGCAGCGGCCGTCGGTCGACGTCATCACGGGACTGATCAAAGCGAACATCCCGTCGCGCATCGCGTTCGCAGTGTCGGCTCAAGTCGACTCGCGCGTGATTCTCGACATGGGCGGCGCGGAACGACTGCTCGGCCGGGGCGACATGCTCTACTTGCCGATCGACGCCCCGAAGCCGATCCGGGCGCAAGGCGCGCTCGTCACCAACCACGAGATCGACAAGCTCGTCGCGTTCTGGAAGCGCCAGCCCAAGCCGTCCGGCGCAAAGACGATGGAGATCACGCCGATCCGCGACGACGACGAGCGCAGCGGCAACGACCGCAAGATCGACGACCTGTGGTACGACGCGGCGAAGTTCTTGCTCGACTCCCGCGTCGCCAAAGGCGACGCCGGCGTCGGCTCGACCGCCGCGCTGCAGGCGCGGTTTTCCATCGGCCACCCGCGCGCGGTGCGCGTGATGCGCAACCTCGAAGAGCTCGGCATCGTGGGCCCCAACGAGGGCACGAAGCCGCGCAACGTGATGATCGAATCGCCCGCCGATCTCGAGCGCCTCGCCGAGCGCATCGGCCGCCCCGCGCAGACCGATCTGTTCGCCGGATGATGCGTCCGCTCGCGGTCGCGGTCGTCGCCGCGATCCTCTATGTCGCGCTGGGCGGCGCGGTGTCGCACGAGCCGCCGCACGGGATCGACCTCGCGGGGCGCGCGCTTGCCGGTCAGGCGCAGCACCTCGCACTCCTGTTCACGCGGTCGTGTCTGTGGTACTCGCTCGCCGCACTCGGACTCGTCGCGGTCGCGGTCGCGATCCGGTTTCCGGCGTGGCGCGCGCGCGTGATCTACGCGATCCCGACGACGCTGATCACGTGGCAGGTGAGCGACGCGGTGAAGATCTTCTTCCGGCGTCCGCGCCCCGACTACTGGCGGCTGATTCACGAGCCGACGTTCGCCTACTCCAGCGGCCACGCGATGTTCGCGGTGCTCGTCTACGGGTTGTGGGCATGGTTCATCTGGAATAGCGACCTGCCCCGACCGGCCCGCCTGGTCGCCGCACCGCTGTTCGCGCTGTGGGGCTGCGGCGTGATCTGGTCGCGGCTCGCGCTCGGCGCGCATTACGTCACCGATCTGATCGGCGGCGTGCTGCTCGCGTTGACGGCACTGGGCGTCGCGTCGACGATCGGCGCGCTCGCCGTCAGGCGGGCGCGTGCGTGACCAGCGGCGGGCGCTTGCGGTGGAACGCCGTTTCGCGCTGGTAGCGCACGCCCAGCGCGGTGAGCGCCGCTTCACCCCACGCGCGCCCGAGTAACGCGAAAGACGTCGGCAGCCCGTTCGGGCCCATTCCGTTGGGCATCGCGAGCGCGGGCAGGCCCGCGAGATTCCCCGGTGAGATCAACGAGGGGCCGCCGGGAAATTTCGGATACGCTTTGTCGAAGCCGAGTCCCACGGGATAGGTCACCGTCGGCAGCGTGGGCGACACGATGGCGTCATAGCCGTCCATCGCTTTCTCCAGCAGCACGTTGAGCTTCGCGCGCTGCCGCAGCGCGTCGATGTAGTCGACCGCCGGCGTGGCGTACGCAACGTAGCCGCCCAGCTTGTCGTCGGCGTTGCGCAGCTCGCGCGATTTGCCCGATTCGATCAGGTCGCGGAACGCCGCGGCGCCTTCCGCGTCCACGATCGTGCCGACCGATGGCCCCCACGGCCCTTTTGGCAGCGTGACCTCGCCGGCGACGTCCGCGAACTGCGCGAGCGTTTTCAGCGACGCGCGAAAGTTCGCCGCGACCTCGGGCATCGCACCCTTCGTCGCGTTCTTGAGCACGGCGACGCGCAGCCGCCGGCGCGGCGCGATCATCGGCGCGTCGACCGACGTGGCGTCGTGCGGGTCGGCGCCTGCGATCGCGGCGAGGATCAGCTCGGCGTCGCGCGCGCTGCGCGTGAGCGGTCCGAGCTTGTCGAGCGTCCAGCACAGCGCCATCGCGCCGTGCCGCGACACGCGCCCGTACGTCGGGCGCAGACCCGTCACGCCGCACGCCGTCGCCGGAAACAAGATCGAGCCCGACGTTTCCGACCCGATCGCGAAACCCACCAAACCCGCCGCGGCGGCGATCCCCGAACCGCTCGAGGACCCGCCACTCCAATACTTGGCGTTCCACGGCGTGCGGCCGGGCCCGGTGAACGACGCGTCCGCGTCGCCGTAGCCGAAACCACCGGCGAGCTCTACCATCGCGAGCTTCGCGAGCAGCACCGCGCCGCCGTCGGCAAGCTTCTTCACCACGGTCGCATCGAAGTCGAAGCGCTGGTTGCGGTACGGCTGCGCGCCCCATGTCGTCGGCGCGTCGGGCGTCGCGAGCAAGTCTTTCACGCCGTACGGGATTCCGTGCAGCGGGCCGCGCACGCGACCGCGCGCGCGCTCGGCGTCAGCGCGTTTGGCCTCGCGGCGCGCGCGCTCGTGCAGGATCGTCACGACGGCGTTGTAGACGGGCCCGTACGTTTCCAGCCGCTTGAGATAGAGCTCGGTGAGCTCCACCGACGAGACGCTCTTCGCAGTCAGCAGCCGCTGCAGCTCCACGACGTCGGCAAAGGCGAGATCGTCGTGCGTCATCGCGCGCTCCCCGCGACGGAGAAGCGCGTCACCGGCTCGTCGCCGTTCTTGAGCGCGGTCGCCTTGTTCGGGTTGAGCCGTGCCGCGCCGCGGCGGTTGTCATCGATCGCGTGCGCGATCGTGTCGAGGTCCTTGTCGGACAGGTTCGGATCGAACCGCCGCATCGAAAGCGCGGTCGCCGCCGCCGGCGCGGACGCGGGCTTCGGCGACGCGCTCGGCTTGGGCGACGGCTGCGCCGGCGGCGTGGTGTTGGGCGGCGCCGCGGGCGCCGGCGCCTGGGCGTCCGCCATCGACGCGAGCAACACGGTAGCGGCGACGCCCGAGACGGCGCCGAGGAACGAACGTCGGTCTGACATAGCGTGCGGGGATTGGACGTAGAGCGCCACGTCCCCGCGCCTGGCCGGGTACCATGGTCGTATGGATACGTCCGTCGCGCGGCTCGACGACGAGCGCCGCCACCGCACCGGCGTTCCCGAAGTCATCTTTGCCGGCGGCAAGACGCTGGAGCAGAACGTCGCGCTCGTCGGCGCGCTGTTCGCGCGCACCGGCTTCGCGCTCGCGACACGCGTCCCGCCCGATCAGCGGGGGCCGCTGGCGGCGGCGTATCCGGATGCGGTGCTCGAACCGTTTTCGGGCTCGCTGCGGCGCGGGCGGCTGCCGCGCACCGGCGCGCGCATCGCGGTCGTGTGCGCGGGGACGTCGGATCTCCCGGTCGCCGAAGAAGCGGCGTTCGCGCTCGACGCGCTGGGGCACGACGCCGTGCGCGCGACCGACGTCGGGGTCGCCGGAATCCACCGGCTGTTCGACGCGCTCGACGACATTGCGAGCTGCCGCGCGGTGATCGTCGTCGCCGGGATGGAAGGCGCGTTGCCCAGCGTCGTCGCCGGGCTCGTGCGCGCGCCGGTCATCGCGGTGCCGACGAGCGTCGGCTACGGTGCGGCGTTCGAAGGGATGGCCGCGCTGCTCGGGATGCTGACGTCCTGCGCGCCCGGCATCGGCGTCGTCAACATCGACAACGGCTTCGGCGCGGCCGCGCTCGCGCACAAGATCGTCGCGTCGTCGTGAGGATTGCGTTCGTCGACATGATCGGCGGCGCCGCCGGCGACATGCTGCTGGCGGCATTCCTCGATGCCGGTCTCGATCGTGACGCGCTCGAACGCGCGCTCCGCGGCGTGGTCGCGGACGGCTGGACGCTCGCGCCGCAACGGGTGACCAAGCGCGGCGTCGCCGCGACGTACGCCGGACTCGTCGTGCCCGGCGAAGACGGTGACGAGCACCACCATCACCAGAACGACCACGACCAGCACCACCACGGAACGCGGACGCTGGCCGACGTGCTGCACATCGTCGAGCGCAGTTCGCTGACGCCGCGGCAGCGCGAGCGCGCGTGCGCCGTTTACCGCCGGCTGGCGGAAGCGGAGGCGCACACGCACGGGACGACCGCCGATACGATTCGCTTTCATGAGGTCGGACAGATCGACGCGATCCTCGACGTCGCCGCGACGTGCATCGCGCTCGACCTGCTGGGGATCGACGAAGTGTACTGCTCGCCGTTTCCGATCGGACACGGCCCGATCGGGATGCAGCACGGCCACTATCCGAACCCGCCGCCCGCGACGGCGCACTTGTTGATCGGCTGGGCGACGCGCGCGGTCGACGTCGCGGGGGAGCTCGTCACGCCGACCGCAGCTGCGATCCTCACCGCGCTTGCCAAACCCGGCCGCCCCGACATCCTCATCGAGTCGGTCGGGTACGGGGCGGGCCGCAGCGACTTCGCGGTCCCCAACGTCACGCGCGTCATCATCGGCACGACCGTGACAAACGCGGGCACAAACGCGCGCACGCCGGACGGTGACGACGTCGTGGTGCTCGAGGCGAACATCGACGACATGTCGCCGCAGCACTACGAGCTCGCGGCGGAACGCGTGTTCGCGGCGGGCGCGCTCGACGTGTGGCTCACGCCGATCACGATGAAGAAAGGCCGGCCCGCGATCACGCTGTCCGCGATGGCCGCGCCGCACCACGAGCATGCCGTGGCGCGCGCGATGCTGACCGAGACGACCACGATCGGCGTGCGCGTGCGCACCGAACGCCGGCACGTCTTGCCGCGCGCGCTCGCGACGGTGGAAACCCCGTACGGCCCGGTGCGCGTCAAACGCTCCGGTACGAACGGCGAAACGCGCACCCGCGCGGAGTACGACGACCTGCTGCGCATCGCGCGCGAGCGCAACCTGCCGCTGCCGGAGGTCGCGCGCGTCGTGGACGCGAGCATCCAAGGAGAAGCCCCAAAGTGATCGACACGTCCGCCGAAACCGCGCTCGACGCGCAGGAAGCGCACTTGCGCGCGATCTTTCGCGAACTGGGGAGCTGCATCGTCGCGTTCTCCGGCGGTGTCGACTCGGCGCTCGTGCTCCACGTCGCCGCGCAGGAGCTGGGCGAGCGCGCCGTCGGCATCACCGCGCGCAGCGAGTCGCTCGCGGAGCGGGAGTACGCGGGCGCGGTGGGCTTCGCCCGTGCGGTCGACGCGCGCCACGAAGTGATCGAGACGCGCGAGCTGCACGACCCGTCGTACGCGGCGAATCCCGCGAACCGCTGTTACTTCTGCAAGAGCGAGCTGTACGGCCGCCTCGCGCAGATCGCGCGCGAGCGCGGCATCCCGCACATCGTCGACGGCTACAACCGCGACGACGAAGGCGACTGGCGCCCGGGCCGCAAGGCCGCGCGCGAGCACGACGTGCGCAGCCCGCTGTACGAAGCGGAGATGCGGAAATCCGACGTGCGCGCCCTCGCGCGCAAGCTGGGCTTGGAAGTCTGGGACAAGCCAGCCCTGGCGTGCCTGTCGTCACGCTTCCCGTACGGCACGCCGATCACCCTAGAGCTGTTGCGCCAAGTGGACCGCGCGGAACAAGCGGTCCACGACGCCGGCCTGCGCGCCTGCCGCGTCCGCCACCACGGCGAGATCGCACGCATCGAAGTCCCGCCGGCCGACATCGCAGCCGCAGCCGACCCGGAACGCCGCGCGCGCATCGTGGAAGGCGTGCGCGCGGCGGGCTACCGCTACGTGACCCTCGACCTCGGCGGCTACGTGAGCGGCGGCTTCAACCTCTAAGCCGCTCAGCGCTTCGCGCGCGCGAACAGAGCGGCGACGTCGAGCGCGAACTCGGGCAGCACAGGATGCGTC
>JAXDMA010000389.1:0-4500 GCA_034666305.1 Vulcanimicrobiota bacterium
CGCATCAGCATGATGACGACCAGCGAAAGCACGGCGGATACGATCAGGGATCCGACGCAACCCATGCGATTGCTGAAAAACACGAACATGGCAGGTTTCTTCCCGCCGAACCCAGCGGCGAAGCCCCACAGGCCGGGAAGGACGCGCTCTGCTCGGCGACGGACCTCGGGCCTTCATGGCCAATCGAAGCGGAGGCCGCGCGATCGTCGACGCGCTGCGCATCAACGGCGTCGACACGGTGTTCTGCGTTCCCGGTGAAAGTTACATCGCCGTGCTCGACGCGCTGTACGACACGCCGGACGTTCGCGTGATCTCGTGCCGGCACGAAGCCGCGGCGGCGAACATGGCGGAGGCGTACGGCAAGCTCACCGGGCGGCCGGGCATCGCGTTCGTCACGCGCGCGCCGGGTGCGACGCATGCGAGCATCGGCGTGCACATCGCGCGGCAGGACTCGACGCCCATGATCCTATTCGTCGGCCAAGTCGCGCGCGGGATGCAAGGCCGCGAGGCGTTTCAGGAGATCGATTACGCGCAGGTGTTCGGCGGGCTGGCGAAATGGGCCGCCGAGATCGACGACGCGCGCCGCGTGCCCGAGCTCGTGACGCGCGCGTTTCACGTTGCCATGTCGGGACGGCCGGGCCCCGTCGTGCTGGCGATGCCCGAAGACATGCTGCGCGACGAAGTCGACGTCGCCGACCTCGGATACGTGACGCGCACGGCCGCGCACCCGGGCGCGGACGAGCTGGAACGGCTGCGCACGATGCTCGCGGAATCGGAACGTCCGCTCGTGATCCTCGGCGGCAGCGGCTGGGACCAGGACGCGTGCGCGGCGATCGCGCGTTTCGCCGAACGCAACGCGCTGCCGGTGGTGTGCTCGTTTCGGCGGCAGTCGCTTTTTGACAACCGCAACCCGCACTATGCCGGCGATCTCGGGATCGGGCCGAACCCCGCGCTTGCCGAACGCGTCCGTTCCGCAGACTTGCTGCTTGCGATCGGCGCCCGTTTGAGCGAGGCGCCGACGGGCGGCTACACGCTGATCGAGTCGCCGCGCCCGCGCCAGCGCCTCGTGCACGTATACGCTGATGCCGACGAGCTCGGGCGCGTGTACCAGCCGGCGCTCGCGATCAACGCCGGACCCGCGGAATTCGCGCGCGCGCTCGACGGCGTCGACCCGATCGCTACGCCGCGTTGGCGCGAACGCACCGTTGCAGCACGCCGCGACTACGAAGCGGCGCTGCAGCCGGGCGAACCGCGCGGCGAGCTCGATCTTGCGCATGTCGTGCGCTATCTCTCGGGGCGGTTGCCCGGCGACGCCGTCGTGTGCAACGGCGCCGGCAACTACAATACGTGGCTGCACCGCTTCTTCGAGTACAAAGGGTTCGGCACGTCGCTCGGGCCCACGGCGGGCGCCATGGGCTACGGTTTCCCGGCAGCGATCGCGGCGAAGCTGCGGCACCCCGATCGCGTCGTGGTCGCGTTCGCGGGCGACGGGTGCTTTCTCATGAGCGGACACGAGCTCGCCACCGCGGTGCAGTACGGCGTGAACGTGGTGGTCCTCGTGATCAACAACGGGATGTACGGCACCATCCGCATGCACCAAGAGCGCCACTATCCCGGGCGTGTCGTGGGTACGGATCTGGTCAACCCGGACTTCGTCGCGTACGCGCGTGCCTACGGCGCGCACGGCGCGCTCGTCGAACGCACGGCGGACTTCGCCCCGGCGTTCGAGGCGGCGCTGGCCGCGGGGAAGCCCGCACTGCTCGAGCTTCGCACCGACCCCGACGCGATTACGCCGCGCACGACCTTAACGGCGATGCGCGCCGAAGCGGCCGAACGCGCGAGCCGGAGGTGAATCGCCGGGACGACCTAATCCTTTGGCCTTGTGGAGCAGCCGCTGCTCGGCGTTGAGGACGTCACGCTGCAGTACAAGACGCGCGATCACCTCGTGACCGCGACGTACCGCGTCGGCTTCGAAGTGTTCGCCTCGGACCGCTACGTGGTGCTCGGGCCGTCCGGCTGCGGCAAGTCGACGCTGCTCAAGGCGGTCGGCGGGTACATGGCGCCGACGGAGGGCTGCATCCGCCTCAAGGGCGAGGTGGTGCGCCAACCCGGCCCCGACCGCATGATGGTGTTCCAGGAATTCGACCAGTTGCTGCCGTGGAAGACCGTGCTCGACAACGTGATGTTCCCGCTGCTGGTGAGCGGCAAGATGTCGGCATCCGTTGCCACGGAGCGCGCGCGCGAGTACATCGACAAAGTCAACCTCACGCCGTACGCCGGGCAGTATCCGCACACGCTGTCGGGCGGCATGAAGCAGCGCGTCGCAATCGCGCGCGCGATGGCGATGGAGCCCGACGTGCTGCTGATGGACGAACCGTTCGCCGCGCTCGACGCGCTGACGCGGCGCAAGATGCAAGACGAGTTGCTCGATCTCTGGGACGAGATCCGGTTCACGATGATCTTCGTGACGCATTCGATCGCCGAAGCGATCAAAGTGGGCAGCCGCATCCTGCTGCTCTCGCCCCATCCCGGTCAGGTCAAAGCCGAGCTGAACAGCGTGCCGCGCACGGGCGCCGGCCCGGACGAGGCGCGACTGCTGGAAGAACGGATTCACGAGATGCTGTTCGCCGAACCGGTGGAGGCCGCCGTTGCAAGCGCCTGAGCATCCGGGCCTGGTCGTCGAACGGCCCGAACGCGTTGCGACGACGGTGGACGCGCGCAACTTTGCGATCGCGACCAAGCCGTTGTCGACCGCCGAGACGATTCTCAACAACACGGTGCTGCGCAAGATCGCTATCATCGTGGTGCTTGCGGCGATCTGGGAGATCTACGGGCGCTGGCTCAACAACCAGCTGCTCGTTCCGACGTTCAGCGCGACCGTCAAAGCGTTCGTCGTCGCGATCCTCAGCGGCGAGCTACTGCCCAAAGTGTGGGCGTCCATCAAGGTGCTGCTGGTCGGTTACGCCGGCGGCGTCGCGATCGCGGCGCTCTTGACGACGTTCGCGACGATCACGCGGATCGGCGCCGAGTTCCTCGAGACGCTCACCGCGATGTTCAACCCGCTGCCCGCCATCGCGCTGCTGCCGCTGGCGCTGCTGTGGTTCGGCCTCACGCCGCTCAGCTTGTCGTTCGTGCTGATCCATTCGGTGCTGTGGCCGATGGCGCTCAACACGCATTCGGGGTTTGTCTCCGTGTCGCCGACGCTGCGCATGGTCGGCAAGAACTACGGTTTGCGCGGCATGCGCTACGTCGCGAAGATTCTCATCCCGGCCGCCTTCCCGAGCATCCTCACCGGTCTGAAGATCGGCTGGGCATTTGCTTGGCGCACGCTCATTGCCGCCGAGCTCATCTTCGGCGTGCAGTCGGGTGGCGGGGGACTGGGGTGGTTCATCGTCAACAACAAGAACATTCTCGACATTCCCAACGTCTTCGCCGGCCTGCTTACCGTCATCATCATCGGGCTGCTCGTCGAGAACGTCATCTTCCGCACCATCGAGAACCGCACGATTCGCCGCTGGGGCATGGCGACGTCGTAACGGTAGTTCGCCCCGAAATCCCATCGCCAAGGAGGTATGCTTTGCGTTCTCTCATTCGCATCATCGTCGGGCTCGTTCTCGCCTTCGTCGTCACGGCTCCCGCGTACGCCGAGGTCACCGAAGTGCGCGTCGCGCGCCAGCCCGGCCTCGTGTACCTCCCGATCATGATCCTCGAGCAGGACCAGCTGCTGCAAAAAGAAGCGAAGAAGCGCGGCCTGGGCGACATCAAGGTGACGTTCCTCGTGTTCAACAGCGGCGGCGCCGCCGTCGACGCGCTGCTGTCGGGCAACGCCGACTTCGTCACCAGCGGCGCGACGAATCTGCTGACGGCGTGGTCCGCGACGAAGGGCACGCCGAACGAAGTACGCGGCGTTGCCGGCAACGGCGCGCTGCCTATGTTTCTGCTCTCGCGAAACCCGAACGTGAAGACGATCAAAGACTTCAGCGCCGCCGACAAGATCGCGGTCCCGACCGTCCGCGTGTCGACGCAGGCGATCGTGATGCAGATGGCAGCCGAAAAGCTGTTCGGCACGGCCGACGAGCACAAGCTCGATCAGTACACGGTCGCGATGGGCCACCCCGACGCGCTGCTCGGGCTCGAAACGGGCAAGGACCTCAATGGGCACTTCTCGCTGCCGCCCTACCAGTACGAAGAGCTCAAGATCCCCGGCGTGCACATCGTCCTCAACTCGATCGACGTCACCGGCGGACCGGCCTCGAACGGCGTGACCTTCGCCACCACGAAGTTCCACGACGCGAACCCCAAGATCATGGCGGCCTTCCTCGCGGCGATGACGCAAGCCGAGGACACGATCAAGAACAACCGCCGGCACGCCGCCGAGCTGTACTTGAAGGACACTAAAGAGAAGCTCACGGTTGACGAGCTCGTGAAGATCATGAGCGATCCGAACTTCGTCTACTCCACCGCACCGCAGCAGTCGATGAAGTTCGCCGACGCCATGTA
>JAXDMA010000390.1:0-5509 GCA_034666305.1 Vulcanimicrobiota bacterium
GAATGCGCTCGCGGCCGGGATCGACCGCAGGCAGCGGCGGCAGATCGGGGGCGTGCTCCGCGACCGACGGCGCCAGCGCCGAGATCGCGCTCAGCCACAACGGATCGACGGACACCTTCGCGGCGAGCGGTGCGACGACGCGCAGCAGCGTCACGAACGGCTGGTACGGCACCGGCTCGGGCAGCGTCGTTCCGGCGGTGTAAACCTGTGCGCCGTGCGCTTCGCAAAACGCGGCGAACTCACGGACGAGCCGCGTCTTGCCGATGCCGGCTTCGCCGCCGACGAGCACGAGGCTGCCGTGCGCCGCGACCGATGCGTCCCAGCGCTCGCGCAGCACCGCGAGCTCCGCGCCGCGGCCGACGAACGGCAGCGATGTGAACGTGGCGCCGCCGCCGTCGCGCGCGGCTTCTCCGTGCGGCATCGCGCGCGTTTCCTCGAGCGGCGCGGCGTCGTGCGCGATCGATGCGTACGCCGCGAGCGTTTCCGCCATCGGCTCGGCGCCGAGCTCGTCGCGCAACGTGCGCGCGAACCGCTCGTACTCTTGCAGCGCGCCCGCGCGGTCGCCGGCTTCGTGACGCAGGCGAATGAGCGTGCGCAGCACGTCTTCGCGCCACGGATCGTCCGCGAGCAGCCGTTGCGCCGCAACGATCGCCGGCGCGTAGTCGCGCGCTGCGCGCAAGCTCGCGACGAGCGTATCGAGCGAGCCGCGATACAGCGTCTTGCAGCGCGCGCGTTCGGGCTCGAGCCACTCCTCGTCGACGTCCGCGAGCAGGTCGCCCGCGTGCAGCGCGACCGCTTCGCCGAGCCGCTGCGGAATCGCGGCGAGCCGCTCGAACTCTTCGACGTCGAGCCACAGATCGCAAGCCGGATTCCACTGGAGCCGCCCGTCTGCCGCGAGCAGCCACGGTCGCCCGTCCGCCGCCGGCGGCAGGAGCGCGTGCAGGTAGTTGAGATGGCGCCGCAGGTTCGCGCGCGCCTCGTCTTCGGCGTCGTCGGGCCACAGCGCGTTGGCAACCGTGCGGCGCGCCACCGGCGCGGCGCGGTGAAGGAGCAGGTAGCCCAGCAGCGGGACGACCTTCGGCCGGCCGCCGGCGGGGAGCGCGACGTCGTCGAGCGACAACCGCGGCCGCCCGAACAGGTGGACCCGCAGCATCCTTGCGACTTGCGCCGTCGCATCCGCCTTCCCTGGTGAGGGGATGGAAGTGCGGCGCACATCCGAAACCACGCAGCGTGAATGAAGCGATCGTCGTCGAGCGGCTCGTGAAGCGCTTCGGAACGCTCACCGCCGTCGACGCGCTCAGCTTCGCCGTGCCGCGCGGCACGATCTTCGGATTGCTCGGTCGCAACGGCGCCGGCAAGACCACGACGCTGGAATGCTGCATCGGCCTCGGCAAGCCGACGTCCGGCTCGATACACGTGCTCGAGCTCGACCCGACGCGGCCGCGCGAGCTCGAGCGGTTGCGCCCGCGCATCGGCGTGCAGCTGCAAGCGACGTCGTTACCGGAAAAGGCGAACGTACGCGAGGTGCTCGAGCTGTACGCCGCTTATTACGCGATCGCATCGCGCGCCGAGGAGATGGCCGCGCGCGTCGGCCTGGACGGCAAGCTCGACCGCCAGATCGCGCAGATGTCGGGCGGCGAGCAGCAACGCCTCGCTCTCGCGCTCGCGCTGCAGCACGATCCCGAGGTGCTCTTCCTCGACGAGCCGACGGCGGGGATGGACGCGTTCGGGCGCCGCATCCTGTGGACCGAGGTCGAGCGGCTGCGCGACGCCGGCAAGACGATCGTGCTGACGACGCATTACATCGAGGAAGCCGAGCGGCTGTGCGACCGCATTTGCATGATCCAGCGCGGCGCGATCGTCGCAGACGGCACGCCGGCCGATCTCGTGGCGCGTTACGGCGGTGACGCGTCGGTGACCATCGCGGCGGACGGATTCGCGCCCGGCGCGGACCTGCAGCATCTCGGCACGTGGACCAAGACCGGCGCGCAGTGGAAGCTCGCGACACGCGGCGAGCCGGGCCTCGCGCTGGCCGCCGTCGTCACGGACGCGAACGCAGCCGGCGCGAAGATCACCTCGCTCGACATGCACCGGCCGACGCTGGAAGACGCGTTCATCGCCATCACCGGCGAGACGATCGAGGAAACGGAATGACGATGCTGCGCATGTTCCTGATGCAGACGAAGATGAACTTCGTATGGTACTTCCGGCGCGACGGCGAGATGATGTTCTGGACGCTGGCGATGCCGGTGTTCTTCCTGGTACTATTCTCGTTCGCGTTCTCCACCGGTCCGAACTCCGGGTCGTCCACATTTCTGGTGCCGGGCATCATCGGCGCGCAGGTGTTGAGCTCGGGGTTCTGGGGTGTGGGCGTGATGCTCGCGACGTTCCGTGAGAAGCACTTGCTGCGGCGAGTATATCTCACGCCCATGCCGCCGGCCGTGTTCTTCGCCTCGCTCGTCGTGTACCGCGTCGCGCTGCTCGTCGCGCAGGCGACGATTCTCGTCACGGTCGGCGCACTGGTGTTCCACGTGCGCATCATCGGGAACCCGCTGGAGATCGTCGCGATCCTGCTGCTCGGCACGGCGACGTTCGTGTCGCTCGGCACGATCATCGGCGCGCTGGCGCGCACGACGGAAAGCGCGAACAACATCGCGTCGATCCTCACGGTTCCGCTGGCGTTCTTGTCGGACGCCTACGTCCCGATCGACCGCTTCCCGCACGCCGTCAGCTCGGCGCTGCGCATGCTGCCCTCGACGCAGTTCATCGACACCTTCCGCGACGTGTCCGTGTACGGGCATTCGCTCGTGCACTACGGCGCCTGGATCGGATTACTGGTGCTCTGGACCGTCGCGGGCACGGCGATCAGCGCGCGAACGTTCCGCTGGATCTGATGCCGCAGGTGGTCGTCGTGGGCGGCGGCGTCATCGGGGCGAGCGTCGCCTACTATCTCGCCGCGCGCGGCGTGCGTGACGTCGTCGTGCTCGATGCGGCTGACGCTCCGGGAGCGGGCAGCACGGGACGTGCGACGGGAGGTTTTCGCGTGCAGTTTGCGACGCCGATCGAGGTGCGGCTCTCGCTGCTCGCGCGCGCGAAGCTGCGCCGGTTCACCGAGGACACCGGCGGCGACTGCGGCTACGACCCGGCCGGCTATCTCTGGCTCGCGTCGGACGACGCCGAGCTCGCATCGCTGCGCGCCGCGCTTTTGGTGCAGCGCGCGAACGGCGTCGACGACGCCTACGAAGTCGATCGCTATGCGATCGCGCAGTTGAACCCGGCGCTGCGCCGCGACGGCATCGTGGGCGGAACATACTGCCCAAGCGACGGCTTTATACGACCCTTCGCGATCCTCTCCGGCTACCGGCGCGCCGCCGAACGCAACGGCGTGCGATTCGTCTGGAACGCGCGCGTCGTCGGCATCGAGCGCGCGCCGGACGGGCGCATCGTTGCCGTGCGCACCGAGCGCGACATGGTCAGCGCCGGCGCGGTCGTGAACGCCGCCGGCGCGTGGGCAGCGGGCGTGGCGCGCCTCGCGGGCGCGGACCTGCCGGTCATGCCGCTGCGCCGCCAAGTTGCCGTTACCGTTCCGACCCAGATGCTGCCCGGACAGATGCCGATGACGATTTTCGCGCGCGACGGCTTCCACTTGCGCGTGCGCGACGGCCGCGTGCTCTTGCTGCTTCCGGCGGCAGGCGCGAACGACCCGTTCGACGTCTCGGTCGACCCTGCATGGGTCGAGGTCGTGACGCGCATCGCGCGCGAACGCGTCCCGCGTCTACGCGACGTTGAAATCGATCGCGCGGCCTGTTGGGCGGGGTTGTACGAGATGTCGCCCGACGGTCATGCGATCGTCGGGCGTGCTCCCAGCGTACCGAACCTTTATTATGCGACCGGCGCTTCAGGCCACGGCGTGATGCACGCGCCCGCACTCGGCGCGCTCGTCGCCGAGATCATCGTCGATGGCGCCGCGACGTCGCTCGACGTCACGGCGCTGCGCCCGGAACGCTTCGCGAGCGCCGAACCGCCCGGCGCTCACGAGCTGCTTTGATTTAGGGTTTGGTGGGCGCGGTGCCGCCGGTCGTGCCGCTGCCCGTGGTCGTGGTGTTCGTCGTGGTCTGACCGTTCGTCGTGGTTTGCGCCCCGGTCGTGCCGGTCGCGGACTTGTTGTTCCACGGTTGCCAGACGAACAGGCCGATCACCACGACGGCGATGACGATGACGGCGATGATGATGGGCGTGTTGCTGCTGGCTGTGGCGGTCGAGTCTCGTTCGATCATGTGCGCAAGCTTTCAAGCGAAGGTGCGATGTGAGGCTCGCTTACCCGGCGAACCGCTCGACCTATCAAGCGAGCGTGCGCGCGCTCCTCGCGTTCAGCGCGGCGCCATGCGGATCGCGCCGTCCAACCGTACGCTCTCGCCGTTGAAGTAGCCGTTCACGATCATCTCGAGCGCAAGCGACGCGTACTCGGCCGGAGCGCCCAGCCGCTTGGGAAACGGGATCGACGCGGCCAGGCTCGCGCGTACGTCGTCCGGCAGCGCGCCGAGCAGCGGCGTATCGAAAATTCCCGGCAGGATCGTGTTGACGCGAATGCCGTCGTTCATCAAGTCGCGTGCGATTGCGAGCGTCATCCCGACGATCGCCGCCTTGGACGCCGTGTACGCCGCCTGCCCGATCTGGCCGTCGATCGCCGCGACCGACGCGGTGTTGACGATCGCGCCGCGCTCGCCGTGCGGCTCGAGCGGTTCGAGCGCGAGCATGCCCGCCGCAGATTTCGCGATGCAGCGAAACGTGCCGATCGTATTGATCTGGATGATCCGCTCGAATTGGTCGACCGGAAAATGCTGGATCGCGCCGGTCTTCTTGTCGCGCGACGCGGTCTTGAACGCGTTGCCCGTTCCCGCGCAGTTGACGAGCACGCGTTCCTGCCCGTGCGCGGCGCGGGCTTGGGCGAATGCTGCATCGACCTGCGCTTCGGATGTGACGTCGACCGGGCAGAACGTGCCGCCTAGCTCGCGTGCAAGCGAATCGCCGGCGGCCGCGTTCAGGTCGAAGATCGCCACCTTCACGCCGCGCGCCGCGAGCGCGCGCGCCGTTGCGGCGCCGAGTCCGGATGCGCCGCCCGTCACGACGGCCGTGACGTTCGCGTCGAGCTTCATGACGCGAGCCGCTCCACGATCGTCACGTTGGCGAGCCCGCCGCCTTCGCACATCGTCTGCAAGCCGTAGCGTCCGCCGCGCCGCCGTAACGCGTACAGCAGCGTGGTCATCAGCTTCGTGCCGGAACTGCCGAGCGGGTGGCCCAACGCGATCGCGCCCCCGTGCACGTTGAGCCGGGCAGGATCGGCGCCGGTCGTGCGCAGCCACGCCAGCGGAACCGGCGCGAAGGCCTCATTCACTTCGAACGCGTCGATGTCGTCCGCGGTCAGCCCGGCCCTTGCGAGCGCGCGCTGCGTTGCGGGGATCGGCGCTTCGAGCATGATCACGGGATCGTGCCCGAGCACGCTCATGTG
>JAXDMA010000391.1:0-15451 GCA_034666305.1 Vulcanimicrobiota bacterium
GTCGAGTACGTCGTGATCGACGTGCAGGAAGAATACTCCGGAGCCGTCATCGAGTCGGTCGGACGCCGCCGCGCGCAGATGTCGAACATGGTGACCGTCGGCGAGACACGCCGGCTCGAATACACGATGCCGACGCGCGCGATCTTCGGCCTGCGCGGCGAACTGATGACGCTCTCGCGCGGGACCGCGGTGATGTCGCACGTCTACTACACGCACCAGCCGGTCGCGGGCGACATCCCCGGCCGTTCCAACGGCGCGCTCGTCACCAGCGACAGCGGGACCGTCACCGCGTACGCGCTGATGGGCCTCGAACAGCGCGGGCGTTTCTTCGTGGACCCGGGCGCCGAGGTGTACGAAGGCATGATCGTCGGGCGCGCCAACGACGACAAGGACGTCGCGCTCAACGCCGTGCGCGCGAAGAAGCTCACGAACATGCGCGCCGCAGGCACCGACGAGAACTTCAAGATGCCGCCGGCCGAGGAGATGTCGCTGGAGCGCGCGATCGAGTTCATCGAAGACGACGAGCTCGTGGAGGTGACGCCGAAGTCGATCCGGCTGCGTAAGCGGCTGCTCGACGAAGGCGATCGCATCAAGTCGCGCAAGCGCGAGAAAGCCTTCGCGAACTAAACCTCCCCTGATCGAGCGTCTGTTCTCGGGCGATTTCCCTCGCCACCATGTCCGAGAACGGTGACTTGTTCAGAGACGTCTAGACCGGGACTATCGACCCTGTTCGGATAAAGGCGTTCGGAGTGCTCCGAACGCTTTTATCGCTCCGGGGCTTGATCCTCGTGTTCGGACTCGTCGCGGTGGTACTTCCCATCGCGCTCGTCGGGCAACTCGGGATCGTCCGGACGCTCAACGCAATCAATGGGGACGTCGCGCAGATCCGCCAGGGTCAGCTATCGACGGCCACGGTTTTGCAATACCAGCTCGACGAGGAAACCTCGATCCGCGGCTTCGCAGCGACCGGGCGGCGCGTGTTCCTCGACCCCTATCTGCGCGCGCGCGCCGCGATGCCGCACGAGTTGGCGAGTCTCGCGGCGCAGGCGACGGGCGACGGCGCCGGCGATGACGACCGCCGGATCGATGCGTTACGGGCGATCAATGCGGAATGGCTGCGCACCGTGGCCGATCCCATTCTCGCCGGCGCACACGACAAGGATGGGTTGCTGCTGCACGGCAAGGCGCTCATCGATCGCTTTCGTCGCAGCGTCGCTCCGGTGAACGAACATTTCGCGCAGCGCTATCACGCGGCGATCAGCCGCCGCGAGTCGACGATCCGTACGACCAGCATCGTGTCGCTCTTGGCGATCGCCGTGATCGCGCTCGAAGTGATCGTGTTCGGCGCGGTGATCGCGCGCATGCGATACGAGCTCGACCGGGAGCGCGGCTTCGTCGAAACGCTGCAATCGGCCGCATCGGTGCGCCTCGTTGCGCCGGCGCACTTTGCGATCGGCACCGCGTACCGCTCGGCGACCCGCGGCGCACGCATCGGCGGCGACATCTACGACGTGTACCGGCTCGACGGCGATCGCACGCTGGTCGTCATCGCCGACGTCAGCGGAAAAGGCTTGACCGCGGCGGTCGACACCACGTTCGTGCGCTATGCGCTGCGGGCGCTCGCGAGCGAAAGCCTCGCCCCCGCGGAGCTGGTGACGCGGCTGGACGAACTCTACCGCTGCGCGAAGCCCGAAGCGGAGTCGTTCATCACGCTGTTCGCCGGCGTGCACGACCGCCGCACCGGCGATTTCGCGTATGCCAACGCAGGACACGAAGCGTGCTGGGTGCGCCGCGGTTCGGCGGTCAGCTTGCTGGCGCCGACCGGGCCCGTCGTCGGCGTCGGGGGCTTGCCGTTCGCCGCGGCGGGCACGACGCTCGCCGCCGGCGACATCCTCGTGCTCGCCACCGACGGGCTCACGGAGGCACGCGATCCGCAAGGCCGCTTCGTCGAGATCGAGCGCGTGACCGCATGGATCGCGCAGGCGCCGGCGCGGACGCCGCAAGCGCTCGTCGACGGGCTGCTCGACTGCGTCAAGCGCTATACGCGCGGCCGCATCACCGACGACCTCGCGATCCTGGCAGTCGAACCGCTGCCGTAGCGAGAAGCGCGCCGGGTGAGACAGATCGGCTTCCTCGCGGTCGCGCTCGCGATCGCCCTCTCCGCGTGCGCGCGCGTCGATACGACGCAATCGTCGTCGAACGGGGCGAGCGGCGGACGCCATTCCTGGTCGAAACCGGGCATCTTGCGCATCGCGAGCTTGAACGATCCCGACAGCCTCAGCCCGCTCGTCGGCGAGTATCAAGTCGACGTCGATCTCTCGATGTTCTGGGCCGGATATCTCTTCAACTACGACGATCAGAACAAGCTCGTCCCCGAGCTCGCGACCACGGAGCCGACGCTCGCGAACGGCGGCATCTCCCGCGACGGCCTCACCATCACGTATCATCTGCGCAAGGGCGTGACGTGGCAGGACGGCGCGCCGTTCGATGCCGGCGACGTCGTGTTCACGTGGCACGCCGTGATGAATCCGAACACCAACGTGGTGAGCCGGCAAGGGTACGACGTGATCGACCGCATCGATACGCCGGACAAGTACACCGCGGTCGTCCATCTCAAGAAACGGTTCGCGCCGTTCGTGAACTCGTTTCTCACGATGTCGAGCCAGCCGTATCCGGTGTATCCGAAGCATCTGCTCGACAAATATCCCGATCTCAACCGGATCCCGTACAACAGCGCTCCGGTCGGCACCGGCCCGTTCATCGTCAAGGAGTGGCACCGCGGGCAGACGCTGCGGATGGTCGCGAACCCGCACTACTGGCGCGGCGCGCCGAAGCTCGCGGAGGTCGATTACATGGCGATCCCCGACGAGAACACCGTGCTCACGACGATACAATCGCACGCGATCGATCTGTGGTACAACGCCCCCGCGACGCTCTACGGTCAAGCCTCGAAAGTGCCGGACACGCACGCGATCCTCACGCCCTTCACGCAATACTCGATGCTGGGCTTCAATACGACGCGACCGCTCGTGTCCGATCCCGCGGTGCGGCGCGCGCTGGCGATGGCGACCGACCGCAAGCGCTTGATCGACCTCGTCTCATACGGCGTGAACATCCTCAACGAAGGCGATCAGCCGAAGTTCTCGTGGGCCTACGATCGGAATCTCAAGCCGATCGCGTTCGATCTCGAAGCGGCGAAGACGACGCTCGACGCCGCGGGCTGGCGCGCCGGTCCCGACGGGGTGCGCGTGAAGAGCGGGCAGCGGCTTCGGCTCGAAGCGGCAACGATCACGGGCAGCGCCGTGGGCAACCGGCTGGCGGTGCAGTTGCAAGGCGCGTGGCGCGCGATTGGGGTCGAGGTCACGATCAAGCAGTACGCATCGTCGCTGATGCTCGCGACGTATCAATCCGGCGGAATCTTGCAAACCGGAAAGTTCGACGTCGAGTTCTCGTCGTGGGTCAACGGCATCGACCCGGACGATTCGGCGGTCGTGCTCAGCACGCAGATTCCGCCGAACGGCAACAACAACTACCGGTTCCGCAATGCCGGCGTCGACGCGCAAGAGGCCGTCGCGCTGACCTCGTACGACCAAGCCGTCCGCAAAAAAGCCTACAGCCGGATCCAGCAGACCCTCGTGGACCAGGTGCCGTTCATCACGATGTGGTTCGCGCGGCGCTTCGACGTCGTGAGCGACGACGTGAAAGGCTACAAGCCCGCCCACGCCGTGACGACGTTCTGGAACACCTGGGAATACTCGATTTAGCGCTCTAGCGAACGCACGCCGTTCTCGTCCGCGACCAGCACCGCGCTCGTGAGCGCCGCCGGAAAGAGCCCCGTCGCGACGACCCCGTGGATCGCGCGCAGCGCGGTGTCCATGATCTCCGGATCGGCGATCGCGCCGAGCGAGCAGTCCAGGATCGCGTTGCCGTTGTCGGTGACGAACGGCGCCGGGCCGATCGTTCGCTGTTTGATCTGGGCCCGAGGCAGCGCGGCGCGAATCCCCTTGATGACCTCCGGCAACGCGAACGGAACGACCTCGACGGGCGTCGGAAACACCCCGAGCCGCTCGACCAGCTTCTCCGGCGTGACGATCACCACGAACGTCTTGGCCGCGAGCGCGACCGATTTTTCGCGAAACAGCGCGCCGCCGGCGCCCTTCGTCAGCGACCAGTCCGCCGCGACCTCGTCCGCGCCGTCGATCGCGACGTCGATCTCGCGCTCGCCAAGCGCCACCAGCGGAATGCCGAGCTCGCGGCATTGCCGTTCGGTCACACCGGACGTCGCGACGGCGACGATCGATTCACCCGCGGCGACACGTTCGCCGGCGCGTGCGACCGCCCACCGCGCGGTGGATCCGGTGCCCAGCCCGATGCACGTTCCCGGCCGCACGTAGCGGTCGACGGCGGCAAACCCGACCGCGCGTTTGCGTTCGTCGTCGGACGTCAGCGGCATGGTGTCGGCGCTTACCGGAACGCCGGCAGGTCCGGCAGCGCTTCGACCACCTTGAACGTCAGCTCGCCCTTGTCGCGCTCGAAGCCGATGCGCACCACGTCGCCGTCGCGCACTTCGCCGGCGAGGATCTTGCGCCCGAGCGGCGTCTCCACCTCACGCTGGATCGCGCGCTTGAGCGGACGCGCGCCGTACGCAGGGTCGCTGCCCGAGCGCACGAGGTGCGTCTTCGCCTCGTCGGTGATCTCGAGCTGAATGCGGCGGTCGCGCAACCGTGCGCGCACGCGGTCGAGCTGAATTTCGACGATCGCTTTGAGCTGCTCTTCGGACAGCTTGTGGAACACGACGATCTCGTCGACGCGGTTGAGGAATTCCGGACGGAAGTGCTGGCGCAGCTCGTCGAGCACCGTCGCGCGCATGATCGCGTAATCCGCGCCGCCCGTCTCGCCCGACGCATCCAAGATGCGGTGCGAGCCGATGTTCGACGTCATGATCACGATCGTGTTCTTGAAGTCCACGGTGCGGCCTTGACCGTCGGTGAGCCGGCCTTCGTCGAGAATCTGAAGGAACACGTTGAACACGTCGGAGTGCGCTTTTTCGATCTCGTCGAACAGCAGCACCGAGAACGGGCGGCGCCGCACCGCTTCGGTGAGCTGCCCGCCCTCGTCGTATCCGACGTAGCCCGGCGGCGCGCCGAGCAATCGCGCGACGGTGTGCTTCTCCTGGTACTCCGACATGTCGATGCGCACCAGCGCGCGCTCGTCGTCGAACAGGAACGCGGCTAACGCGCGCGCCAGCTCGGTCTTGCCCACGCCCGTGGGGCCGAGGAACAGGAATGAGCCCAGCGGACGGTTCGGATCGCCCAGGCCCGAGCGCGCGCGCAGGATCGCTTCGGAAACCGCGGTGACCGCCTCGTCCTGACCGATCACGCGGCGGTGCAGCTCGTCCTCGAGGTGCAGCAGCTTTTGAATCTCGCCTTCGAGCAGCTTGCTGACGGGGATGCCCGTCCAGCGGCTGACGATGCCGGCGATGTCTTCTTCGTCGACCTCTTCTTTGAGCAGGCGCGACTGGCCCGACCCCAGCGCCGCTTCTTTTTCGTGCAGCGTGCGTTCGAGCTCCGCGAGCCGGCCGTACTTGAGCTCGGATGCCTTCGCCCAATCGGACGCCTGCGACGCGCGGTCGACCTCCAGCTTCGTCGCCTCGATCTGTTCGCGCAGCTCGCGCGCCTTCGCGACCGCGTCTTTTTCGGATTGCCAGCGCGCGCGCAGCGCGTCGGTCTGCTCGTGCAGCTCCGCCAATTCTTGCTCGAGCTTCTCCAGCCGCGCTTTTGACGCGGTGTCGTTCTCCTTGCGCAGCGCCTCGCGCTCGATCTCGAGCTGCATCATGCGGCGCGACGCTTCGTCGAGTTCAGCCGGCATCGAGTCGATCTCGGTGCGCAGCTTCGCGGCGGCTTCGTCGACGAGATCGATGGCCTTGTCGGGCAGGAAGCGATCCGCGATGTAGCGGTTCGACAGGACGGCCGCCGCGACGAGCGCCGCGTCCTTGATGCGCACGCCGTGGTGCAGCTCGTAGCGGTCGCGCAATCCGCGCAGGATCGAGATCGTGTCCTCGACCGAGGGCTGATCGACGAACACCGGTTGGAAGCGGCGTTCGAGCGCGGCATCCTTTTCGATGTACTTGCGATACTCGTCGAGCGTCGTCGCACCGATCATGTGCAGCTCGCCGCGCGCGAGCAGCGGCTTGAGCAGGTTGCCCGCATCCATCGAGCCTTCGGTTTTGCCGGCGCCGACCACGGTATGCAACTCGTCGACGAACAGCAGCACGCGGCCTTCGGCGCTGGTGACTTCCTTGAGCACGGCCTTGAGCCGCTCTTCGAACTCGCCGCGATATTTCGCGCCGGCGATGAGCGCGCCCATGTCGAGCGAGATGAGACGCTTGTCTTTGAGTCCCTCGGGCACGTCGCCGCGCACGATGCGCTGCGCGAGCCCTTCGGCGATCGCGGTCTTGCCGACACCGGGCTCGCCGATGAGCACCGGATTGTTCTTGGTGCGGCGCGAGAGCACTTGAACGACGCGCCGGATCTCGTCGTCGCGGCCGATCACCGGGTCGAGCTTGCCCTGTTCCGCGGCCTTCGTGAGATCGCGGCCGTACCGCTCGAGCGACTGGTACGTGCCTTCGGGGTTCTGCGTCGTCACGCGCTGGTTGCCGCGCACCTCCCGCAACGCCGCAAGCAGCTTCTCGCGGCTCAGGCCGAGCTCGCGGAACAGCTTGCCGACGGCGCCGCCGTCGGCGGTCATCGCAAGCAGCACGTGCTCGATCGACACGTAGTCGTCGTTGAGCGACTTCGCCTCGTCGTCGGCTTTGCCGAGCAGCCGCGTGAGCGCGGGCGCCACCGTGACGTGGCTCTGGTCGGCGTTCGAACCCTGGAGCCGCGGCAGCGCCGCGACCGCAGCCGCAACGCGCTGGTCCACGGTCCGCGGATCGAGGCCGGCTTTGGTCAAAATGGGTCCGGCCACCCCGTCGGTCTGGTCGAGGATCGCGGCGAGCAGGTGCTCGGGGGTGGTTTGGGTGTTGTGCTCGGAGACCGCGCGCGTGTACGCCGCATTGAGCGCCTCTTGAACGCGCTGGGTCATACGTTCGACGTTCATTCGCACTCTACAACCTTGAGTGCTAAACGAGAGTTTCGCGCCGGGCGAGGGAGGCAACCGCCCGATCCCGGCAAAGATCGTGCCGCCGGGATCGCTTTCGGAGGCCTTCAGATGCGTCTTTTTCGTGCGTTCAAGCCCGCTGCCGTCATCCTGACGGCAATCGTCGCCACCGGCCTGCCGGCAAGCGCCGCCCCGCCGCCCGATCCCGCCCTCGCGGCACTGCCTGCCAAGATGATGGCGGCGCTCCTCACCAACGATGCAGCGACGCTCCGCGCCGCGTGCGCGCCGTCGACGGCGATCGTCGACGAGTTCGCGCCCTACTCATGGTCCGGCCCGGATACGTGCGCCCGCTGGGCTGCTGCGTTCAAGGCGTTCGCGGCGCTGGCGAAGTTGAGCGGATTCAAAGGGACCGTCGCGCCCAAGCCGTTCATGGACGTGACGGGCAGCAAAGCATACGTCGTCGCGCAGGTCACGTTCACCGCGACGATGACGGGGAAACCCATGTCCGAGCAAGGCACTTGGACGTTCGTCGCCGCGAAGTCGGGCACGGCGTGGAAGGTCACCTCGATGGCGTGGGGGACGCTGCACCACTGAGCGAACTCTTCGGGTCCCAAGCACGACCCGGAGACGACGATGCAGTTGAACGCCGACCAGCTCCGCGCACTCGAAGTGGACGGATACCTCTTCCTGCCCAGCCGTTTTAGCCCCGAAGAAGTGCGCGTGCTGCGCGAGCACCGGGACGAAATCTTCAAGCTGAACCGTCAGGAAATCGTGCGCGAAAAGCTCAGCGGCGTCCCGCGCACCGCGTTTGCTTGCCAGACGTACGACGAAGCATACGGCCGCCTTGCGCGGCATCCGCGCCTGGTCGAGCCGGTGCAGCAGATCCTCGGCGGCGACGTCTACATGCACCAGTTCAAGATCAACGCCAAGGCCGCGTTCGAAGGCGAGCAGTGGCAGTGGCATCAGGACTACGGCACCTGGATCAACGACGACGACATGGCCGAGCCGCGCGCGATGAACATCTCGGTGTTCCTCGACGACGTCACCGCGTGCAACGGGCCGCTGATGATCATCCCGGGCTCGCACAAAGCGGGCTATCTCGGCGCGGATCTCGACACCACGACCACCTCGTATCCGCTGTGGACGCTCGATCACGCGACGGTGCGAGCAATGGCCGACCACGGCGGGCTCATCGCCCCGCTCGGACCAGCGGGCTCGATGCTCATGTTCCACTGCAACATCGTGCACGCGTCGACGTCGAACATGTCGCCGTGGGATCGCAGCATCGTGTACTTGTCGCTGAACCGCACCGACAACGCCATCCGGCGCTTCTCGCGGCCCGACTACATCGCGCACCGCGACTTCACGCCGATCCAAACGCTCGCCGACGACTGCCTGCTGGAGCTCGCGCGCACCGAAGCCGTCGCGGTATGAACCTCGCACGCGGTCTCGCGCGGCGCGAAGCGCAGGGCAAGCCGGTTCGCGTCGGCTTGATCGGCGCGGGCAAGTTCGGCACGATGATCCTCGCGCAGCTCCGGCTGATGGCGGGCGTGCGGCTGTGCGTGCTCGCCGATCTCGACCCCGAACGCGCGCGGCGCGCCGGCGTCGAGGCGGGCTGGGACGCCGATGCGTTCGCGCGCGCGGCGAACGCCGGCGCGGCGAACGACGTCGCGCGCGGCGGTCGCGTCGCGCTCGTCGAGAGCGGCGTGACGGCGACCGAATGCGAGCTCGACGTGCTGATCGAGGCCACCGGGCACGAAGAAGCCGGCGCGCTGCACGCGTACCGCGCGATCGAGCGCGGTCTGCACGTGGTGATGGTGACGGTCGAAGCCGACGTCGTCATCGGCCCGTACCTGCACCGCATGGCCGAGCGCGCGGGCGTGGTGTACTCGATGGCGTACGGCGATCAGCCGGCGATCATCTGCGAGCTCGTGGACTGGGCGCGCACGTGCGGCTTCGAGGTCGTGTCCGCCGGCAAGGGCACGAAGTACGCGCCGCGCTACCGGCGCTCCACGCCGGACACGGCGTTTGCGAACTACGGCTTCACGCCGGAGCAGATCGCGACCGGCGGCTTCAACCCCAAGATGTTCAACTCGTTTCTCGACGGCACGAAGTCCGCGATCGAGATGGTCGCCGTCGCGAACGCGACCGGGCTCAACGTGTCCGACGACGGGCTGTCGTTCGCGCCTGCGTCGGTGTACGATCTGCCCAAGCTGCTCAAACCGCGCGCGGACGGCGGCATCCTGCCGCGCGCCGGCATCCTCGACGTGGTGTCGTGCATCACGCCCGACGAGAAGTTCGTCGACGACCATATTCGCTGGGGCGTGTTCGTGACGTTCACGTCGGCGAGCGGCTATGCGAAACGATGCTTCGACGAGTACGGCATCGCGACCGATGCGAGCGGACAGTATGCCGCGCTATGGCGGCCGTATCATTTGATCGGGCTCGAGATCGGCGTGTCGATCGCGTCGGCGGCGCTGCGCCGCGAACCGACGGGCGCACCGTACGCCGGCCATCGCGCGGAGGTGGTGTGCGCGACGCGCACGGCGCTGCGCGCGGGCGACGCCATCGACGGCGAAGGCGGCTACGCGGTGTACGGAACGTGCGTGACCGCCGAGACCGCGCGCGAGCGCAAGCTCGTGCCGATGGGACTCGCACACGGCTTACGGCTAGTGCGCGATGTCCCGGCCGACCACCCGATCGGCACAGACGACGTCGCGTTCGACGACTCGTCGTTCGTGTGGAAGCTGCGCCGCGAACAAGACGCGATGTTCGCGCCGGTCAGCGCGTAGCGGAAGCGCGCAGCGCGCGGACGTCGCCGTCGCGCACGGTGACGCCCGTCGCGTCGAACCATTCCATCAGCGGCACGGCGTACTTGCGCGTCGTGCCGACGGCGTCGCGAAAGCGCGCCATCGTAATCGGGCCGTCGCGGCGCACGGACGCTTCGAGCCGCTTGCGGATCTCCGCGATCTGCGTGCCGCGGTAGACGTCGCCACCGACTTTCACCAAGGCCCCGGTCGCGACGAGCGTGTCGAACGCTTGCGGTAAGCCCGTGATGCGCGCGGCGCGCAGCGCCGCGACGACGTCCTCGAGTGCGGCGGGAGCGAGCGGCTGCGCGGGCTCGGCCGGCACCGCGCGCTCGAAGAACGCGCGCTGCTCCGCGGTGAGCTCCGGACGGTGGTCGAGCGTCGCAAAGTAGCCGGCGCGCGCGGTGATGCGGCCGTCGTCCGCGTCGCTCGCGAGGACGCGTACGATGAACGCCTCGTCGACGACGAGCTCGCGCGCAAGGGCGATCGAGGTCGTGCCGAGCATCCACGGCGCTTCAGCTTCGCGGCGCGCGAGCGTCGCGCGAATGCGCTGCGAGAGTGCGTCGGCCGCTTCGCCGTCGACGTACGCCAGCGGCTTGTTCAAGCGCCGCGCGCCTCCGTGAGCGGCGAGCTCGGCGAGAATTTCGGCGGCGCGCTCCTCGCGCACGTTGGCGCGCGCGCCGAGCTCCGCCGCCGTGCGCGGAGCAAGCCCCGTCTCGGCGAGCGCGCGCGCGATCGCGGCGACGTCGGGCGCGACGCTCTCGTCGGAACCGGCCGCGGCGCCCGCGTCGACGGTGCCGCCGCCGAGCAGCGTCTTGGGCGACAGCGCACGCACAACGAACGCCTCGCCCGGAAACGTCGTGGTCGTGCGCCGCAGATGAAGCGTCGCATCGACGGGCGCCGCATCGGCAGGCGGCGCCGGATCGAACACGAGCGTGCCCAGCAGTTCCGCCGCGCCGAGGTAGGCACGCACCGGCGTGCGGCGCCGCAGCAGCCTGCGCGCAGCCTGCCCTGAGCTTGTCGAAGGGTCCAGCGCGCGGAAACGAACGCGCAGCGACGCGCGCGGTGCAAACGTGCTTTCCGCCAGCACCGCGCCGCGATGCAGCTCGCCCGCGTCGACGCCGGGGACGTTCACCGCCACGCGCGCACCGCCGCCGACCGAGGCGCGCGGCGCGCCGAACACTTGCAGCGAGCGCACGCGCACGTCGCGCCCGGGCGGGTCGAGCCGCAGCGTATCGCCGGTCCGCAGCGTGCCTTGCATCAGCGTGCCGGTGACGATCGTGCCGTGACCGGGCAGCGCGAAAACGCGATCCACCGGCAAGAATGCCGGTGCCTCGGCGGAGCGCGGCGGCAGCGCGACAAGCGCGGCGTGAATGGCATCGCGCAGCGCATCCAGCCCTTCGCCGGTAACGGTCGATACGGCGAGCACCGGCGCATCGTGCGCGATCGTACCGATCGTCGCCGCGCGCACGGCGCGCTCTGCGGCCGCGAGCGTCTCGGCGTCGACGAGATCGCGTTTGGTCAGCACGACGATCGCGCGCCGAACGTTGAGGAAGTCGAGGATCGCGAGGTGCTCGACGGTTTGCGGCCGCACGCCTTCGTTCGCGGCGACGACGAGCAGCAGCACGTCCATCCCCGCCGCGCCCGCGAGCATATTGTGCAGAAAACGCTCGTGTCCGGGCACGTCGATGATGCCGGCCTCCACGCCGTCGTCGAAGCGCAGGTGCGCGAACCCCAGATCGAGCGTCATCCCGCGCAAGCGCTCTTCGATCCAGCGGTCCGGATCGGTGCCGGTCAGCGCGCGAACGAGCGACGACTTGCCGTGATCGACGTGACCGGCAGTTCCGACGACGTGCATCGCGTTAGAAAGGCGCGGAAGCGCTGCGGAGCGCCGCGACGAGCTCGTCGTTGCGCTCGGGTGGGATCGCCCGCAGGTCGATCAGCACGCGGTCGCCGTCGACGCGCGCGACGACGGGCGGCGTTCCGTGACGCAAACGCGCCGCCGCCGCGTCGACCGCGCGGTCTGCTGGCCGCCACGCCAACGCGATCGACGGAAGCGCAGCGAGCGGCAGCGTACCGCCGCCCGCGTAGCCTTCGCAGCGCTCGACGCGCACGTCGAGCCCGTCGAGCCGCGCGCGCAGCGCGTCGGCGCGCGCCGTGAGATCCGCGAGCGAGCATGCGAGCATCCGATAGAACGGGATCCGCGCGCGCGACGCATCGTCGAGATGCAAGCGCAGCGTCGCCCCGAGCGCGGCGAGCGTCGTGCCGCCGACGCGCAGCGCGCGCAGCAGCGGGTTCGCGCGCAAGCGCGCGACGGCGGCCGTGCGGCCCACGATGATGCCGGCTTGCGGACCTCCAAGCAGCTTGTCGCCGGAGAACGCGATCAGGTCGATTCCATCCGCGACCGCTTCCCGCACCGTCCGCTCGTGCGGCAGGCCGTACGCGCGCAAGTCGGCGAGCGCGCCGCTGCCGAGATCTTCCACCACGGGGACTCCCGCGCGCGCGCCGAGCGCGACCAGTTCCGCGCCCGTGACGTCGGCGGTGAAGCCTTCGATGCGATAATTCGACGCGTGCGCGCGCAGCAGCAGCGCGGTGCGCGGCGTGAGCGCGCGCGCATAGTCGTCGATGCGCACCTTGTTCGTGGCGCCGACTTCGACCAGCGCCGCGCCGCTGCGCGCGAGCACGTCGGGTAGACGAAAGCCGCCGCCGATCTCGACGAGTTGGTTGCGCGCGACGATCACCTCGCGCGCGGAGCCGTCGGGCGCGCGCGCGAACGTGTCGAGCACCAGCAGCACCGCGGCCGCGCAATTGTTCACCACGAGCGCGTCCTGCGCACCGGTCACGGTGCGCAACAGCGCGCCGAGCCGGTCGTAGCGCGAGCCGCGCGTGCCGGATTCGAGATCGTACTCGAGATTGGACGCGCCGCCCGTCGCATCGGCGATCGCGTCGAACACCTCGCGTGCGAGCGGCGCGCGGCCGAGGTTGGTGTGCAGCAGGATGCCTGTCCCGTTCAGCACGCCGATAAGCCCGTGCCGCGCTTCGCCGGCGACCCGTGCGAGGACGTCGTCGACGACGGCGTCCGCGGGCGGCGTCGTAGCCGCGGCCCGGGCGGCGTCGAGTGCCGCGCCCACATGGCGCTTCACCGTCGCCGCCCCGAGAAGCACGACGAACCGCGCGATGCGCGGTTCGTCGAGGATCCGGTGGACGGCTGGGAGGCCGCGACGCTTGGCGGCCGTGCTGCGCTCAGGCAGCGATCACGCCGCCGCGAGGTGCTTGTCGAGCATGCTCTTGATCGTGTTCTCCGGCACGAAGCCGACGATGCGATCGACCGCTTTGCCGCCCTTGAACAGGATCAGGCACGGGATGCCGGACACCTGATACTCGCCGGCGATAGACGGGTTCTCGTCGGTGTTCAGCTTGTAGAAGCTGACCCGCTCGCCGAGCTGGCCCGCGACTTTCTCGACGACGGGCGAAAGCATCTTGCACGGGCCGCACCAGGGGGCCCAGAAATCGACCAGGACGGGTTTGTCGGACGCGAGGACCTGAGTCGGAAAGGTGCTCTGCGTGACGTCGGCGAGTGCGCTCATAAGTGTGGTTTTCGTACCTCCGACCGTTCGGACCCGGCGCCGGGAGCGACGGTTTCGGGCCTGGGGCCGTCGAAGGGCGCACCGTGCGATCGCTCGCAGTTGCCGCCCTCCGTGTCGTAGCCGGCGCCCTCCTCGCGTGCGGAGCGCCGGTCGCCTCCGCCGGCAGCCCCGCGTCGCCGGCCACGGTGCTCGTCGTGGCCGACGTCGGCGAGAGCGCGCAGCGCACGATGCCCGGCACGTTGTGGCGCAAGCTCGTCGCCGACTATCTCGGCGCGCGCACGGTCACCGTGGAAGATGGGACCGCGCTGCCCGATGAGGCGCGGTGCCGCAACGCGCATGCGATCTACGCGGTGCTCGCGACGTTCGACCGCGCGATGCGGCTGCCGGGCTTCGCGCAGGACACCGATCGCGCGTACGGCATCGCGCGCTTCACGGTGCGCAACTGCCTCACAGGCCTGGTTGCGCCGACGAAGACGGTACGCGTCGAGAGCGAGCCGCTTACCGAGGCGGCCCGCGGCGAGGGTGACTCCGCGGTCGCCGCCGCGATGTGGCAGCGCGCGGTGCAGCTTTCGTTCGCGCGCGACCCGCTCGCGCTCGCGCCGCCGCCGCCGCGCGTCGCGCGCATCACGAACATCGTCGACGGCATCGTCTACCTCGACCACGGCGACGGGTTTGCGGTCAACCAGTTCTTGCGCGACTACGCGGATCGCAACGCGCACCCGCACGCGCCGATCCAGCTCATCGTCGTGGAGATCACGCGCCGCTACGCCTCCGCCGGCGTCGTCGGCAACGGCACGCCGCGCGTGGGCGACTACGTGGACGCAGCGCCCGTCAAATAGCTCAGGCCTTCGGCGGTTCCTCGCCCGTGATGTCCGCGACGCGTTTCGACTGCTGGCCGAGATTCGCGATCGCGATCACCTCGTCGCCCTCGGCGAGCCGCTGCAGCCGCACGCCCTTGGTGGAGCGGCCGGCGCGCCGGATCTGGCTCACCGGGATGCGGATCACCTGATTGCCCGACGTGATCAGCAGCAGCTCGTCCTCGGGATCGACCAAGATCTGGTCGACGACGTGGCCGATCGCTTTCTCCTTGGCGAACGCCTTGACGCCTTTGCCGCCGCGTGAGGTGTGCCGGTAATCGTCGATCGGCGTGCGCTTTCCGTACGCTTGCGACGTCACGATCAGCACTTCGGTGCGGTCGTCTTCGACGATGTCCATCGCGACGACTTCGTCGCCCTTCGCCAGCGTGATCGCCTTGACGCCGCGCGCCGGGCGACCCATCGGGCGAACGTCTTTCTCGCTGAAATGCACGGCCATGCCGTCGTGCGTCGCGAGCAGCACGTCGCGCTCGCCGCTGCTCAAATCGACTGCGAGCAGCTCGTCGTCGTCGTCGAGGCCGATCGCGATCAGCCCGTTGCGCCGCACGTTCTCGAACTCGCCGAGCTTGGTTTTCTTGATGACGCCGCGGCGCGTCACCATCACGAGGTATTCCTCGGTATCGAACGCGCGCACGGGGAACAGCGCGGTTACGATCTCGCCCGGGGGGAGCGTGAGCAGATTGACGAGCGCGGTGCCGCGCGCCTGGCGCGTCGAATCCGGGATCTCGTACGCGCGCAGCCGGAACGCGCGGCCCTTGTTGGTGAAGAAGAGAACGTACTGGTGCGTCGTCGCGACGAAGAAGTTGCGGACGACGTCTTCTTTCTTGAGGTTCGAGATGACGATGACGCCGCGCCCGCCGCGGTTCTGCGCGCGGAACGTGTCGACCGACACGCGCTTGATGTAACCGCCGACCGTCGCCGTGACGACGACCTCCGTGTCGGCGATGATGTCTTCGATCGAGAGCTCGCCCTCGAGCGCTTCGACCGGCGTCTTGCGCGGATCGCCCAGACGCTTCTTGAGATCTTCCGTTTCCGCGCGGACCACGCCGAGCAGACGCGTCACGCTGCCGAGAATCGCTTTGAG
>JAXDMA010000392.1:0-6958 GCA_034666305.1 Vulcanimicrobiota bacterium
GTGCTATCGCGGGCTTCGGCACCGGCGTGGGTTGCCGGTTCGGGGGCAGCGGACGAAGACCAATGCGCGCACGCGTAAGGGGCCGAAGCGCACTGTGGCTGGGAAGAAGAAGGCTGCTACCAAGAAGTAGCGTTGTGGCGGGTCGCGGGAGCGGCGCATCACCATGACGGGCACGCGAGCCCCGGACATCCTGTCCGGGGCTCGCTGCGTCTTCACATCGCTCTCGGCCCTCCGGGCCTTCGCTCGTTCAGAGCGTCCGCCACTGCGACGTCGCGTCGCCGCGACACAGCGACGATTCGATCTCATTGTTACCCTGAGATTGGCGAAGGGTGCGCCACGATCTTGATCGTTTACGTGATGTGTTGGAACGTTGGTATCGTCGGGCAGGCGTGGGTTGCGCACCAGGTTGGGATTGCGGCGGGGCTTGCCGCTATTGCGCCGATCGTTCCTAGGCTCACCAGGACGCCTGCGGCTAGCGCGATCACGCCGGCCAGGCCGGGGCGGTCTGCGGTGCGGTTTTTTGCGTGCGTCATCATGGGCGTAGCGTAGCGCCGGATGACGTGGGCGGCCGTCCGTAGTTCTACGTAATTGCGAAGATCGTGACCGGGTCCGCTTTGCCGCGGATTTTCGCGATCAGTTTTTCCGCCGGCGGGGCTTCGCGCACTCGCGTATAGGTGCGGTCGTCCACGTAGGTGCGGCCCGGCGGGGCCGCGCCTTGGAGGCGGCTGGCGAGGTTGGCCGCGTCGCCGATCACCGTGTAGTCCATGCGCTTGGGGCTGCCGATGTGGCCGGCGACCACTTCGCCCGTCGCGAGGCCGATCGAGAGTTGGAGTTGTTTGCCGTCGGCTTGGATCGTCGCGGCGGCTCGGTGGAGTGCTTCGGCGACCGCGAGGGCGCGTTTGGCGTCGTCGTCGCGTACGCGCGGGGGGCCGAAGACGACCATGAGGCCGTCGCCGTAGAATTTGTCGAGCAGGCCGTCGTGTTCGAACACGATTTGCACTGCCGCGCTGAAGAAGTTGTTCAGGATCTCGACGACGTTTTCGGCGTCGAGACGGTCGGCGAGTTCGGTGAAGCCCACGATGTCCGCGAAGAGGATCGTGGCGGTTGCACGCTCGCCGCCGAGCGCGACGCCGCCGGGGGCGCGCATCAGCTGTTCGACGACGTGCGGGGCCAAATAACGCGCGAACGCGTCGCGGATCGCGCGGCGCTGTTCGACGTCGGCGGCGTGCAGGCGTTCGAGCTTGCGGCGTTCGGTGAGGTCGGTGACGGCGATCGCCCAGCCTTGCGTTTGCGTGCCGTCCGGGAGGTCGACCGGCGCGACGCGCACTTCGAGGGCGAGCGTGCCGCGGGTCGGGTGGCGGGCTTCCACTTCGGCGGGTTGCGTGACGAGGAGCTTGTCCGCTAACAGTGTCGTGATGCCCGGGATCAGCGCTTCGAGCGTGCGCGCCGGTTTGCCGATCATCGTCGCGCCTTCGACGCCGAACGTTTGCGCGGCCGCGTCGTTGAAGCTTCCGATCGCGCCGCGGCCGTCGATGGTGATCACGCCGTTCGTGATCGATGCGAGCACGCGGGCCTGCACCTGCTCCAGGCGGCTGATCTCGATCACTTGCGCGCGCAGCGCGTCGAAAAGGCGTGCGTTCTCGATTGCGAGCGCGGCTTGGTTCGCGAACGCGGTCAGCAGGTCGGGGTCGTGCGGCGAGAACAGGCCGGGCGCCACGCGTGAGTCGAGGTAGACCACGCCGATGGTGCGCGCTTTGATCGCGAGCGGAACGCAAATGATCGAGCGCAGGCGCAGCGCGCGCACCGACAAGTTGATGTTGAACCGCGGATCTTGCTGCGCGTCGGTGGTGACGATCGGCTCGCCCGTTTCAAAGACGCGCCGTACCGTCGTTTGCGAAGGGCGCATGTCGTCGCCCTCGATCGTCGCGCGATCGATCCCGTACGTCGTCGTGAGTTCGAGCTTGCCTTCGGCGTCGGCGATCATCAAGAAGCCGCGTTCGGCCTTCATCACTTCGACCGCGGTATCGAGGACGCGGCGGAGCACGACGTCGAGCTCCAGCGACGAGTTGACCGTCTCCGCGACCCGGCCGAGGGTGCGCAGCTTGCTGAGCTCGGTCTCGGCCTTGGTCGCCGACGCCGTGAGGCGGCTCTGCAACGATGCGCGCTCCAGCGCGAGCTTCTCGTGGGCGCGTTCGGCGGCGCTGACCGCCGCGATCAGCGCCGCGTCGCCGGTGGCGTTGGCGCGCGTGCGCAGCACCGCGAGCGCGTCGCCGCCGGGCTGCGAAGCGTTCAACGCGTCGGACACAGGGTGAAGGCAGCGGTGGTGGAGGGGGTCCGCTGCCTTCGCTCGCTTCGACGGTACAGCACCCCGCGTGGTTCCGCGGATCGCGGCGACCTTCCGCCCGCGCCGCAACGGCCCGGCCGCCGGCATTGTCCGGACACCCGTCGGAAACGCCGCGTTCACAACGATCGGCGATCATCGCGGCATGGCCATCGATTTCACGGCACACACCGAGGCCGCGGCGCTCGCCGCGCGCGACCGGCTCGACGTTCTCGCAAAAGCGCCGGCGCGCGACGAGCGCGGCGCCGCGCGGATCGCGAAGTCCGCGATCTTCGAAGAGGCGCTGCTCGGCGCGCTCAAGGCGCGGCTCGCGGAGCTGCGGACGGTGGCGCGATGAGCGAGTTCGATCTCTTGTCCGTCGCCGCCGACGGCATGAGCGTGCAGCGCACGCTGCTCGATGTTGCAGCGCGCAACGTCGCCGCCGCGCAGGCGGCCACGCCGCAGCATCCGT
This sequence comes from Vulcanimicrobiota bacterium, assembly GCA_034666305.1. Taxonomy (GTDB): domain Bacteria; phylum Vulcanimicrobiota; class Vulcanimicrobiia; order Vulcanimicrobiales; family Vulcanimicrobiaceae; genus Vulcanimicrobium. The sequence goes on from JAXDMA010000392.1 coordinate 2,793, forward strand.
ATCCGCGACTCGTCGCGCGCTTCGCGACCGCGGGGCCCGACGACGGCTTCGATCCGGTGCCCGACGATGGTGAAGCCGTCGACGACGTCAACTGGACGCGCTTCACCGGCACGGCGCGCGGCGGCGATACGGCGGACTCGTTGACGGAGATGATCGCGGTGCTCGATGCGCAGCGCGCGTATGAGGCCAACGCCAGCGTATTCGACGTCGGCAAGAAGCTGGCCGAGCGGACGCTCGACGTGGGGCGGACGTAATGCGCGTCGACGTGCTCGTCCCCGACGCGCCGCTTGGGCCGCAGCCGCCCGGGCCGCGGCCGGCGCAGGCCGACGGCGACGCGTTTGCACGGCTCGTCGATGCCGCGGGCGCGATCCTCGCCGGCGCGGACCGCGCCGAGGCTGCGTTTGCCGCGCATCGTGGCGGGCTGCAAGAGATGGTGGTGGAACGCGCGCGGGCCGACATCGCGCTGCAAGTGGCCGCGACGGCCGCTCAGCGCGCGGCGCAGTCGATCTCGACGTTGCTCGGGATGCAGATCTAGTGGACGCGGCGGCGGCGTTCGCGCGCATGCGCGCGCTTTCGCCGCGCGCGCGTTTGGTTGCGGCGTGCGCGTTCTTCGCGCTGGTCGCGATCGGTGCGGTCGGATTCTTTGCGTCGCGTGACACGCGGGTTGCGCTCTTCGCCACCCCGCTGCGCGGCGATCAGCTCGCCGAGGTCGAGCAACGGCTGGCCGCGTGGAACGTGCCGCATGCGACCTCGAGCGACAACGTGCTCGTCGACCGCGCGAAGCGCGGCGAACTGTTGTTGCGGCTGTCGCTCGCCGGCGTGCCGCACGCGCATCTGGCCGGCAGCGACGAAGCGCTCGCGCACGTCGGCGCGCTGACGCCCCAGGCCGTCCTCGAGGCGCAGACGCGCGACGCGCTCGCGGCCGATCTCGCGCTCGGACTGCGCGGGCTCGAAGGGGTCGCCGACGCGCGCGTGGTGATCGCGCCGTCGAGCGCCGGAGTGTACGCGGACGAGCCGCGGCGCGACGCAAGCGCGAGCGTGCGCGTGACGCTCGCGCCCGGCGCGCGGCTTTCCGCGCGTACCGTTGCGGGCATCAAGGCGTTCGTCGCGGGCGGCGTTCCCGCGCTCGATGGGGAGCGCGTCACGGTGCTGGACGATCGCGGGATCGCGCTGGACGCCGGCGGAGCGGACGATGCAGCCGACGTGCAGAGCGCGCTGCAAACCGCGCTCGACGGCGCGTTCGGCGCGGGCGCGACGATCGTGCGCGTCCATCGCGAGCGGGTGGGCGAGCGGCGTGACGTGCGCGACGTGCGCCGGGCGGCCGCCGGCGGCAGCATCGCGCGGGCGACGACCGACGAGCACTATGCGTCGAACGCGAAAAAGTATTCGAAGTCGAGCGCGACCGAGGACCATGGCAGCAACACCCGCGAGGAGCACCGCGTCGTCGCGCCCGACGCGACCGCGCGCTTGACCGTGGCGGTGTTCGTCGATGCGGCGCGCGGCCTCGATCTCGCGAAGATTCGCGCGCTCGCCGCCGCGACGGTGGGGACGCGCGCCGATCGCGGCGACGCCGTGAGCGTCGAAGCGGTCGCATTCAACGACGGTGCGCCGCGCGCGGTACGTGCGGCGCGCGTGCCGGGCTGGCTGCTGGCGATCGCGAGCGTCGTGCCGCAGGTGCTGACGGGGCTCGCGCTCGTGGCTGCCGTCGGGCTCGGCGCGCGGCCGCTGGCGGCGGCGGCCGTACGCGTGCTGGAGTCGGCGTCGGCCCGCAAGGCCGCGCGCGACGTCGCGGGGATTCCGCCCGCGCGCGTGCGCGGTGCGCTCGACGGTGAGCCGCCGCACGTCGCCGCCGCGATCATTTCGGCGCTGCCCACCGCGACCGCCGCCGCGGTGCTCGAGCTGTATCCGCCGGACGAGCGCGGCGCGATCGTGCGGCGGCTGGCGCGCGCCAACGCGTCGCTCGTTCCGCCGCCGGAGGACCTGATTCGTGGCCGCTGAGTTCGTGTCGCTCGCCGATTTGCTGCGCGTGCCGCATACGCCGCCCGCCGCGGACGATGCGCCTGAGCTAGTCGTCCCGGCGTGCGAACCTTCTTCGCGCGACGACGTGCGCGCGGACGATGCCGATGGGGCGTTGCGCGACGCGCGGCTCTTTCGCGCGCGGCTTGCCGATGCGTTCGACGACGCTGCGGCGCGGCTGCTGCGCGAGCTCGCCTGCGAAGTGCTCGCACGCGAGCTGCGCCTCGCGCCGTGCGATCTCGCCGAGCTCGTCCGGCGCGCGGGCAAACGTGCACCCGTTGTCTGCGTGCGTGTCGCGGCGTGCGAGGCTGCGGTGGAGATCGCGGGAGTGCACGTCGTCGCCGATGCCGAGCTTCACGCCGGTGACGCGATCGTCGAGGTAGCCGGCGGCGCGCTCGATGCGCGCCTGGGCGTGCGGCTCGCGACCGTGTTGGAGGCGTTCGCGTGATCGGCCGTGCGGTGGGATCCGTCATTGCGACGCGCGATCATTTCGTCGAGGCTGCGCTGCCGCTCGTGCGCGCCGGCGACGGGGTTCGCGTCTGCGCGCGCGACGTCGCGGTGCACGCGCGCGTCGCCGCATTGCACGGTTCGCGCACGCTGCTCGCACCGTTCGGTGCGACGGACGGCGTCGCGCTGGGCGATCGGGTCGAGTGCGATCCGTCCGTGCTGCGGCTCCCGCTGGGCACGCCGCTGCTCGGCCGCGCCGTGGACGCCTGCGGAACGCCGCTCGACGGACGCCCCGCACCGCGCGGACGGCGCGTCGAGGTCGACGCGCCCGCGCACGCCGTCGGCGAACGCCGGCCGTGTCGCGACGTCTTCTGGACGGGCGTGCGCGCGATCGACGGTCCGCTCGCGCTCGGCCGCGGCGCGCGGATCGGCGTGTTCGGCGCGCCGGGTACCGGCAAGTCGGCGCTGCTCGACGCGATCGTGCGCGGCGCTTGTGCCGATGCGGTGGTCGTCGCGCTGGTGGGCGAACGCGGCCGCGAGGCGGAACGCCGGCTTGCGCGGCTCGGACCGCGTACGACGATCGTGTGCGCGACGAGCGACCGCGCCCCGGCCGAGCGCCTGCGGGCCGCGGAGGTCGCCTTTGCCCAGGCGGACGCGTTGCGATCGCGCGGGCTCGACGTGCTGCTCGTCGTCGATTCGCTGGCCCGGATCTGCGGCGCGGCTCGTGAGGTGATGCTTGGACTGGGCGAGCCGACCGGACGCGGCGGCTACCCGCCGGGCGTGTTCACGTTGCTGGCCGGCCTCCTCGAACGCGCCGGCGCCGTTGGGTCCGGCGTCTCCGGGGCGTCCAGCGTCACGCTCGTCGCCACCGTCCTGTCCGACGGTCCCGACGAACACGATCCCGTGTCCGAGGCTGCACGGGCCGCGCTCGACGGGCACCTCGTGCTCTGCGACCGCCTGGCCCGCGCCGGGCGCTTTCCGGCGATCGACGTCGCTCGCAGCACCAGCCGCACGCTCACCGAGGTGGCCTCGCCCGGCCATGTCGCGGCGGCTGCCGTCTTGCGGGCGGCGGTCGCTGCGCTCGATGCGTCGCGCGATGCACGGTCGCTGGGGGTGAGTTCCGCCGAACCGTTCCTCGCGCGCTGCGTCGCGCAGGAAAGCGCGATTGAGGCCTTTCTCCGCCAGGGGCATGGGTCGTGTTCACCGCACCAGACGCTCACGGAGCTCCTCCGACTCGCCGATACCCTCCAATGATGGACGTCTTCGCTGACATCTCCGCGGTCCAGAACCGGATCGCCGAGATCACCGGTGCCCCAGCACCGGGAAGCACGCTGCCCACGCCGGTCGCCGTTTCGGCGTCCGTCGGTGCGCCGCGCTTCACGAACGCGCTCGCCGCCGCCCTCAAGCCCGTCAATCCCGCGCTCGGCCTTGCGGCCGGGGGCGAGGACGCACCGGGCCGTGGCGCGCCGGCGCCGGTGCCGCCCGCGCAGATCGATGCGCTCGTCGAGCAGAACGCTTCGACGTGGCAGGTCGATCCCGCGCTGATCAAGGCGGTCATCGCGAACGAGTCGGGTTTCAATGCGAACGCGACCTCGAAGGTCGGGGCGCAGGGGCTCATGCAGCTCATGCCTGAAACCGCGGCGTCACTCGGCGTTCGCGACGCGTACGATCCGGCGCAGAACGTCGCGGGAGGCGCGCGCTAC
>JAXDMA010000393.1:0-4652 GCA_034666305.1 Vulcanimicrobiota bacterium
GATCCTCGCCGCCGCAACGGTCGCATGCGCACCGCTGCTCGCGGCGATCGCCCGCGCGCGCGGGTTGGCGACCGGCGTCGCCGACCGGATCGGCGCCGTAGCGCTGGTCTACCCTCCGCTCGCGGCGGTCGGCTTCGCGGAATTCCGCGACCTCGGTCTTTTGCCGGCGCTCGCCCTGGGCTGGTGGCTGGCCGTGCAGCGCCGCGCGTGGGGCTGGGTGGCCGCGTCGGCGTTGCTGCTCGCCGCGCTGCGCGAAGACGTGTGCATCGAACTGGCGCTCGTCGGAGTCGTCGTCGCCGTGGACGGGGCGCTTCGGCGCGACCGAACGCTCGTGGCGGCGGGGCTGGGCTCCGCTGCGCTAGGCGCCGTCTCCGATGCGATCTACGCGCTCGTCGTGCTCCCGCGCGTCGGTCCCTGGCCGCCGTCGCATTTCTACGACTATCCGTTCGCGCACGGCCCCGCCGCGCTGCTGCTGGCGCCGTTGTTGCACCCGCTCGCCTTCTTCGCCGCGATCCTCACCGTCGGCCGCCTCACGTACGTGCTCGAAGCGCTCGTCCCGCTCGCGTTCGTTCCGCTGCGCACGCGATGGGCGTGGCTTGCCGTCCCCGGCTTCGCGATCGTGCTGCTGGCGAACAGCGGGCTGGTGTGGCGCATGGGCATGCACTACGCGGCGCTGTGGATCCCGTGGCTGCTGATCGCGTTCGCCGCCGGAATCGCGACGCTGCGCGCGCAGCGCCGTTGGACGACGATCGCGTTCGTGCTGTCGGCGATCGTGCTGATCGCATTCAGCCCGTTGCACCCGCTGCACTACCTCAAGCCGTCGTATCACGCGCTCGGCGACGCGCGCGCGGTGCTGGCCGCGCTACCGCCAGGGGCGCACGTGGCGACGCACGATGAGTGGTACGCGGCGATCGCTGCGAGGGAACCGAACGCAAGCGTCCTCGGCACCGGGCCGTCTCCGTTCGCCGCCCAGTACATCGTGTTCGCCGAGGACTTTCCGAACGCGACGTTTCACGATGTCCTCGTGCCGAGAATTCACGCGGTCCTTCGATGCGGTGATTACCGCCTCGTCATGCGGCGCGGGAGCGTCGTCGCGTACGGGCGCACCCCGCATCCGCGCAGTTGCTCGTAGGAGAACGGTCGATGTTCCGAACCTTTTGCCGTATCACCGCGATCGTCGCAGGTCTGGCGGGCGCATCTCCACTTTCGGCCGCGGCAGCGGAACGGGTCTACTACATCGCAGCCGACGAAATCGCGTGGGACTATCTGCCCTCGAAGCGCGACCTGATCAGCGGCAAACCCTTCCCGAAGGTCCCGCCGGACGTCCCATTCTCACGGTTCGTGAAAGCCGTCTACCGGGAGTACGCCGACGCGACGTTCACGCACCTTCGGCCGCGCGCCGCCGACCAACAGTACCTCGGCACCGTCGGCCCGATCATCCGCGCCGAAGTGGGCGACACGATCAAGGTCGTCTTTCGCAACCATGCCCGTCATCCGTACAGCATCCACCCGCACGGCGTCGTGTACGAAAAAGCGCACGAAGGTGCACCGTATCTCACGACACCGGAAAAAAACGAGCGCACGGCCGGCGCGGTGCCGCCCGGCGGAACGCACACGTACCTCTGGAGCGTCCCCGAACGCGCCGGTCCCGGCCCAGGCGACGGCAGCTCCGTGCTGTGGATGTATCATTCGCACGTGAATGAGTCGCGCGATGTCTCCTCTGGGCTTATCGGACCGCTGATCGTCACGCGAAAAGGCTCGGCGCGCGCCGACGCCACCCCAGTCGACGTCGATCGCGAGTTCGTAATCCTTTTCGCCTTCGGCAGCGAAACCGACGGCTGGTACATCAAGGACAGCGTCAAACGCTTCGTGCCGCATCCGGAGAAGACCAATATCAAACGAAAAGGGTTCTTCGACGATACGGTCCGCCCCAATATGAACGGATATTCTTTCGGCAACATGCCGATGCCCACGATGCGGGTCCGCGACCACGTCCGCTGGTACGTCATGGCGAACGCCGGCAACGACGGAGATTTCCACACGCCGCACTGGCACGGACAGACATTGCTGTCGATGGGAATGCGAACGGATACGGTTCAGCTGCTCCCGGCGGGTATGATGGTGGCCGACATGATCCCGGACAATCCGGGCGTGTGGCTCTTCCATTGCCACGTGCCCGGCCACCTCGACGGCGGCATGGTCAACCACTTTCGTGTCCTTCCGAAATCCACAGGAGAAACGACGTGATCGCATGGCTCGGTACCGGATTGCTCGGCGCCAACTTCGTCAAAAAACTGCTGGAGCGCGGCGAGACGGTGAACGTATGGAACCGTACGCCGGAGAAAGCACGCGCACTCGAAGCCGACGGCGCCAAAGCGTTCGACCAGGCGATCGACGCGATCCGCGGCGCGTCGGAGATCCACCTGACGCTCAGCGACGACGCGGCGGTCGATTCGGTGCTCGATCCGCTCGCCGACGCCATCCTGCCAACCGCGTTCATCGCCGATCACACCACCACGGCGCCGACGCCGACGGGCGACCGCGCCGAGCGCTGGAAGCAGCGTGGCCGCACGTTCGTCCACGCACCGGTGTTCATGGGACCGTCGATGGCGCGTGCCGCAACCGGGCTGATGCTGCTCTCGGGCGATCCGCAAGTTCGGGCGCGCGTGAAACCGCGCTTGGAGCCGATGACCGGCAAGATCGTCGAGCTCGGCGACGATCCTACGCGCGCCGCATCGTTCAAGTTGTTCGGCAACATGATGCTGCTGGTGATCACCGGCGGTCTCGCCGACGTCTACAAGCTCGGGCGATCCTTGGGCATCGAACCAGAGGACGCGTTCAGCCTGTTCAGTGAGTTCAACCCCGGCAACGCGATCCAGGGCCGCGGCAAGCAGATGGCCGAAGGCCGCTTCTCGCCGCCGAGCTTCGAGCTGACGATGGCGCGCAAAGACCTGCGCTTGATGGTCGACGAAGCGGCCCGCCACGGCGCAAAGCTGGACGTCGTTCCGGGCGTCGCGGCGCTCATGGACCGCTACATCGCCGCGGGCTTCGGCAGCGACGACTCGGGTGTAATCGGCTCAGGCAAAGCGTGAACCCGCTCTACCTCACAGAAGGCGACGTCGTCGCAACGCTGACGCTGCACGACGCGCTGAGGCTGGTCGAAGACGCCGCGCGCGCACTCGCGGAAAAACGCGCCCAAAACCGCCCGCGCCAACGCGCGTTCACGTCGTCCTCGGTAATCCAGGTCCTCGCGGCCGCATACGGCGGTCGCATGGGCCACAAGACGTACACCGTCGCCCCGAAAGGCCGCGGCGCGCGCTTCTGGTACACGCTCTTCAACGAAAACGGCGAAATGCTCGCGCTCATGGAAGCGGACGCGCTTGGCCAGATCCGCACGGGCGCAGCATCAGGCGTAGCGACGCGTTTCCTCGCCCGCGAAGACGCAAGAACGCTTGGCATCATCGGCACCGGCTGGCAAGCCCGCTCGCAACTCGAAGCATGCTTCCACGTCCGCAATATCTCGCGCATCCTGGTCTACGGCCGCGACGCGAAGCGGCGAAGCGAATTCTGCGAGCTGATGCAAGAAAAAGTCAGCGCAAACATCCAGCCGGTAGAAACCGCGCGCGAAGCGGTGGCCGACTCCGACGTGATCTGCACGATGACGAACTCGTCGACCCCGGTTCTCGAAGGCTCCTGGCTGCGCGAAGGCGCACACGTCAACGCCGCCGGCTCGAATCGCGCGAACGCGCAAGAGATCGACATCGAAGCGGTCACGCGCGCGGCCGTCGTCGCGGTCGAAGACATCGCGCAAGCAAAGGTCGAATCCGGCGACCTGCGCGCCGCGAACGAAACGGCGCACTGGTCATGGGACCACGCAACGCACCTGAGCGACATCATCGCCGGCCACGCCCTGGGCCGCACCTCGGACGATCAAATCACGCTGTTCGAATCCCTGGGCATCGGTCTGTGGGACATTGCCGCAGCCTCCCACGTCTTCGAGGCCTGCGTGATCGAAGGCCGCGGACAGCGCCTGCCAATCCCGAGCTAACCGCCGCGCACGTTCGTCAACAAGGAAAGCAAGGCCGAAGTGTCACCCTGAGCTTGTCGAAGGGTGCGCCGCCATTGTTGCCCGCGGCCGTCACAGGTACCCGGCAACGAAGAGCACAACCGCCGCGACCACCGCGCCGATGACGATGTAGCGGCCATCCATCATTCGCCGCGTCCGCTCCGGCAATGCCGCTTCAACTTCCGGGCGACGCAAGACCACGACGGCTAAAACGCCGACGAAGATGACGACAGTCCAGCCGACGATCAGAGGGCGGTCGGGCATCGCCGGCGGCTCGCGAACTAGCGTCCCTGCAGCCAGGCCCAAAAGCCCCCCGGCCCAAAGCTCGACGGCTCCAATGACGAGCGCGGGCACATTCAAGACGCCGAAGCGAGCCCACATCAACGCCGCGATAAATGCATTGCCGCCGTACCAAAACGACGTAACGGACATAACGGCAGCAACGACGGCAACACCGCCCACACTCAGCGCTTCGATGAATGGCTAGCAAAGCCCGCGGCGATCACCATAGTGCCGAGATCGCGCCTGGTCGCGGGAGCGGCGCATCACCTCCACGGACCTTCTGAGCGAGCGTGCGCAGGATGCG
>JAXDMA010000394.1:0-20334 GCA_034666305.1 Vulcanimicrobiota bacterium
ATTCGGATGGGCGGCCGCGACATGCAACCTGCTGCCGTTTTCGTCGCGGCAGCCAGAACGCCGATCGATCGGTAGCGTCCGGGCCGCTACGTGCTTCCAGGGAGCCGTCGCGTCGGCGACGCGACGGCTCAGCCCGGTTTAGTCGTCGTGTCCGTCGTGGCCGTCGTGTCCGTCCCGGTCGTGGCCGTCGCGGTCGGAACCGTCGCCGCCGCCCTCGCCGCAGGTCGCGCCGTTCGCGTTGCGGAGCCACGGAGCGTAGGTGACGTTCAAGGTGACGCGATCTCCGGCACCCGGGCCGACCGGTCCCGGTCCGTTCGCAGCGCCCCACCAGTTGTTGATCGCGTTGACGTTGTACGTGCTCTCGTTGTCGACGCCGAACGCCGAATTGCCCGTCAAGCGGTTCCGATTAGCCACGACGGTGTTGGCGGCAGCGACGCCGCTCGGGCCGACCCTTACCCCGTTGATGTTATTGTGCAGATTGTTCCCGACGATCGTGACGGCTGAATTTGGGCTGCCGATGATGTTCGTCACGTTGACACCCGAGGTGGCGCCGCTCACGGTGTTGCAGTCGACGAGAATGTTGCTATCGCCGCCTCCAATGTAGATCGCCGACGAGTCGGATCGCCCAATTACCGTATTGCCGGCGACCAGCGCGTGGTTCGTCTTGAACAGCGCGATGAGCGTGCCGTCGCCGTTGCTCCTATTGCCGGTAACGACGATGTTGGAATTACCTTCGATGATCGTGATATCGGCATTGTAATTTGCCGCCGTTGCACCGCCGAAGGTGTTGTCCGCGAGAATCACGTTTTGAACAGGGGTGGTGTTCGCCTGGAAACCGTCGGACGCAGTCGCCGTCGACTTCACAAGATTTTGATAGAAGGCGGTGTTGCTCGTGGTAAAGGACGCCGCCCGGCCGGGGTTGTTGACGATGTTGTTTGTGATCGCTTCGCCGGAGTTGCCGCTCTGCATCACGATCGCGGCGGTACCCGGACTCGGGGGGCCGTTGAGCGTGAACCCGTCGACCGTAACGTTGTTCGCGGAGACCGTGACATCGGGTCCGATGCCGCCGTTAATGATCGATTCCGCACCGCGCGGAACGCGCGCGTCATGCCCGGCCTGCGCTCCCCGCAGCGTAACCGTGCGCGCGATGACAACGTTTTCGGTATAGGATCCGGGCGCGACCTTGACCGTTGCGCACACGGGCGCACTAACCGCCGCCTGGATGGTCGGGTAATCCGCGGGGACGTTACACGTCGGTCCGCCGACCGATAAAGCGGCGCGGCTTTGCGCGGACGGGGCGATTGCAGAAGCGGCGCCGGGGACCGAAGAGCTGCTGCCGCCTCCGCCGCCGCAGGCGGAAATTCCGATTAGGGCGGCAATCAGAAGAGCCGGCCGATAGAGTCGTCGCATCGTCAACCTCATACACTCACGCAAACAAAAGAAAAAGGGCCCCGGTTTGGGCGGACGCCGATTATTGCGGAGTTAGTGAGCGATCCCTTGAGTATTTAGCCCTGGGGACCGGCTGCTTAGATGTTACCGCAGGCCACGATATCGCCCGGCGCTTTGTCCGATTTGCTGATTGAGATCGACGCGTGCATCGCGTGCAGCTGCGCGATCGTGAAGCCCGCCACGGGCATCGTTCCGAGAACGCCGCGGGTGACCATGCCGAGGTTGCTCAGCACCGGCCCGTTCGACCCGCAACTGCCCTTGCGGAGCTGCGAAGGTTCGAGCACCGTCGGCGGCTCGTTCGCGACGGTACCGGAGATGACGATCTGCGGTCCGAGTTGCCGCATGATCACGCGGCCGGATTGACCTGATCCGCCGGCGGCGCTGAGCTTGACGAACACGGGAGCGAAACTATCACCCTTCGCGCTCGCGGACGTTGGGTTGATGATCGATGCAAGGAGGAGCGTCGCGACGATTGCGTAGGACGAAAGCATTCTCTTCATTGCCGAGATACTATCTCGCCAAGCACGTTACGTTCCTTGTCCAGGCCTATGTTTCCACGAGGCGGGGCGCGGCTCTTGCGGCGGCGTACGTGATCGCGGCATGAGGGCATTCGTCGTCGAGCACTACGGAAGCAATGACGCTGTACGGGCCACCGACATGCCGGTCCCCGAGGTCGGCGATGGCGACGTGTTGGTTCGCATCGACGCTGCCGGCGTGAACCCTGTGGACATAAAAACGAGAGACGGAAAGATGAAGCTCGTCCTTCCGTATCGCCCGCCGTTCATTGTAGGGAACGAAGTGGCCGGTGTCGTCACCCAAGCCGGAGCACGGGTGCGCCGGTTCAAACCGGGCGACGAGGTGTTTGCGCGTCTGACAAAAGATCGCGTCGGCGCGTTCGCGGAATACGCCGCGATCCCAGAAGACGCGGTGGCGCACAAACCAAAAATGCTCACCATGGAGGAAGCGGCATCGATTCCGCTCGTCGGGCTGACCTCATGGCAGGCGCTCGTAGAACGCGCGAACGTGACGCCCGGCCAAAGAGTGCTCATCCACGCGGGCTCGGGCGGTGTCGGCACGTTTGCAATCCAGTTGGCGAAGCATCTCGGCGCGACCGTGGCGACGACGACGAGCGCCGCAAATTTCGACTTGGTGAGGGGACTGGGCGCCGACGTCGTCGTCGACTACAAGACCCAAGATTTTGAGAACATCGTACGCGACTACGATGTCGTCTTCGAAACGATGGGCGGGAAGACACTGGAGAAGTCCATTCGCGTGTTGCGACCCGGCGGCACTTTGATCGAGATCGTCGGTCCTCCCGATCCAGCGTTCGCCAAAGAGATCGGCGCGAATCCGGTCGTCGCGCTCGCCATGCGTCTCCTGAGCTATCGCGTTCGCAGCATGGCGCGAGGAGCTCGCGTACGCTACTCTTTTCTCTTCATGCGGCCGAGCGGCGAGCAACTCCGCGAGATCGCTTCACTCATCGATTCCGGCATTATCCGTCCGGTCGTCGATCGCGTCTTCCCCTTTGAATCGACAAAAGACGCTCTCGCATACGTGGAAAGCGGCCACGCAAAAGGCAAGGTCGTCATCAAGGTAAGGTAAGCGTGCGAACCGGGCTATCCGCCTGCTTTGCCGTCACTGCTAGTCGCGCACTCTTCGACGCCCTTGTTATACTCTAACCGATAAGGTATGATAAGGGCACGAGGGAGATACCGGATGGGCAGGCTGGAGCGCCGCTACTGGGCTGCCGAGGTCGCTGGGATCGGCGTGCCGCGGCGGGACCGCGCCGGCGGCAAATATGAGGCGTACATCCCCGACAAATTAGTGGGACGGCGCTTCGTGCTCGACGGCGACGTCGCCGCTGACGTCGCCGACGCGACCGCCGCAATAACGCGTCTCGACGTGGAGGCGCAGGCGCTTACCAATACAGAATCGCTCGCGCGCCTGCTGCTTCGCGCGGAATCGGTTGCGTCGTCTCACATCGAAGGCCTCCGGGTTTCGCCCCAGCGACTCCTGCGCGCAGACATGGTCCGCGCCGAAGGTGATGCGGTAAACGATGAAACCGCGAGCGAGGTACTGGCCAACGTCGATGCGATGTCGTACGCTGTGCACAATGACTTCGACACCATTACCGTAGATCGGATCATCGAGGTCCATCGGCGGCTACTCGTGCACTCGAACAAGGCCCGGTACGCCGGGCTGATACGAACCGAGCAAAACTGGATCGGCGGTAGCGACTTCAACCCGCTTCACGCCGCGTTCGTACCGCCGCCGCCGCACGTCGTGCGCGGCTTGCTAAAGGATCTCGCTACATTCTGCAATGACGATCAACTGCCGGCGGTTGCTCAGGCAGCAATCGCACACGCGCAGTTCGAAACGATTCACCCGTTCGCGGACGGGAACGGGCGCACCGGGCGCGCGCTCATCTACATGGTGCTTCGGCGTCGTGGCCTCGCGAAGCGCGTGACGCCACCGGTTTCGCTCACGCTGGCGACACGTTCGCGAGACTATGTGCGCGGGCTCGACTCCACGCGGTACGTAGGGCAATCATCAGCGCCGGCTGCGACTGATGCGATGAATCAGTGGATAGCATTTTTCGCGTCAGCATGCACGCGCGCTGTCGCCGATGCGGAGACGTTCGAACATCGAGTCCAAGAGCTCCAAGTACAATGGCGCGCTCGGCTCGGAGACGTTCGGTCCGATTCCTCGGCATTCGCACTACTGCAGCATCTTCCCGAAATGCCGGTCTTGACGGTATCCGCAGCGACGAGAGTCCTCGGCCGGACATTCCGTGCAGTCAATCGCGCCATCGAGACGCTCGTCGAGGCAAGAGTCCTCACGCCCGTGAAAGGGGGCCAGCGAAACCGGGTGTTCGAGGCGCGTGAACTCATCGACGCTTTCACCGCGCTGGAGCGGCAGCTCTCGAGTCCGGAGGGCAACACGCGGACGTCACGGCCCGCGCGTCCCGTGCCCGCGAGGCCCCGTTGACGGCCGGCGCTGTGATCGTGTAATGCTACAAGCGATGCCCGAGTCGACCGTGCCGGCCGATCTGCGCAAAGCCCTCGCGGCGACATCGGGGGCGAAGGCCGCGTGGAGCGACCTGACGCCGATCGCGCGCAGAGACTTCCTGACCTGGGTCGGCACCGCCAAACAGCCGGAAACGCGGCGACGCCGGATCGATCGGGCATGCGACATGCTGATCACCGGGAAGCGACGGCCTTGCTGTTACGCAGTCGTGCCGCTCGATCTGCACAATGCCCTTAAGGCGGCCCCACCGGCAAAGGCCGGATGGAAGGGCCTAACGCCGGACGCGCGCCGGGACTTCATTGCCTGGGTCGAAGACGCGAATGCACGCGAAGCGCGGAATCGTCGAATCGAAAAGGCGTGCGCAATGCTCGCGGCCGGAAAGCGACAGCCGCCGGCCGCGAGTCGATCATAAGCGCTGGAGGTGCCGATGCCTCGAATCTCGCCTGCTGAGTTTTACGCGCTGCCGTTGCGGGCGAACACGCTGCTCGCGGACGTTCCGCTGCACGATGCCTGGGCGGTAGATTTGCCGAGGCTGCGCGACGGCGTCACACTCAAGGATGTTCTTCGCCGAGCAGATCGAGACGTGTTCACCCCCCGCGACGTGAAGATGAAAGGACTGCCCGCGGCGTCGCGCGCGTTATTTCGCTTGCGCCTCCTTCTCGGACGCCTCGGTCGCCTCGACAGTGAACCGGACAATGCGGAAGCGACATCGTTCGCGAGCCGGCTCACGCTCGACGACCGCGAACGCTCGTCGGTCGTTTCAGGAACGCGGGCCGGAAATTTCCGGGTGGTGTACCGCTTCGAAAACGAGCAACTGCTGGAAGTACACAACCGCACCGTCCATGCGGCCGCGCTCAGCGCCCTCGCGAAAACTGCGGACGGCTATCGCTATTACTTTGCCGTGTACGTCGTGCGCGTCAGCTGGATCACGCCGCTCTACATGGCTTTGATCGACCCTTTCAGGCGGTGGATCATCTACCCCGCGCTGCTAAAGAATATCTCCGCGGCATGCACTGCCCTGAGTCAGACGTAAAGCCGTTCACCGAGCAACTGGGCAACGTCTTTCTTGCGGCAGTTCAGGGCGCGTTGGAGGGGGGTGGCGCCCTTGATATCCTTGGCCCCGGCGACCGCGCCGCAATCGAGCAACGCCTGCGCAATACCCGTGAATCCCCGCCGAGCAGCCATGTGCAGCGGGGTCGTCCGCATGACTCCGCCGTGCGCGTTCACGTCCCCGCCGGCATTCACGAGCGCCCGAACGATCGCAGGCCCCGCGTCGGACCCGCATTCGTTCGCCACGCGATATAGCGGCGTATGACCACTGCTATCTTGCGCGTTCGGATCCGCTCCCAGCCGGAGCAACGACTCCACGACATCCAGGCAGCCTGCGCCGGATGCAAAATGCAGCAACGTCCTTCCCGAGAATCGCCGCATCATCAGGGACGGATCGCTCTCGATGGCATCGACCACGAACTGAATCAGCGCATCCCGACGGGATCGCATCATGCGCGCGAGCAGGCCGACGAAAACCGAGGGCCGCGAAGCGAACCGCGGTGTTAGAGAGAGGGCTTCTTCGACGTGGCCGCCGGCGATCGCGGCGACGGCTTCATCCAAGGCGCGCTGCTCGGCCCAACGCGCCCCGAGTTCCTCGGACTCCGGCCCGGCTGCTTCTTTTCCAATGACGTACGCTGAGCTCTGGAAGAAGAATTGACGAAGAGCTTTTCGTGTATCCTCATCCATCGCAGCAGCATCGAGCGTTGCCTGCATGTGTCTCAGCCACGCGCTCCGCTGCGCAGCACTAATCCGGAAACGTGCATGCGATTCACGCAAGCTCAGCCACCATCGGTATTGGGTTTGGTCCTCATCGCCACCCAGAAACTGAATGAGGAACGCGCCAAACTCCTCGGTTGCGCATCGAAGGCTCTTGCCGGGAAAGAGCGTCCGCAAAACCGAGTCGGTTCCGACACGCCGGTAAAAGTCCGCCGACAGCCGTCTGCAACCCGCTTCCCCGCCGAGTGCCTGCAAGAATCCAGTGCGCATGTCTATGACTTTCCTATACTCAAGGCCCTCCGCCCGTTTTCGACGCTCGCCCTCAGCTTACTCGTCGTCGCGGCCTAGCTTGCCGTCTCTCGGGCAAATCTCTGGATCGCGCCGTATACCAGGAGAATGGCAACAGAGGCAATCGCGGTGCTCGGCACCGGCACGATGGGATCCGCGTTTACGCGACGGCTGCTCGGAGCCGGGATGCACGTGCGCGTCTGGGACGTTTCCTATCCCGCTGCGGCCGGGCTTGCCGATGCCGGCGCCGAGGTCGCCCGCACGCCTGATGACGCCGTCCGCGGCGCCGGTGTCGTGCTGACGATGGTGCCGACCATCGCGTCGCTCGAAGAGACGATGCCGCGTGCGCTCCCGGCGATGCGGGCCGGCACCATCTGGTTGCAGATGAGCACGATCGGGGTCGAGGGAACCGAGAGGGCGATGGCGCTCGCGCAACAGCTCCGCCCCGATGTCGTGTTCATCGACGCTCCCGTCTCGGGATCGAAGGCACCCGCGGAACAGGGAAAGCTGCTCATCCTCGCGTCGGGCCCCGCCTCGGCGCTCGATGCGCTGGCGCCGGTGTTCGGCGCGCTCGGTCAGAAGACGATGCGCTGGGACACCGCCGGGAGCGGCTCCCGCATGAAGATGGTCCTCAACACGTGGCTCGCAATTCTAGGCGAAGGGATCGCCGAGACGGCGGTGCTCGCGCAATCGCTTGGCGTCTCCCTTGAGGATGTCTCGGACTGCCTCGGGAGCACCGCGCTCAATGCGCCGTGGGCGCTCGCGAAGCTCCGCAAGATCGAGCACGAGACATTCGATCCCGAGTTCTCGCTCGCGCTAGCAACGAAGGATCTCCATCTTGCGCTCGACGCCGCAGCGCGCGCGAATCGAAGCCTGCCGATCGCGACGACGATCGGGGGACAGTGGGACGCTGCTCTGCGAGCCGGTTTCGGCGACCGTGACGTTGCCGGCGCGTACCTCCAGTTGCAGTAATTCGCGACGCCGACGCGGACTACAGTTTCGCGACGATCTCCTCGGTCGACCCGACCTCGCCGATGCGCGGGAAGATGATGCTCAGTGCCCGGTCGTGGGCGTCGCCGTTCACGTCAGTCATCGCATCCGCCGCAAACGTAAGGTTGTACGCGCGCTCGAATGCGTTGCGGGCCGTCGACTCGACGCCGATACTCGTGGCGATTCCGCACAGCACGATGTTGGTCACGCCGCGACGGCGGAGCTGGAGATCGAGTTCCGTTCCGTAGAAGGCGCCCCACTGGTGTTTCAAGACCAAGATGTCGCGCTCCGGATCGGCGTGAAGCTCGTCGGCGTAGTCGCTAAAGCCGGGCGGCACCGACGTCATCGGCGGGAATGCTTGGACACGCGTCTTGATCATATCGCCCGTGTCCGCGGACCAGCCGACGCGAACAAGAGCGACTGGCAAGTCCCTCGCGCGAAACGCATCGACGAGCCGCACCACGTTGGCGACCACGGCTTCTACCGGATGGACCGCGGGCCTTGCGAGAATCCCTTTTTGGATGTCGATGACGACGAGAGCGGATTTCGGATCCAGCGTGGTGACAGGCATTACTTCGCGACCGTGAACTTTCCGTTCTCCACCTGCGTGACCACGATCGAGAACGTCGAGAGGCCGTTGTGATCGCCGGCGGACATGCGGTACGTCCCGGAGACGCCGGTGTAGGTAACACGCTCGATCGCATCGCGGAGCGCCGCAGCGTTCGTGGACTTGGCATCCTTGATCGCCCGCGCCAGCAGGTACACGCCGTCGTAACCGAAGCCGCCGAAGATGCTTACCGGCGCGTCCTTCGGATACAGCTGCGTGAACGACGCGATGTAGTGGTCGAGAATTTTCCGCTGCGGATCGTCCTTGGGCACGGTGTCCGGGACGTTGATTTTCGTCGACGCAATATACGCGCCGTTGAGCGCCGTCCCGGCTTGGGCCACGAACACGCCGGTCGCCGCACCGTCCGAATACAGCAGCGGCGTCTGCATGCTCAGCTCCCGATAGCCCTTGACGATCACGGCGGCGCTGGGCAGAGACGTCCAGGCGACGATCGCCTGAGGATTTGCGGCCTTGAGATGCGTCAGCTGCGTCGTCGCGTCGGTCGCGTTGGCGGCGATCGCCTCAACGTCGACGACTTCGAAGCCCGCCTTCCTCCCGGCATCCTGGAAATGCCCGAGGCCCGTCTTGCCGTAGTCGTCGTTGCGATAGATCACGCCGACCTTCGTCCAGCCCTTCTTCTTCATGAACGCCTGCATCGTCTGCGCCGTGTGGAAGTCGGTAATCGGCATCTTGAAGATCCACTTGCGGTCGGAGACCGGCTGGATCACCTGCGCGCTTGACGCGAACGAGATCATCGGCACCTGCGCCTGGGTTGCGAGCGGTACCATCGCGAGCGACGTTTGCGTCAGCGACGATCCGAGCACCGCGATCGGATGCGCATCGAGCAGCTTGCGCATGTTGTTGACCGCCGTCGTCGCATTCGATTCGTCGTCGAGAATCGTGATTTGCAGCGGGTGGCCGTTGACGCCGCCGGCTTTATTGATCTCGTCGACCGCCATCTGCATGCTGTCCGCCTCAGGGCGTCCCAGCGAAGAGCCTGGACCGCTCTCGGACACCGTCGCGCCGATGAGATACGGTTCATTTGCCGCACCCGCCGAACGCGGCGGGGCCGAGCTGACGATAACTGCGAGTCCGAGCGCAAGCACGCCCAGGCGCAATGGAATCGAACGCACCACAGAACACTCCTTCGACAACGAGATCTGCTGCACGACGGGGTTCCCTGATAGCTCGCAGCATTCACACCTATCGTGGCCACGTAATGCCGATCCTGTTTCGAGCGACGCCCGATGTCTGTCCGCGCGGCCGGGGGCGGCGGTCGGGGTGGAGCGCGGCGGAATGGGGCGCGCTCGCTCGGGGAAAGATCGAAAGGACGCCGTAGATGCGAAATCACGTGTTCGCGTTTGTCTGTGGGGCTATCATGCTGGTTGTCGGAATCGCCGGCCATGCCGTAGCACAGAACACAGGGACGCCGCAACCATCAGCGCGTGATCAGCTCCAGCGTCTCCATACGCCGCAGTCGATCGACGAGAAACTCGCTCAACTTACGCGAGATCTGGAGCTGACTGCGGAACAGCAGCGCCAGGTCAGGCCCCTGCTGGTGGAGCACCATGACAGAATTCAGGCGGTGCTCGATAAGAACCCGAACGCTTCGCGTGTCGAGCTAGGCCCGCAAATTCACGCGATCAGCGACGACACGCATCGGAAGATTCACGCGCTGCTCACCGATCGCCAGAGAGATTTGGAGAAGGCGATGGTGCAGCGCGGAAGCAACGGCGGAAACAGCAGGCGCCCTATTCCATCACCGTCGCCGTCGCAGCCTTAACTTGAGACCGCCGCGACTAATTGGTCGCGCTCGCCGGTGCCGTACGCGAACGCTTCGGCGAGTCGCTCGGGTGTGAGTTCCGGCGGCGCGTCGGGCACGCGTCCGAACCGCGTCAGCCCGTCGGGCGGCGAGCCGTGGACGTGCGTGCGAAAGTACTGGTCGTCGTGGTGGTAGAGGTCGATGTCGCTGCCGGGGTATTCTTGGTGACAGTACCAAAGCTCGCTGTCAGCCGGCACCGCGAGCGCCGACGTGCAGATCCGATAGGTTCCCGAGTTGTTCGGATACGACGCGTGAATCGTACGCGGGTCGATGAAGCACGTCTCTCCCGCGACCATTGGTAGATCGATTAGGTAGCGCTCATCGATCAATGGGATGAGCTCGGGCCACCGGAACGTCCCGATCGTGCCGCGAATCGGCGCGCCGAGCAGATGGCTCCCGGGCACCATGCGCAGACAGCCGTTCTCCGGAGCGACGTCGACCAGGGTCGTCCACATGTTCAGCGCGAGGAAGCGCGACTCGTCGACCATCGTCGTATCCGTGTGCACATCGACGGCCGTGCCGCCGTCGCCGCGCTTCGTGAGGAAGCTGCCGACGCACAGCCGGTAGTCCATCAGCTCGCGCGCGGCGAAGCCGGCGAACGCGGCGCGAATCTCCGGGTCGATCTTGTCACGGTACGCGAAGTCGTCGCTGCAGACGCTGACCGCAAACGGTAAGTCGTTCGCCGGCGTCATAGACGTTTTCCAGAGCGCGAGCAATCGCGCGATCTGGTCGTCCTCGAGCGTGCGAACCACGACGTATCCCTGACGGTCGTACGCTCGCTGCAATTCCGGATCGCGAAACGCGGGTCGAACCGTCGACGTGATGGCCATGCTGGGAACGTTTGCCTCACCTGTTCCTCAGCCCTACCTCCCGTCGGTCCCGCACTTCGGCGAACGCGTCGCGACCCTGCTCGCGCCGCTCGCCGATCTTCCAGCCCTCTCCCCTAGGAGGGCGTGCGGGATCACTATTCGCGCTCGATTGTGACCGAGTGGACGTTCATGGTAATCGGCGCGAAGCTTTGATTGGCGATGCCATTGGCGTCGCGGCGGTAAATCATCCGTCGGGTCGGGAAAACGAAGCCATCAAAGATCCTTGCGTCGTACGTGTAGTGGGCGACCAGCGGACTACCCGTAACGACAGGCGAGTAATCCATGCGGCGCAGCATGAAGCGTTCGTCGTAGTAGAAGACCTGTTCGGCGTTGTGGTTGGCGTTCGTGTCGGGAAACGTCACGGCAAGTCGTCGCCAGGTCTGGCCGTCCTCGTCCCACGGCTCGATCTCGTGAGTCTGCACCCCTGGGTAGGTAAAGCCGAATGGTTCCGTCAGGTAGTTCCAAACGGCCGCGCTCGTGAAGTAGGCCACCTGAATCGCATCCCAGGGCGTGCTGGCAAAATCGTAGTTCGTTGGAAACGACGCACGTGGCTCGGCACGCTCTTCGACGACATCGCCACCGGTGGTCTTTATGACCACTCGCTCGGGATCAACGTCAAGAACCGAGGTTCGGTCCGGCGCGGTGAACGGTGTAAAAGTGATGTGCTCCCGATGTGCATCGAATTTGACGGTCTGACCCGCATAGATGTCGGGCCAACCTCGCGCCTTCCAAAACGGGCCCCCCAGTTCCAGCTTCGCTGTCAACGTGGTGACCCTTGACCAGTTTTCCAGACCTCCGTGCGCGTTCAGCACACTGCTTAGCAATTTTTCCATAGAAAGATCCCCTTCTGGCGCGTTCTCTCGTTTGAGAAGCAGCCGGCGGCCGTTATACCGCCGTCCGTCCTCCGTCAGCGGCGATCGTCGCGCCGGCGATGTAGCTCGCCGCCGGTGAGACGAGAAAGGCCACGAGATCCGCGATTTCTTGAGGCTGTCCGGCGCGATGAAGAGGCGTCGTCTCTCCGAGCTGACGGATCCGATCAGGGGAGGCTCCGTCCGTGTAGATCGGTCCGGGGGCAATCGCGTTGATCCGAACGCCGGACGGACTGTACTCCGCCGTCCAGGCGCGCGTCATAGCGGAAAGCGCGGCTTTTGACGCACCGTACGCGGCGCCGCCGACGAGACCGATCCTGCCGGCCATGCTGTCGACGCTGATGATGCTCCCGCGACCACGCTGGGCCATCCCCGGCGCGAAAGCCGCGACGAGATAGAACGGGGCACGCACGTTGATCGCGAATGTCGCGTCGAAGGCCTCGACGGAGAGTTGCGCGGTCGGTGCGAAGACGACGAAGCCCGCGTTGTTCACCAGGATGTCGATGTCGCCGACGTCCTGTGCGAGCCGCAGTACGTCGGCATGGCTGCCGAGATCGGCCGCGACGAAGCGCGCCGTTCCGCCCGCCGCCGCGATCGCGGAGACCGTGTCGGCGCCGCGGTCCGGGTCGCGGCCGTGGATGATGACTTGCGCGCCTTCTTGCGCGAGTCGCTGTGCAATTGCACGGCCGAGACCCGACGTCGCGCCGGTGACCAGAGCCTTTTGCCCGTCGAGCCGCTGCGACTGCGTTGACATTGTTGCTGACATGGAACTCTGCTCCGGGAATCGAGGTTTATACGCCGATCATCGCAGCCGCGACCGCAATCCGCATCCTTCATTCATGCGATGTCGTCGGCCGCCAAATACAGCTCCCAACGGTATCCGTCGTTGTCACGAAACCAGATTCCCAGGCTTGCGGAACCCTCGGCCACAGGCCCGATCTCGTCGCCCGGGTCCTCCAGCGCAACACCCTTGTCGCGCAGGAAGTCACGCGCAGCTTTCAGCGAAGTTATGTCGCTCGTACGGAACGCCATGTGCGTCAACGCCGCCGGATCGGGTGTACCCTCGATGAGCGATATTACAATCGCATCGTTACCGAGGACGACGCGGCTCGCCGAGCGCGCCCACTCCTCGAGATCGAAGAGTGAAAGCCACCAATCGGCGCTCGCTGTCGGTTCGGTGACGGCAAGACTGAAGTGAGCCACGCGGCCGAGTGTGATTGCCATGGTGTTTGCTCTCCTTTGCACGGAGTGTGCCACACCCGGAGAGCGCCCGGATCGCCCGAATTGAGTATGCGCGTGGGATGCTTCGCTCGGAACCCGTCGAAGCCGGTTCGGCATACCAAGAGAGGATCCGGTCGTGCCTGAAACCGCGTTCTTGCTGCGAGGGCGAGCCGCCGAAATGAGCGCGGCGGCCGATGCGCTCTCTCGCGCGCTGCATGCCGGCGAAGGTGGCGTCGTCCTCGTGCTGGGGTCGCCCGGCATTGGAAAGACCGCGGTGCTGGATGCGATCCTCGAACAGGCGGTGGGGCGCGGATTTCGCGTCGGCCGGAGTAAGACCGACGAGGGCGACCAGATCGCGCCGATGGCGCCGTTGTTGCTGGCACTGCGGTCCGGCGAGAAGCCGCTCCTCTCCGATGCGGCGTTCGCGGAGCTCACGCCGCTGCGCGATCATGCGGTATGGCTGATCGACCGCATCATCGGGGTGCTGGAAGAGCGCGCGCTGCAAGAGCCGATCCTCGTCGCCCTTGACGACGTGCAGTGGGCCGATCGGCTGACACTCTCGTCGCTGCGCATCATGCCGGCGCGCCTCTCGGGATCGCCGGTCGTCTGGTTACTTGCGGCGCGGGACGGCAGCGCGCACATCGAAACGCTGATCGAAGCCGGCGCGACAGACGCGCCGCATCCGCACGTCGTCCGGCTCGCACCACTCGACAGTGAGTCGATCGAAGCGATCGCACGCGACCGCCTCGGTACGCAGCCGAGCGCCAACATCCGGCAGCTCCTGCACGAAGCCGCCGGCAATCCGTTTCTTGCCGTATCGTTGCTCGACGGTCTCGGCGACGCCGGCCTGACCGACGACGGGAGCGAACTGCCGCGCCGCCTGAAGAACGGAGCGCTGCGGCGGTTAGCGCCGCTATCGGAGTGCGCGCTGCAACTGGCGCAAGCCGGCGCAGTGCTCGGACGCCGATTCGCGCTCCGCGATGCGGCTGCGCTCCTTGGAATATCCGCTCCGACCGACCTTCGCGGTGCCGTGGATGAGGCCGTGCGCGAACGAGTCCTGCAAGACGATTCCGGACTGCTCTCGTTTACGCACGATCTGGTACGGCAAGCCGTGTACGACGAAATCGCGCCGTCGTTTCGCATCGAGCTTCACCGTCTGGTCGTGGCACATCTCGTCGAAAACGGAGCCAGTCCGCTGGATGCGGTCCCTCATGTTCTGGCGAGCGCGACTTTTGGCGATCACGCGGCGGTGTCGCTGCTCGTGCAGGCCGCGACGAGCGTCGTCTCGTCGCTGCCGGCGGTAGCCGTCGATGTCGTGATGCGAGCGCTCGCGCTCCTTCCGGAGACCGACCCGCTCTGGCTCGATGTGGGCTGCACGGCGTTCACGATTCTCGCAGACGCGCGACGCGAGCGCGACGCGCTCGCACTGGCCGACCGGCTCGGCCGCATCGTGCGCGATCCCAACAAGTACGCGACCCTTCAGGCAGCCGCAGCGTGGCCGCTATGGTCGATGGGGCGCGCCGAGGAGATGCTCTCTCGACTCGACGCGGCGTACGCACGCGAAGGCATCTCGGAAACCCTCCGAGCGGAGCTCCTCTCTCTGCGCGCCCTCGGGGGTTCTCGCAGAGACGACTATGACGTGGCGCTCGCCGCCGGCCGGTCCGCGCTGGACGCAAGCCGCGCGGCCGGCAACGAGGTTGCAGAGGCCACCGCGGCGCGCGCTCTTTCGGAAGCGAGCATGAGCGACGGCCGGTTCGCCGATGCACTGCAGTACCTTCGCGACATCCGTTCGCCCGCCGAGGCCATCAAAACGATCCCGAGCCAGATCTTACTGTTGCAGCTCATCGATCGGTTCGACGAGAGCGCCGCACTGGTCGCGCATGCCCAAGGGCTCGTCGAGCGCGGCGCCGGCATTCGTCCGGCCGACGTCGCCTTCGCGCGGCTGTGGCACGACTATACCGCCGCCAAGTTCGACGACGCCGAAACCGAAGCACTCACGATTCTTCGGGAATGCGATGAAGTTCACGAGGATACGTATCAAGTCGAGGCCCGTCTTGTGCTCGAACGCGTCGCGCAGATTCGCGGGCGGTACGCCGAAGCGGAGCGCCACATCGCGCTCGCAGTCGCGGACATTGCCGGCGGTGACGAGACGCGACCGGTGCTCATTGCGGCCGCGACGGCCTGGTTCCACGAATCGCGAGGCGATTACGTTCGGGCCCTACCGCTCGTGCGCGAGGTCATGCATCCGCGGCGTGGGGTCCGGCACCGATGGCGGAACCTGCCGGGCTGGCTGGTCGTCGCCGCGCGATCCGCACTGCGCGGCGGCGATGCAGGCCTCGCGGCGGAGATTGAGTCGCTGGCTCTGGGTTTAGCGGAGCGCAATCCGGACGTCGCAACGATCGTCGGTATCGCGGAACAGATACGCGGGCTCGTACGGCGCGACGTCGAGGCGCTGCGTCACGCAACCGCGCTACTCGAGCGCAGCCCGCGCCGATTTCTGTTCGCCGATGCGGAGGGCGACTACGGCCTGGCACTCCTTGCTGACGGCCGGCGCGACGCGGGCGTCGCGGCGCTGGATCGCGCTTGGGATCGCTTCAATGCCCTCGGAGCGACCAGCGACGCGGAACGCATCCAGCGCGCGCTTCAAGGCACGGGCGTACGCCGGGTGCGTTGGGCATCGCGGAAGCAAAAACCGCTGACCGGCTGGGATTCGTTGACGGCGACGGAGCAGCGCGTCGCGCGGCTTATCTTCCAGGGCCACACGAACCGATCCGCGGCCAACGTGCTCGCGCTCTCTTCACACACCGTAGCGACCCATTTGCGTGCGATCTTTGGGAAGTTCGGCGTGAACTCTCGCGTCCAACTCATGCACGCCCTGATGGATCGTCTCTCGGCGGAGGAGCGCTCGCAGCCCGAAACCTCACTCGTTTGAGGGATGCATCGGCTTCGCCGCCGGTGCTATGACACGGGCATGAGCCCAGACGTCCAGCTGTCCCGCTTGAGCTTTCTCGCGGCTGCAGCCGCCCTCAGCGGCGGTACGCTCCTACCCACTCCCGCGTACGCACAAGCCCAATTCCAGATCCAAGGGAACGTCTCCGTGAACGATTATATCTCGCGCGTCGTAGAGCTTCTCAAGGCCTTCGAGACCGGAGATCGCCGACCGCTATCATTTATCAATCCTGCCAAGTACATTCAACATAATCTTCGCCTTGGCGACGGGGTGAAGGCACTCGCCGATCGCATTCAAGCGATCCCGAAGGGTTCCGCTAAGGTGAACACGCTGCGGGCTTTTCGAGACGGCAACTACGTATTCACGCATTCCGAGTACGACTTCGGCGAACCGATGATCGGCTTCGACATCTTCCGCTTCGAGAACGGCCTAATCGTCGAACACTGGGACAACCTCCAGAAAATCGCAACGAAGCCGAGTCATTCGATGGTCGACGGCCCGCGCACTGCATCGGATGCGGACAAGACCGACGCGAACAAAGCACTGTTGAAAAGCTACATGGACGAGATCTTCGTCCAGAAGCGGCGAGATAAATTTGCAAGCTACTTCGACGGCAACAACTATATCCAGCACAATCCGCTCATCCTAGAGGATGGGTTGACCGGCTTGCTCGCTGGGCTTCAGGCGCTTGCGAAACAAGGCCTCACCGTCGAGTACGATGGCGTCCACATGATACTGGGCGAGGGCGACTTTGTACTCGTCGTCAACGAGGGCAAGTTCGGCGGAAAGCCGACGGCAATCTATGACCTGTACCGCGTCGCGAACAACAAAATTGCAGAGCACTGGGACACGCTGGAAACGATCCCGCCCCGCGATGCATGGAAAAATGCAAACGGTAAGTTCTGACGGCCTTCTCTCGCGCCGCACGCTGCTCACCGGCGCTGCCGGGTTGGTTTCCGCCGCAGCTCTTTCGAGTGCGCGTGCGCTCGCTCAATCGCCGGCGCCCGCGAAGACGCCGGCACCGGCCGAAATCGCTCCGGGAGTCTTCACCCTCATCGCGCCGGGCGATCGCATCTGGTGCAACATCGCGTGGGTGATATTTCGAGATCACATCCTCGTACTCGACGCCGGCAGCTTGTCGGAAGCCCACATGTACCTTCCCATCATTCAAGCCACGGCGGATAAACCGATCCGATTCGTCCTCAATACTCATCACCACGGCGACCACTCATACGGGAACGAGTTCTGGATGAACCATGGCGCCACCGTGATGGGAAATGCGAAGATCGTTGCGGAGTTCGCGCGCGACGAGCCTTGGCGACTCAACCACTTCCCCGTGATCGAACCCGCGGCTCTCTGGAAGGCGGAAGCAGCCGCCACGCACATTCAGCTGCCAAGCCTCCTCCTTTCCGCGCCAACCGTTTTCGACGACGGGACGCAGCGCGTCGAGCTGCTGCACCTCGGCGCGGCTCATACCGCTGCTGACACGCTCGCGTGGCTTCCGAA
This sequence comes from Vulcanimicrobiota bacterium, assembly GCA_034666305.1. Classification (GTDB taxonomy): domain Bacteria; phylum Vulcanimicrobiota; class Vulcanimicrobiia; order Vulcanimicrobiales; family Vulcanimicrobiaceae; genus Vulcanimicrobium. Next base: position 17,366 of record JAXDMA010000394.1, read on the forward strand.
GCAAAGAATTCTCGTTACCGGCGACATCGTCGTCAACGGCCCGTACAACGTGATGTGGGACGCGCACGTCCTAAGCTGGATCGACGTCCTCGCAAAGGCCGAAGCGCTTGGAGCGAGGCTCATCGTTCCGGGCCATGGTGCTCCGGGTCCGGGCTCCATCGTCGGCGGTCAGCGAGCGTATTTCGTCGCCCTCCGTGAGGCAGTCAAGGCGATCGTAGCCCGCGGCGGAGATGCGCGATCATTGCGCGCGAGCGTCGGCTCCATTGCAAAGTCGCTGCTGGCCAATCCTCGGATTCAGCGCTGGGTCGTCCCCGTCAAGTTTCCCATACCGGAACTGTTGACGCTGTCGGGGCAATTAGGCTGCTTCTATACGGAGTTGACCGGGAAGGCTTACGTGGCAGCCGACTCTCCGGAGCATTCGCAGGCGCGCTCGCTCGCGGGTCTCTGCTGCGGGGCACTCAAGATGTTCGAATAGCTCACGCGGCTACTTCTTTTGGAGTACCGAAAGAATGTTCCCGGCCGCGTCTTTGAACCAGGCTATGTAGGGACCCTCGCCGCGGTAGATGCCCTTTGCGTCTGTTTTCGGTCGAACGAAGGATCTTCCGGCCAGAGACTCCGCACCCGGCGCGCTGACAGGACGAAGCGGAAGCGGAGATCTTCGCACGTGGTCAACACGGTCCTGGGATCGTGCGGGGTGGCCCTTGGTGCGGCGCTCGCACAATCGCAACGCACCGATAGTGAGAGTGAGATTAGGGAAAGATCGATCGAGAGGGACCAACGATTTGCCGTCGCTGGGGCCGAGCCAACCGTGCGGCAAGCGAAGGCTGGGGATGTAACGTGGAGTCCGGCGAAAAAGCACACCGGCGAAAACATCGGCAGCACGGACATGGACTGCATTCTTGTCGAACTCAAGGAGCAACGATGAATGCGAGGACGGAGAAAGCTATCGCGGGCTGACGAACGAGATCTCACACCCCGACCGAACGGTCTTCTGAATCTCCGCGACGCCGTCGGTATATCTGAGTAGCTCGCGCACGCGCTCGGGGTCGGCACTTGACTCGGCGCGCGCGGAATACCGGATACTCTTCGCAGGCTCCCCGGCGGCGCCGAAGTCGCCTTCGACCGTGACCTCGACGCCGTCGATCGCGATTCCGGCCTTTGCGGCTTCGCGATACAGGTCGTTACAATAGCACGTCGCGAGCGCTAGAAACAGCAGCTCACCCCCGTTGACGTCGGAGCCGCCTCCAGCCTTCGCCGGTATCGCTACCGTACGCCTCCGGCCTTCGGTGCTGACTTCAACGGCATGATGAGATTCGCTGTTCTCGACACGAGCGACGATGTGCATGCCCTTGTTTTCGCTACCGAGTACGAAAGCCCGGCGGTTTCAGAGCCTCCCTTGCACGTCGCCGACGTGCGCGAGCATCATTGCGGGCCACGTCGCGCGGCGCTGCCGGTCGGGCGACCCCGAAAATATTGGCTTGACGCGATATTGCCTTCATGCTAGATAGATATGTGGCCTACGAGGTGGAGGGCACGGACGAGTTTGCGACCTGGTACGGCGTGCACTGTACGCGCAACACCTGTATGAGATCGAGGACTAGTACGATGGCAACCCGGACGTGGCGCGAAATTCGCGCCGAGCGGTCGAAGGTAACACCAGATCGACAAGCCGCGATTTGACAACGCGGTGCGCACCGAAGTTGCACGCATGCACCTCGCTGAGCTTCGGCGCGCCCGTCACCTCTCACAGGTCCAAATAGCTGAAACGCTCGAGATGCGACAGGGTGACGTCTCTCGGCTTGAACGGCAGACGGACATGTACCTTAGCACTCTTGCGCGCTTCGTTGCCGCCTCCGGTGGCCGGCTACGGATCGTCGCGGAGTACGAAGAGGCTGATCCCGTCGAGATCGACGTCCTCGGTGAAATCGGCGGCGAACTTGCAGGGCGCGGCTACCTCACGGACACCGCAAAGACGTAGCTCCGCCGCTATCAGCAAACCAGGTGGAACACACTGTCGTGTGTCAGGTTGCCGAATCCGGGAAGACTTCGATTCCGAGTTCCAATCCGAGGTCGGCGATTGCGCTCAAGGTCGCCGGCGAGATATCACAACCGAAATAAAACTGGCCTGGGAAGCTGAGGATTATTACAGCCGCTGTGCTCGTTGCGGCGAGTTCACGCACGAAGGAACGTTGGCGCAGCAAAGGTTCGAGAAATGCGATCAATCGTTCATCAAGTCTTGGGCCGAGGACATCAGAGGTGCTCTCGTGCTCATAATCGACTTCATCTTCTCTCTTGTCATAATACGATGCATCCCAGCCCCACGCCGAGTCAGGTGAACGATAGCGCCCCGGGCTCCCGTCGAGTTTTGGCACTCGCCCGCCCGCGCGCCAATACCGCAGGGTCTCGAGGCCGAGCGTCTTCGATATGATCGTCGGATCTATCGTGAAGCCTCGAAAGAGAAGGCGGATGCTATAGGTCGCGACCGGCATGCCTCGTTATCCCTTGACGCCGCGATTGCAAATCGTAACCCAAGCGGATAAGCAGGCCAGCTTCTGCTCTTTCCGCCAAGGCCTACCCACGGTCGCACCAAGAGCCTTTAGGCGTGCTTCGATCTCCGCCGACGAGAGGCCGAGTGCATTCTCAGCAAGATTGGGAAGAGACTTCTCGTCCAGCTCGACGAGTTCGAAGCGGCACTGTTTGATTGCAAACCGAATCGCGTCGCGCACGGCGAGCCCTTCGGCGACAGGCACGTGCTCCGGCCAAGCAAGACTATACTCCAGGAGGTCGGTAATCCAGCCGGCGCGATTGACGAGCAGTACCGCGACGACTGGCGGTTCGTCCAACTGACGGACGATATTCTGCAAGCCTTGAGCCGCCAATTGATCTTGGCGTCCGCGCCCCTCCGCCACGGCGGCGGCCGCTTCCGCCGATGCTCCGCCGTGCGAACCCCGCGCGAACTCGTGTGCGAC
>JAXDMA010000395.1:0-5624 GCA_034666305.1 Vulcanimicrobiota bacterium
GGCGCCTGGTGTTCGTGGGTTCGATCTCGGGGCGGCTCGCCGTGCCGTTCGTCGCGCCTTACAGCGCGTCCAAGTTCGCACTGCGGGCGCTCGCCGACGCGCTGCGCGTCGAGCTCGCGCCCGCCGGCATCGGCGTCGCGCTCGTCGAGCCCAGCGCGGTGAAGACGCCGATCTGGAGCAAAGGCCGCGACTCGCGCGACGCCCTGCTGGCGCTGCTGCCGCCGCAGGCGATGGAACGCTACGGGGCGCAGATGGACGCGATGTTCGACCAAGTGGAGCGTGAGGAGATCGGCGCGATGCCCGTCGAGCACGTCGCGCGCGCGATCTTGCATGCGATTGCGGCGCGCAAGCCGCGCGCGCGGTATCTGCTGGGCAAAGGCGCCCGGGCGGGAAGCATCGTCGCCCTGCTGCCTACGGGGTTGCGCGACCGCGTCCTGCGCGCGTCGATGCGGTTGCCGTAGGATGCGCCGCCATGTCGCGCTGTTGACGCTGACCGCGTTCGCGTGCGGCAACGCGACGTTCGCAGTACCTGCGGCGGCGGCGCCCAAGAAACTGCTCGATTATCATGCATACGCGTCGTGGCGGCAGATCCGCGACGTGCGGCTCACGCGCGACGGGCGCAGGGTCGCGTACGCGCAGGTCGCGTCCGAAGCCGATGGCGAGCTGCTCGTGCGTGATCTCGGCGCGACGGCGGTGTTTCGAGCGCCGCGCGGGCGCGCACCGCAGTTCTCGCCCGACGGCCGGTTCGTGGTCTATCGCATCACCGCGCCCGTGGCGGACGTGAAAGCCGCGGAGAAGGCTGCCAAGCCGCCCGAACAGCGGCCGAAAGACGGGCTGGGCATCGCCGATCTTGCGGACGTCGCGAACGCGCGCACCACGACGGTCGAGCGCGTGCGGTCGTTCGTGCTCGCGCGCGAAGGCACGACGCTGGCGTATCTGCTCGAACCGTCGCCGGCTCCGTCGTCGTCACCCTCGCCGTCACCGTCGGCCGCGCCTTCGCCCTCCGCGTCGCCCGCGGCGCCGCATGCGGCGTCCCCGCCGCCGTCGTCATCGCCGGCGCCGTCCGCATCGAGCGCGCCGAAAGCGCCGGGCAAGGACGCGCCGGCGTCGCTCGCGATGCGCCGCCTCGGAGACGCCGGCGCGACGGTGGTCGCGAACGTGTCGGCGTACGCGGTGAGCGCGGACGGCTCGCACGTCGCGTACGTCGTGCAAACGAAGACCGACGAGAGCATCCACGTGCGTGACGTGACCGCGGGCAAGGACGCGATCGTGTCGCACGGCAGCGCGCATCTCGTGTCGCCCGCGCTGTCGCCGGACGGCGCGTCGCTCGCGTACCTGAGCGATCCCGATGCGTACGACGAGGCGGTGAAGAAAGAGACGGGGGCGCGCTCCGCGTTCCGGCTGATGGTTGCCGATACGCGCGGCGGCGCGCCGGTCGAAGCGCTCGGCCCTGCGACACCGGGGCTCGCAACGCGAACGTTCGCCAGCGATGCGCGCGCGCCCGAGTTTTCGGCCGACGGCAATCGCCTCGCGCTGTGGACGGCAAACGTCCCGCTGCCGCGGCCGTCGTCCGCGCCCGCGCGCGTCGACCTCGACTTCTGGTATTGGCGCAACGGCGAGCTGCCTACGCAGCAGCGCCGCTCCGCGGAAAACCCGCAGCACGGCACGTACCTCGCCCTGTACGACCTCTCGGCGCGCCGCATCACGCAGCTCGGCACGCGCGACGTGCCGCAAGTGTCGTTGGCGGGCACCGCGCGCTACGCGCTGGGCGTGAGCGACGTGCCGTACGTCAAGCTCGCAACGTACGACGACGCGTATTACGACGTGTACCGCATCGACGTGGTGACGGGCGCGCGCACGCTGCTCGCGCGCAAAGCAAAGGGCGAGGCCCCGAGCCTTTCGCCGGCGGGGCGCTACGCTGCCGGATACGACCCGCTTCGCCGGGCGTGGTACGCGCTGCGCATGGCCGACGGCCGCAAGACGTGGATGACCAGTCCGCACACCGTGCATGCCGCGCTCGAAGACGACGACCATCCCGCCGCGCCGCCGCCGTACGGCTTCGGCGGCTGGTTGCCCGACGATCGGCTCGCAGTAATCTACGACCGCTACGACGTCTGGCTCGCGTCGCCCGAAGGCGGCGCGCCGCTCAACATCACCAGCGGCGCGGGTCGCGCGGCGCAGCGTGTGTACCGCGTCGTGCGGCCGCGCACCGACGAGGTCGACGGCGCCTTCGTTGCGGCGCGCCCGGTGTTCGCGCGCCCACCGTTCGTGCTGTCGGTAGTGGACGACCGCACGAAGGCGAGCGGGTTCGCCGAGCTGCGTATGCCGGGGCTTACTTCGCACGCGCTGCCGAAGGCGCGCGTGACGATGCTGCTCGACAAAGCGGTTGGGTTGCCATGGCAAGGGCGCGACGGCGGCGGGTTCGTGTTCACCGAGCAGCGGTTCGACGAATTTCCTGATCTATGGGCGAGCGCGGCTTTGCCGGTCGCGGCGACGCGCGTGAGCGACGCGAATCCGCAGGCGCCGCACTACGCATGGGGCCGCTCGCGCTTGATCGACTACACCAACGCGCGCGGCGAGAAGCTGCGCGGGATTCTCACGGTCCCCGACGGCTTCGACGCGCACAAGCGCTATCCAATGCTCGTCTACGTGTACGAGAAGATGTCCGACGGGCTGCACACTTACGTCACGCCGCAGTCGGGCACGGTCGTGAACCTCGCGCGCTACGCGAATCATGGCTACGTCGTGCTGCAGCCTGACATTCGCTACCGCATCGGTCACACCACCGCGAGCGCGGTCGACTGCGTGAGCGCCGCGGTGAAGCACGTCGTCGCGATGGGATTCGTCGATGCCAAGCGGATCGGGATGGCCGGCCACAGTTACGGCGGCTACGAAGTCAACGCGCTCGTCACGCACAGCGGTATCTTCCGCGCGGTCGAGTCGGGCGCGTCGGATTCCGACCTGCCCAGTTTGTACGGCGGATTCTGGCAGTCGGGCGACGTGCAGCAGGCATACTACGAGCGCAGCCAGGGCCGTATCGGCGCGACGCCGTGGGACCGCCCGGACCTCTACGTCGAGAATTCGCCATTGTTCTTCGTCCAGCACGTGCGAGCGCCGTATCTGCGTCTGCAGAACGATCAGGACGGCAACGTGCCGTACGGTCAAGGCGTCGAGTTCTTCACGGCGCTGCGCCGCGCCGGCAAAGAGGCGTACATGTTCAGTTTCATCGGCGAGGGGCACGGACTGGCGAAGCAGCCGAACAAAGATTACTGGACGGTGCACCTCGACGAGTTCTTCGACCACTTCCTGCTCGGTGCGCCGCGCCCCGACTGGATGAACCACAACGGCGTGTTTGAAACGCGCGGCGAGCGCGACGTCGAGTCTCTGTTCACGCCCGCGACGTTTTAACCGCGGATCAGCCGGGCGACGGTCTCTAGATCGTCGATGAACGCGGCCATCTCGACGCGCCGCGCGGCGTCGTCGGGCGCCCGCAAGATCGAAGACGGATGGACCGTCGCGACGACGGGCGGGCCTGACGGCCGCGCGATCACCTCACCCCGCCGCTGCGTCACGCGAAATGCTGGACCGAGCAGCGCGCCCGCGGCCGTTGCGCCGAGCGCGACGATCAATCGCGGCTTCAGGGCGGCGATCTCGTTGTCGAGCCACGGGGCGCACGCGCGCACCTCGATGACTTTGGGTTTGGCGTGGATGCGGCGTTTGCCGCGCACCACGTACTTGAAATGCTTCACGGCGTTGGTGATGTAGACGTCGTCGGGCGCGATGCCCGCGGCGTCCATCGCGTCGCGCAGCAGTTTCCCGGCCGGACCGACGAACGGATGGCCCTCGAGATCCTCGCGGTCGCCGGGCTGCTCGCCCACGAAGATCGCGGCGGCGTGCGCGTTGCCTTCACCGAAGACCGTCTGCGTCGCGTCCTTGTAGAGATCGCAGCCGCGGCAGCTCTGCGCGGCTTTCTTCAAGCTCGCGAGCGTTCTTCGCGCGGGCAGGAAGTCGGCGGCGGAACGGTCCGCCTGTCTCGTCATGACGCGGTGTTACCCGGCAGCCTCTTCGTAGGCGCGCCGGATCGCGTCGATGTCGGCGGCCGGCTTGGGAAGCTGCAGGTCGAGCTCGTCGAGCGTGTCGGCGACGATGCGCGCGACGGCAAGGTTGCGGAACCACTTGTGGTCCGCCGGAATCACGTACCACGGCGCGCGCTTGGTGCTGCAGCGCTCGAGCGCATCCTCGTACGCCTTGCCGTACTCCGCCCAATACTTGCGCTCGGTGTAGTCGCTTTCGTTCAGCTTCCACCAGCTTTGCGGGTCGTCGAGCCGCTTCTTGAAACGGCGGAGCTGCTCGTCCGGACTGATGTGGAGGAAGAACTTCAAGATTCGCGTCCCCGCTTGCGCGAGGTTTTTCTCGAACTCGTTGATGCGGTCGTAGCGCTTCGACCACACCTCTTCGGGCACGAGCTCGTGCACGCGTGCGACCAGCACGTCTTCGTAGTGCGAGCGGTTGAAGATTGCGATGTGCCCGCGCGCCGGTGTCGCGGCGTGCACGCGCCACAGGAAGTCGTGTGCAGCCTCTTCGTGCGTCGGCACCTTGAACGCGCGGACCGAAGCGCCTTGCGGATTGAACGCGCCGAACACGTGGCGAACCGTGCCGTCCTTGCCGGCGGCGTCCGCGGCCTGCAGCACGATGAGCACGGAGCGCTCGTGCTCGGCGTAGAGCCGGTACTGCAATTTCTCCAGCCGTTCCAGATCGGTCGCAATCTCGGCGCTCGCGTCGGCTTCCGTCTCATGCTTGCCGGTGTACGAAGGGTCGAGCTCGTCGAGCCGGACCTTGGTGCCCGGCTCGACGATGAATTTCTTGCCGTAGTTCACGTCCCGTCCGTTCGCCGCGGCGGGCCGTTCCCCGGTGAGACGAAGGAACCGGGCAATCACCTGGCTGTACCAGGCTGATGTGACGCTCAAGATCCGAATGGCTTGCGTTCTTTTCGCCGGTGTCGTGCTGTGCGCGAACGTCGCCCGCGCCGCGGAACACGGTGACGGCGGAAGCGGTTTTCGCGTGAACGTTCCTCCGGGTTGGCATGCGGTGTCGCGCGGGGCCGGGCACGTCGTCATCTCCAGCCCCGATCCGCTGGAATATGCCGATGTCCGCCCGGTTCTCCAAAGGACGTCAAGCTGCGCGGCAACGCTGCGCGTGCTGCTCGCGAGCTCCGCCGGTTTGGCCGAGTTGCAGATTGCGGACACGGGTCGCGGCATGGCCGTCGCGCGCTTTTCCGTTCGCAATGGTGCGGGCCGCGGGGCCGTGTTGTGCGCGGAGACGAGCCGCAGCGTCGGCATGCTCTATGGCGGCGTCGTTCCTGCCAACGCCTTTGCGCGCGAGTGGCCGAACGTCATGGCCGTGCTTCGGAGCTTTGCGTACCAGCCGCGCAATTCGCCGGGCTCGGCACGGCGCGGCGTCGCGGCGACCGCGTTGCCGCCGCTGACGAGCTGGCGTGAGCCCAACGAGCGCGCATTCGTCATGAGCGTCCCCGCCGGCTGGCAGGTCCACGGCGGCATCCACCGCCAGGACGCTACGCATTATACGAGCGGCGTGGAGGCGCTCAACCCCGACGGCGTCGCCGG
>JAXDMA010000396.1:0-9814 GCA_034666305.1 Vulcanimicrobiota bacterium
TTCGTCGGGTCGACGATTTGCTACGCGATGCTGCAGGCCGTCGGCGTGGTGAACGACCACGCCGTGCAGTGTTTTCGAGCGGTGCGCTGATGCTGCTCGCAGGCGACGCCGTCATTCTGGCCGGTGCGACCGGGCGCGTCGGCGGCGCGACGCTCGCCACGCTCGCGCACGAAGGCGCGCGCGTGCTCGTGATCTCGCGGTCGGTCGAACGCGCGCGCGCGGCGATCGACGGGCTGCTCGACGACGGCGAACGCGCGGCGGCGGTTCCGTTCGGCGCGGATCTCGGTGACGCCGCGCAGGCCGCTGCGGCGGTCGCCGCATGCGTCGAACGCTTCGGCCGGGTCGACGCGGTGGTGAGCCTCGCCGGCGACGGCCGCGTCGCGCGGCTCGTTGATTCCACGCTGGACGACTTGCGCACGAACTACGCCGCGTTCGTCGAGACGGCGTACAATCTCGCGCTGCCGGCCCTGCGCGCCATGCTCGCACAGCCGTATCGCGACGGCGCGCGCTCGCGCGGCCGGATCGTCGTCGTCACCGCGGGCTCGTCGAAGCAGCCGGCGCCGGGGCGCGGCTTGTTCGGCATCGCGAAGGCCGGCGTGAACGTGCTGATGCAGGCGATCGCGCGCGAGCACAAGGCCGACGGGATCGTCGCGAACGCGCTCGTGCTCGGCGGCGTAGCGACGGACGCGGCGCGCGGCTACTTAAACGCGGACGACTTCGCGGCCGCCGCGACGCCGCAGGAAGTCGCCGACGCGCTGGCCTTTCTCGCGAGCGACCGCGGCAGCGGCATCAACGGCGCGCTCGTCGACCTCAACGCGCGCGAGGTCGACTGATGCGTGTATTTCGGGTGCTTCTCGCAATCATGCTGCTCGGCGCGTCGCCGCCGCCGGCGGCGCCGGGCGCGGACCGCGTCCCCGAGCTCGTCGGCAGTTGGACGTGCCGAAACCCCGCGGGCGTGCTGTCGACCGTCACGTATCGTACGGAGGACGGCGACATCGTTGCCGACGAGAAGACGCCGCGCGCGCCAGGTGCGCACGATCGCTTCCGGCCGGCTCCCGGCGGAGGCTGGTACGTCGACCGCGATACCAGCTACGGCCGCTTCACCGGTTTCGGCCCCGCGTGGACAGGCAGCGGGCCATGGCTGATCGACGACTCGAACAAACACGGCTCATCGATCCGGTACGAACGCGTTGGCGACGGAACGCTGTGGCGCACGTTCAGCATCGCGGGGCGGCCGTATGCTGGCGAGGTGTGCGCGAAAGGCGCCGTACCGCCCGATCCCGCGCTGTGCGCGGTGGCCGACCTGCCGGTCTACGTGGTGCGCGCCGCTGAACCGCAGACGCCGAGCCTGGCGATCGACGCCGGTGTCCGAGGACGCGTCGAAGTGCTGGTATCGGTCGACGCCGGCGGACGCGTCGTCAATGCGGTGATCAAGCAAAGCCCGTCGGTCGTGCTCAACGACGCAGCGCTCGGAGCGGCGCGTGCGTCGACGTACCGGCCCGCCCTGCACGACTGCAAGCCCGCTCCCGGCGAGTACCTGTTCGCTGTCGAGTTCACCGTTTGATGACCGCGCTCTACGCGCTGCCGCCGTGGCTCGTGCTGCTCGTCGCCGTCGCGCTGGCCGTGACCCTCGCGTGCGCCGGGCACGTCGCGGTGCGACGTGCATTTCCGCGCATCGATTTTCGCTTGCACAACGATGTGGGCGGCATCGTGCTGGGCGTCGTCGGCGGACTGTTCGCGGTCATGCTTGCGTTCATCGTCGCCATCGTCTGGCAAGAGTTCGACGCCGCAACGCAGCGCGTCGCCGTGGAAGTGGGCGCCGCAACCGACCTCTGGCACACCTCGCGCGGGCTGCCCGCACCGCTCGGCCCGTCCGTGCGCACGAACCTGATCGCATACGCGACCGCCATGGTCGACGACGAATGGCCCGCGATGCGCACGGGCGGCCGCAGCAAGCGCGCGGAAAACGTACTCACGCGCACGTTCGAGGACGTTGCGCAGTTTCGGCCCGCGAACGCCGGCGCGTCCAACGCGCAGGCGGCGTCGCTCCAGTATCTCGGCGCGCTGCACGACGCGCGCCATCACCGGTTCGACGACAATGCCAGCGGCGTCTCGGCGTTCGAGTGGACGATCCTGCTGATCGGAGCACTCGTCGTGATCGGCATCTGCTACTTGGTCGGTTTGAGCAGCTTGCGCGCACAGCTGCTCATGACGGCCGCGGTCGCGGCGATGATCGCGGCGACGTTCGTGCTGATCTTCGAGCTCGACTATCCGTTCCGCGGCGACCTGTCGATCGAACCTGCGGGCTGGCACGAGTTTCTCACCGCCAACCGCTAGGCGGGCGTCACTTCGTGACGATCGAGAAGCCTTCGAGATCGAGATCTGGCTCGGGGATCTCGTTGCCGTCGCGGTCGACCGCAACGACGGTGATGGGCACTGCCGCCGAGGACGCCTGCGCCAAGTACTCGCGTAGCCCTTTGGTGACGTTCAGCGGCACTTGCGTTCGCGCCGATTGGCTCGCGCGCCCGAGTGCGTACGCGTCGTCGGGGTCGGGCGGGACGTCGGCGACGCCGAGGCCGTAAAAGTGCTGCGTGCCGAGATAGTTCGGGTTGCCTTCGGTCGGCGTGCTTGCGCTGGCGTTCGGCTCGCCGGCGAACACGCGAACCGAGTAGGTTTGCAGCGGCGGCCGCAAGCCTTCGAACCGGGCTTCCGCGCGCTGGAAGCCCGGTTCGATCCGATCGATCGGGAAGGTCGCCACTGTCGCTCCGGACTTGATGCGCGCCACGTCAGCGAATGACGACCGACAGTCCTTCGAAGTGCAAGCCGCAGTCTTCGACCTCGTTGCCGTCGCGGTCCACGACGACCAGCGTGATCGGCGCATCGCCCGATCCTACCGCCTTTTGGGGTCCGCCGCTGTCGCGGATCAGGGCTCGCAATCGTTTGGTGATGTTGAGTCGTACCCGCACCGGCGCATAGTGATGCCGCGGGCGCAAGTCGTAAATGTCCCGCGCGACGGGGTCGCAGTGACCTTCGGCCCCGCCGCATTCGCCGTGCCCGAAGAAGTAGCGCGTCCCCAAGTAGTGCGGATTCCCGTTCGTCGGCGTCGCGGCGCTCGCGCCGCGCTCGTCGGCGAACACGCGCACCGCGAACGTATCCTCGGGCGGCGTGAGGTTCTCAAAGCGCAGTTCCGCGCGGTGGAATTCGTCGGGGTCGACGGTGTGCAGCGGAAACGACGCGACCGTCGCACCCGAACGAAGCGTATATCCCGCGGCGGCGCCGGGACCGTTGCTCACACCGGCGATCTGCAGCTCCGTCGCGTTGTCGGGCTCGTACGTATACCCGAGCTTTTCATAGTTCCAGATCTGTTCGACCGTGACGCTGAACGGCGCGAGGTCGCGCGGATCCATGAACGGCGGCTGCGCTTCGGTGTGCGAGTCTTGCCACTGGCAAAACGCGTACTCGATGAACGCATGGTGCGACCAGAACAGCGGGTCGTATGCGGCGGTGCCGATGTTGCTCATCGACCCGCCCACCCAGCCGTGCACGGAGTCGTGCGGGTTCTCCAAGTCCGGCGAGAACGTGTTGTAGTCGGGCGCCAGCAACGCGGTCTGCAGGTCGGCGCGCAGTTCGATGAGCCCCGATGGACCTTGCGGGTCACGCGTCGTCGGGCCCCCGCCGCCTCTGACCAGCGTCGTCGGCTGAGAAAGCAGCGGATTGGCTTCTTCCTGATTTGTGTCCGGATTCTGCCACGTCTCGTCGAGGAAGATCTGCGGAATCCCCTCGCGCTGCGCGCGACGCGTGGACCAGTCCCAGTACGGCACGAACGTTCCGGGAACGACGTCCTGGAGCCGCTGCTCGTAGCCTTGCATGTACGGCCGGTGCCACAGCGCAAAGCCGGCGACGTGGTGCTTGCAGAACCGGCCCGGCAGTCCGTGAATGCCGGCCACGTATTGGTATCCGCGCTGGTCGTGAACGGCTTGCTCGGAGATTTGCGCCAAGCGATACACGGCCAGGCGATACGCCGTCACCTCGACGTCCGACATCGCGTAGACGCTCTTGCGAATCGTCGTCGCGCCGCGGACCGGATTGGGAGCGATGAAGGTCTCGCGCTCGGGCGCGACCGCGGTCAAGACGGCCATGCTATTCGTCTCCTCGGCGTTGGTTCGCCGGATGCTCTCGGCGCATCACCGTCGCGCCGCGAACGAACACGAAACCGAATAGCGCGAGCGATGCCGGTATGGCGGCGATCCCGAACGCCGCCCAATGGATCGGGCACATGGTCCACACCTCATTTGCTGAAAAAATGAGCTCCGCTCGAACGGCGGGCGCTCGACTTGCCCCGCCGGGGTAGCGTCTTCCTGCCCTTGCGCCTACGCCGGCGCGCCGACCAGCTTCGCCAGCGCTTCCGACGGCTCGCACTGGAGCTCGGCGGACAGCACCGCGCGGTATTGGCGGAAATGGCGCAGCGCCGCGGCGCGGTCGCCGCTTTCGAGGTACGCGCGAATCGCGATCTCACGCGCCGGCTCGTCGCAGGGGTCGTACGCGATCATCTCGTGGCAGAGTGCGAGCGCATCCTGCGTGCGGTGCTCCGCGAGCGCGTGCTTCGCGAGCGCCTGCGAGACGTCGCAGCGCAGCTCGCGCAAATGGCGCTCCGTTTGCTCGAACCATTCCCACGCTTCGAACTTCGGCGGGCGGATCGCGCGCAGGCGGTCGTAGAGCTCGCGCAGTCCCGCTGCCTGGCGTGCATCGAGCGCGCCGTCCGTGCGCAGCACGCCGAGCGCGCGATCGATCTCCCACAGATCGACGCGCACGTCGCTGCCGATCCGGTAACCTTCGCGCGTGCGCACGATGACGTTGTCGTCACCGAGCCGCGCTTTGAGCCTGTGCAGGCACACGTGGAACGCGTTGCGCGCGGCGCTTTCGCTGAGGTCGGGCCAGAGCAGGTCGGTCAGCCGGTCGCGCGACATCGCTTCGGCGCGCATCGCGACGGCGGTGAGCAGGGCGTGCTCGCGTTCCGCCAGCGCGATCGGCTGGCCGTTGCGCACGACGCGCCCCGTGACGAGCTCGACGATGAGGCCGCCGCGTTGCGGCTCCGCGTCGACTTTCGTGCGGTAGCGGCGCACGAAGGGCTCCAGGAAGTTTCCGTTCTCACCTCGCGCGATCGCGTCGATCGCGGCGTGCAGCAGCGCGGAGTCGACGCGGCGCGCGAGCGCCGCCGCCTCGGCACGCAGCGCGGGCCGCCGTGCCGGATTCAGTTCCGCGACCGCCAGAGCGCTGAGCACTTGATAGAATGGCGAACGGCTGCCCGCGGCGGTCTCGCGCGCGATGTCGGCGTGGCGCAGCGCGGTCGCGGGGTCTTCCGCATTTGCCGCGGCGATCAAGTAGCCCATCGCAACCCACTTCGGCTGATCCGCTTGCTGGGGCTCCGCCACGCGGCCGCGCGCACACGCCGTGAAGAACGCGAAGCCGCGCACGCCTTCGCGCTCCACCACCGCTTCGAGCGCGAACGCGTGCTGCACGAACTCCGCGTCCTCGCCGGCAAACCACGCGCCGAACGTCGCTTCGGCTTCGTAGAACGCGACGAAGTTTCCGAAGCCCGCCCCGCGCGCGTATTCGATCGCCCGGTCGATGCGCTCGCGTTCGCTCGCGCGGTCGCCGCGCACGCGAGCGATGTCTGCGCCGAGCGTCACGAGCGTGCCGCCGGCCATGAGCGGCATCGCGTTGATGAACGGCCACGCCGCTTCGAGGTCCAGCTCCGGTTGGCTCGTGCGGCCGAGCCGCGCCGTCATCAACGAGCGGAGGACGAGCAGCCACGCGTGCATGCGCGTCGTCGGTACTTCCGGTGCGGCGATCTGCGCGCGAAAATCGTTGACGAGCACGAGCGCGGTCTCGTACTCCCCGAGATAGCTCAGCATCAAGACGCGGAAGAAGAAAAGGTGGATGCGCTCCATCGCGGGCGCGTCGGCCGGGAGCCGCGCCCACATCGACTCGACCTCGTCGTACAAGATTCGCGAGTCCACGCTGAACGTGCGAGCGAGCGCGGTGACCGACCACAACCGCGAGTGCTGCAAAACGATGTCGCGGTCGAGCGACGCGAGAACGCGCGCGTACTCGATTTGCGGCCCTTCGTCGATCACCTCGATGTGCTCGAGGGCATCGGCGGCGGCGTGCTGGTTGCCGCTGCTGAGGTGGATCTCCGCCGCACGCTGATATTCGGCGGCGCTCTCGTACGCCGCGGCGGCGGGCGCGAGCAGCGCGTCCATGCGTGCCGGATGGCGTTCGAGCAGCGTCGAGGCGACGAGCGGATGCACTGCGAACGAGCCGTCGGGGCCGCGCGTGACGAACGGCGACGTCTTCGCGAAGGCGAGGAACGCCGCGAACGCGGCCTCGTCGCCCAGCGCGAGCTGCAAGTCGCGCTCGGACGCGCGCGGAATCGCCGACGCCGCGAGCAAGCCGTTCGTCACGGCCTCCGGGGCCGCGCCGAGCACCTGGTCGGCGAGGTATTCGTGCAGTTCCTCGTACGCGACGTCGTCGAGCTTGTCGAGCAGCGGATCGAGCCGCCCTTCTTGGGCGAACCGCGCGAGCAGCAAGACCGCGATCGGCCAGCCGGCGGAGATCGCCTCGACGCGCTCGACGCTCTGCGCGCTCGCGCCGGTCGGCTGGAAGATCGCGCGCATTTCGCCCGCGGTAAACACGAGGTCCGACGCGCGCAGGCTGAGGATCTGGTGCGGCGGGGCGAATCGCGACAGGGGCATCCGCAGCGATTCACGCGAGCAGATCACGATCGTCCGTCCGTCCGGGCGGCTGCCGAGCAGCTTTCCGAGCAGCTCGCGCGCGGCCGGGTCCGCGATCGCGTGCTCGGCGTTCTCGAAGACGAACGAGGACGCGCCGGGCGGGCGGACGCGCCAGGCGGCCAGTGCCACGCTCACGCGGTCGGTTGCGGAGCTATGGCCCTCACCGAGCATCGCCTCGCTCTGGGAGAGGCTGGCGCTGCGGTCGGGGTTCTCAGCGGCTAGCGCCGGGATCATCTGGCGAGCCAAGTCGGCGTCGGACCTCACGCCGCGGCAGTCGCACACCGCGAACGTTGAGCCTTCGAGCAGTTGGCGCACGAAGGCGGATTTCCCGAAGCCGGCCGGCGCCACGAGCGCGATGATGGCGGGCCGAGCAGCACGGACGCGCTCGATCAGCGACGTTCGAAAGAAGGCCGCACCCGCGACGGCGGGCGCCGGGAGCGTCACGTCCATCGGTAGCTCGTAAGTGCCGGAGGGGTGTAAGGTCGAACGACTTTCGTCGCCTTAACGACACATTACTTTACACACGCCGCTGTGGACGGTGTGGATGGGCGCCGCTTCACAGCGCCGAGGGCGCCGCTTCACAGCGCCGAGGGCGCCGCTCAGGGGGCCAGGCGGCGCCGCTCGAAGGCTTGGTTGATCGCGCCGTAACATTCGCACGAGGCGCCTTCGAGACTGCTGCGGTCGACGACGTTGAACCGGCCCCGGGTGTATCGGATCGAGCCGATATGCTGCAGGGAGGCGGCGGCGATGCTGACGCCGGCACGGCGGACGCCGAGCATCGTGGCGAGCACCTCGTGCGTCAGCGGAAAGTCGCTGCGGCCGACCCGGTCGTGCGTCATCAGCAGCCACCGCGCGCAGCGCTCGTTGACGTAGTGCAGCCGGTTGCAGGCGATCGATTGCGCCATGACGTCCAGCTGAGCGCTCAGGTAGCGCTGGGCGAGGCCGCGGAATGAATCGAACCGTGCGCTCAGCTCGGTGAAACGCTCGAACGGCATGCGATAGGCGTCGCCGGCGACCTGTACGTAGGTCAGCTGGGAGGCGACCGCTCCGTCCAGCAAACCTTGCGCCCCGGTCAGCCCCTCGCGGCCGACCGTGACGACCTCGATGTGGGTTCCGTCGCGCATGACCGTCACGATCGAGATCACCGCGTCGATGGGAAAGTAGATGTCCTCGATCGGACCGCCGGCCTCGTAGATGATGGTCTTCGCGGGCAGGTGGATGCGTTCGAGGGCTCCGTCGACGGTGCGTCGCACGTCGCCGGGGAGCGCTTGGAGCAAGTGATTGTCTAAGGTGGAAAGCGTAGGGACCTCGGAAACGACGGAGCCGCCCATCCAAAGCTGGTAGGGCGGCTTCCGTGTCCCCACTGTACCGAAAAAGCGGGCGCTCGTCGGTACGTTTCCGCGCATAGTCCCGGCGGCAACCTCGTTTCCTGGCAGTGTGTTTCAGAGACTGCTAAGCCCTGAAAGGAACCTCGCGCGTGCGCAATCACGACGAGTTGCTCGAGTTCGAACGGCTTTTCGCACCCCGCGGTGCGCACGGCCGGTTCGAACCCAACACCGACGTTCACCTCGACGAAAACGACCGGACGATCGTCGTCCACGTCGAGCTCGCCGGCGCGGACGCCGACTCGCTGCTCGTCTCCGTTGACGATGCGTATCTCACCATTGCAGGCCGGCGTGCGCTGCGCGACGTGTCGCGCAATGCCTCGCTCCTTCGCAAGGAGATTCAGTACGGCGAATTCCTCAAGCAGATCCGGCTTCCGGCGCCCGTCCTCGATGACGGCGCGACGGCTCACTACCGCGACGGCATCCTCACGATCCGGCTTCCGCTCGCCCAATCCAAACAGTTCCCGATCGTGCGGACCGAGATCCGCATGACGGTCAGAAGGACCCCCGCGTAATGGCGAAACCCGACAAGGCCCCCGAGATCCTAGGCATCCTCCCGTTGCAAGACGCGGTGCTGTTCCCGAATACCGTCATCCCGCTCGCGGTCGTCAAACGCCCCGGCATCCAGCTCGTCGAAGAAGCGCTGCGCGAAGGCAAACAGATCGGACTCGTCGCGCTCAAGGACAAGGACACGGAAGATCCGGGCCCCGACGACTTGCGCCGCATCGGCACGATCGGCACCATCCAGAAGATGCTCAAGGTTCCGGACGGCACGCTGCGCTGCATCGTCGCCGGCGGCCCAGTGTTCCGCATCGATCAGTTCGTCGCCACCGAACCGTACCTCGCGTCGACGTACACCGAGCTGCCCGACGTCACCAAGGACGGCGATCAGCTCGTCGCGATGCAGCGCAACTTGGGCTCGCTGTTCCAGAAGCTGCTCGGGTATCTGCCGCAGGCGCCGCGCGAGATGGAGATGGAGGTCAACAACATCTCCGATCCCAACTTGCTGGGCTACTTCGTCGCGTCCACGATGCGGCTGGAAACCGCGGACCGCCAGGCGATCCTCGAAGAGCGCGACACCGCCAAGCGGCTGCGCAAGCTCACGATGCTCATCACCAAAGAGCTGGAAGTCGTCGAGCTGGGCCACAAGATCCAGTCCGACATCCAGCGCGAGATGGAAAAAAATCAGCGCGAGTTCTACCTGCGCCAGCAGATGCGGGCGATTCAGGAAGAGCTCGGCGAAGGCGATCCGCAGGTCGCGGAAGCCAACGAGCTGCGCAAGAAGATCGACGACGCCAAGATGCCCGAGGACGTGAAGAAGGCGGCCGATCGCGAGCTCGACCGCATCACGAAAGTGCCGACGGCGAGCCCGGAATATAGCGTTATTCGCACGTACCTCGACTGGCTCACGCAACTGCCGTGGGGCGTGTCGACGTCCGATCAGATCGACATCGCACGGGCGCGCGAAATCCTCGACGAGGACCATTACGATCTCGAGAAGATCAAGGACCGTATCGTCGAGTACCTGGCCGTCGGCAAGCTCAAGAACAAGCTGACCGGACCGATCCTGTGCTTCGTTGGACCGCCTGGCGTCGGCAAGACGTCGCTCGGGCAGTCGATCGCGAAGGCGATGGG
>JAXDMA010000397.1:0-3077 GCA_034666305.1 Vulcanimicrobiota bacterium
CGTCGGTCAGCCGCGTGATGCCCGATGTCGTGACGAGCTCGCAGCTCAAGTCCGCGTCCGCGGTGCGCGACGTTCTGGCGACGTACAAAGACGCCGAAGACCTGGTGAACATCGGCGCGTACGTCCCAGGTTCGAACCCGCGCGTCGACCACGCGCTCGCGCGGATCGACCAAGTGCGCGCGTTCCTGCGCCAAGGGATCTACGACGGTTCGACGTTCGAAGACGCTCAACGCGCCCTCGGCGGGTTGGCATGAAGTTCAAGTTCCGGCTCGATCCCGTGCTGGGCCATCGCGAGCGAGTCGAACACGAGCGCGCCGCCGACCATGCGCGCGCGCTCGCGAAACAACTCGCCGCGCAGCGGATGTACGACGACGTCGTTGAGCGCCGCGACGGCTTGCGTATGCGGCTGTTGCGCGAGCACGCCCACTTCGACGCGGAGACGCTGCGCTCGTCGTACACGCACCTCGACTATCTCGATCGCGCGATCGTCGCGGCGCAGCAGCGCGTCGACGCGTGTTTGGCCGAGACCGAGCTCGCCCGCGTCCGTCTCGTCGAGGCCGCGCGCGATCGCAAGGTGCTCGACACGCTCAAGGAGCGGCGCCGCGAGGCGTTTCAGCTCGACGCCGCGCTCGCGGATCAGCGCGAGCTCGACGACCAGAACGCGCGGCTGTTCGACCGCGCGCACCCGCTCGAAGGACTCACGCCGTGATCGTCACCCGTCATCGCAAGGCGCGCCCGCACCCGGCGCGCTACCTGATCCCGCTCGGCGCGCTCGTCGTGCTCGCGGCGGCGCTCACCTGGCCGCCGTCGCACCGCGTCATTGCGAACGGCCCGCTCCAACCGGTATGGTCCGCGACGGCGACGACCGGCGGCATGATCGCGCGCCCGCTCTCGTTCGCGGCGCAACAGCAGACGATCACCGACCGTAACCGCGAGATCCGCGACCTCGACGCGCAGCTCGAGCTGCAGCGCCAGGCGAAAGCCGCCGCGGAGGCACGCACGCAGCAGCTTCAGCAGCAGCTCACGGCGCTTGCGAACCAGCCGCGCGAAGCGCCGGCCCCGGTGCGCCACGTGACCGCGCCGGCTGCCGCCGGCATCGCCGCCGCGCCCGCGAACGGGACGACGGCTACGAGCGCCGATGCGCGCCGCCTAGCGGCCACGTGGGCCGCGATGGAGCCCGAGAAGGCCGCGGCGATCGTCCAGCGCTTGCCCGACGACGCCGTAACCCGCGTGCTGGCGCAAATGGACGCCGACAGCGCCGGTGCGATCATGAACGCGCTCCCCGCGAGCGCTGCCGCCCGGATCAGCCGGGCCGTCGCTCAGGTCCCGCCGGGCGCGGGCCGATAAACCGTAGAGAAAGGAGGTGACATTCTGAATCCTCTCTCGATTTCTCTCGCTCCATCAGCGGCCGCGGGCTCGAAGCTCTCGGGCGCATCCGTCGTGAAGCCGAGCGCACTCGGTGCCGACGGCTCGTTCGGCGCGCTGTTCAGCGGCGCGAAAACCGAAGCCGCAACAGCCGCGGCCGTACTCTCGAGCTTGCCGAAGGGCGTCGACGCGAAGCTCGCGCAGGCGGTCAAGGACATGCTCGACCGCGGAGTCGCACTCGGCGACGTCATCGCGCAGCTGGCGAGCTCGCTCGCGACCTCGGTCGCGGCTCAGCTCGGCATCCCGCCCGAGGCGGCGCTGCAACGGCTCACGCAAGCGTTCACGCAGGCGCTCCAGTCCACCGGGACCGGACCACCGGGCACGAACGCCGAGAGGGCGTCAACCCTCGTATCGAGGTTCCGGCAGATTGCCGAGCTCGCGACGAGGGTGACGAACGGAGACCAGGGGCAACCGATCCGAACGATCGCAGGAACCAGCTTGGACGCCGCAACGGCGAAAGCGAATCCGCCCCCGACCACGGACAGCATCCTCACCGGCGCGCTCGACGCGCTCGCGACGGCCGCAGCTCCCGCGTCTCCCGTCCCCGATCCGGCGCTCGCCGCAGTCGTCAAACCCGCCGTTGAAGCGGCAGGTGACGGACGCGTCGTCGCGTTGGTCGCACCCATCCCGGTCATCGCGACCGGCGGCGACACGCCGCTCGGCCGCATCCTCACGCGTGCCGTGAACCTCGACACGCAGTCGTCCGCTCCGGCGAACGCTGCTCAGGGCACGCGGCGCGTCGCTCCCGGCGACGTCAACCCGAACGCGATCTCGAATGCGATCGACGCATTCTTGCCCGCGTTCGAGAACGCGCTCGGACGCAACTACGTCGGGCCGCGACCCCAACCCGTCGTCATCGACGACGTCACGGTGTCCCCGACGCCGGGGCTGCCGCCGACGATCGCGGTGCCGTACGCGACCCAGGTCGCGCGCGACATGCTGCCCGTCGCCCCGCTACCGCCCGCTCCGGCGTCGCCGCAACCGCAGCACGTCGACGCGAACGCGGTCGTGGACCAAATCCTGCGCGGGATGGCGATCCGCACCACGGACGGTCAGTCCGAAGTGCGGCTGCGGCTCGTTCCCGAGAACCTCGGTGACGTCAGCGTCAAGCTGGTCGTTTCCGGCGGCTCGGTGGACGCGTCGATCGTCGCGCACACCGCCGATGCGCAAACCGCGCTCGCCGGCGGACAGAACCAGCTCGCAAAAACGCTCGCCGATGCCGGCCTGAAGCTGCAGAGCTTCACCGTGAGCCTCGCGGGCGATTTCGCGGGCAACCGCGATCAGTCGCGTCCGAACGGTTCGTGGACGCGACCGGCTTGGCGCCGCATCGGCGGCCTCGAGTCGGTCGACGTCGACGAGCCCGTCGACACGTCACTGCTCGCGGTACCGAGCTTCGGGCCGCCGATCTACGCGGCAAACCCGGCGCTTCGCAACCTCAACTACCTCGTCTAGCAAGAAAGAACATCGTATGGCTAGCGTCACCGGATTGACCGGCGGTCTCCCGATCGACGGTTTGATCTCCAAAACCCAGACCGCGGCGCAGCAGGCGTCGTCGCTGGGTTCGCAGCTCGGGCAAGACGCCTTTCTCAAGCTGCTCACGACGCAGTTGCGCAACCAAGACCCGCTCCACCCGATGGACGACACGCAGTCGA
>JAXDMA010000398.1:0-2686 GCA_034666305.1 Vulcanimicrobiota bacterium
CGGCGCGGCTATTCGCCCAACGACGTGACGGGCAAAGACGGTCTGGAGAACAAGTACGACACGTATCTGCACGGGATCGCCGGCGGCCAGCAGGTCGAGGTGAACGCGGCGGGCGCGCTGGTGCGCCGCCTGAAGCCGCTGGATCCGATTCCGGGCAACACGCTGGTGACGACGATCGACTGGCGCTTGCAGAAAATCGTCGAGAAGAACTTGGGCGCGGAACTCGCCAAATGGGGCAAGCTGCGCGGTCAGCGGCTTTCCGGCGCGGTCGCCGTGATCGACCCGACCAGCGGCGGCGTGCTCGCGCTCGCGTCGATGCCGGCGTTCGACCCGAACGAGTTCGCGACGCCGATCGACGAGAAAAAATACGCGCGGCTGCTCAACGACAAGCTCAACCCGCTGTACGACCGCGCGATCGGCGCCGCGTCGCCGACCGGTTCGACGTTCAAGATGGTCACAGGCTCCGGCGCGATCTCCAGCGGCGCGATCCAACCGAATCAAGTGCTGTACGACTCCGGCTCGTGGCTGTGTCACGGCGTCCGCTTCACCGACATCGCCGCGGGCGGGCTCGGCACCGTGGGCTTCGTGCGCGCGCTCGCGGCATCGTCCGACGGATACTTCTACCAGCTCGGATTTCGGTTAGGTCACGACCGGCTGCGCTATTACGCGATGCAGTACGGCCTCGGCTCGCGGCTGGGCGTGGACCTGCCCGGTGAGTTCGGCGGCAACTGGCCCACCGAAGAGTGGACGCAAAAGGTGTACCACGTGCGGCTCGAGCCCAGCGACGTGTGCCAGCTCGCGATCGGGCAGGGCGCGATGCAAGCCACGCCGCTGCAGATGGCCAACGTCACGGCGACCGTCGCGAACGGCGGCACGCTCTACAAACCGCACATCGTGGAGCGGATTGTCTCGCCGCGCGGTCGCGTCCTCAAGACATACGAGCACGAGGTGATTCGCAAAGTGAACGTGACCGCGGAGTCGCTGCGCGAAGTGCGCGCCGGCATGGACAAAGTCACCGACCCGGGCGGAACGGCCTACGGCCTCGCCATAACCGGATTACCGTTCGGCGGCAAGACGGGCACCGCGGAAACAGAAGGCGGGCACGGACCGAACACGACGTGGTTCGTCGCGTACGCGCCGTCGAAGCACCCGAAGATCGCGCTCGCCGTGTACATCGAAAAGTCCGGCAGTTACGGCGCCACCGTCGCGGCGCCGATCGCGCAGCACGTCATTGCGGAGTATTTCGGACGGCACATCCCGCCGATTTGATCTAGGCCAGCAGCTCGAGGACGCGGCGAATTTCATTGGCGCCGTCGTCGATGCGCGCGACGAGGTTGTTCTCGATGACGTCCTTGCGGCTCGCGCGCTGGAGACCGTACGCCGCGGCGAGCGCGACCGTGGTGTCGGCGTCGTGCAGCGCGCGTTCGAGCAGCGCGACGTCCCCCTGGCGCGACGCGCCGTCGACCGCGGCGTAGCGTTCGGCGACCACGTCCGATCCGTAGGCGCGCAGCAGCGTCGGCGCGACGATGTCGGCGGTGCAATGCCCGAGCGATTCGAGTGCGGCGACGCGCACGTCGCCATGTTCTTCGTCGACGGCTTTCGCGAGAATGCTCGCGCACCACGGATCGCCCACGATGCCCAAACCGTCGATGACGCGGCGGCGCTCGCCGTCGTCCAGCACGCCCGCCGCCGGATCCACCAGCGCGGGCCATGTGATCGCATGCGCGACGATCACCGGATGCGTCGCGGTTTGCGGTTCCCACACGGCGTCCGGCTCGCCGAGTTGCAGCGTCTCGACCGGCGCAACGGCGGTGACCACCGGCTTCGACGTGTCCGGCAAGAAGCGCGAGATCGCGATCAGCCCGGCGCCGACGATGAAGAAGAAGACCCCGAAGATCAGGAACTCGCCGTGCGGGAGCTGGACGGCGAGCACTTATGCTTTTGCGGCCGCCGCTTCGAGCACGTCGCGCAACGCCGCACGTACGTCGCGCAACGCGGCATCGAGCGCTGCGTTTTGCGTCCCGGCGAGGACGCGGTGAAACTCTTCGTTCGGCAGCGCGGCGACGTTGGTGAACGTCGAGACCAGCGCGCTCCGGTACGCGTTCATCGCTTCGCCGCCGGTCGGCGAGACGAACGTCGACGGCAGCAGGTGCGCGAGGATCAGCCACGGCCGCGCGCTGCCGAGCGGATCGGATTCGAGCGCCGTCGCCAGCGGAAGCAGCCGGTCGACGTCGATCGCGCCTTCGAGTACGACGGTCGCGTCTCCGGCGATCGTTTCTTCCGCCGGTTGTGCGTCTTCCAACGAACGCACGAGCTCGACGAGCGCGGAGCGGCTCGCGCGATCTTCGAGATCTTTTCCGGTCAGCGCGTAGCGCGGCATCCGCATCTTGATGAACAGCCGGTCGACGACACCGCGCAACGCCTCGCGCTCCGCGGCGAGCTTGCCGGGCACGTCCCCGTTGACGCCGACGAGCGCGGTCGGCAGCAGCGTGCGGATCGCGAAGAGATGCGTGATCAAACCGCCGTAATCAGACTGTTCCAGGAACCGCAGCGCGCGCTCGAGCGCATCGTGGGCGAACATCAAGCGAACCCGCCGCTGGACGGCAGCGGGTGCGGGCGTCGGCGGCGGTGGCGGCGCGGGCGCGGGCACCGGATGCGGAGCCGGCGCCGGTGCGGGCTCGGTAAC
>JAXDMA010000399.1:0-3975 GCA_034666305.1 Vulcanimicrobiota bacterium
GATGTCGACCCGCTCGTGCTCGTCGCGGGGGCTCATCGAACAGTAACCAAGGACGGACTTCTGTTCGTCCGAGAGCTCGCGATAGATCGACTCCGGCAGCGCACGCGGAATGTCATGGCTCTGCTTGATCCACCACCTGACAAACGTTGCGATGAGAGCCCAGCGAGTCCGGCTGCTCAGGTTCGCAGTCGCTCCGTGCCAAATTCGGCTGTCCCAGATGACGAGGTCGCCGGCAGCGGAAGGAACCGGCACGGCGGTCGGCATCGCGGTTTGCTCGGCATACCGGTCGAACAGATGCGAACCCGGAACGAATACGGTGCACCCGTTTGTCGGGCTTTGATCCTCCAGAACGAATGCCGTTTGACACGCCCATAGGTACGATCCGCTTCCGGGGACGAAGGCGTCGATGTGCAACGGCAGCGCTTGCGGTCCTCCGCTTCGCGCAATCATACCGCGCAGAATATAATTCGGCGCATCCTGCGGTATCTGCTTGTACCACGGGTCGTTCAACGTCGCCATGAGTACTGCGCGGGCCAGCGGATGGTTGAAGCAGGTCTTGATGAAGAACGCGTCCAGGTTCTGAAGATTGTACAGAACGTCGTGGCCTCGGTTCAAGTACGGCACCGTCGCGTCACCGGGCTTGCGCGCGACCGCGTAATGCTGCGTAACCAGGTTCAGCAGCCGCTTTACGATCCGCGCGTCGACGGCCCCGCGCACCACCGAATAGCCCTGCTCGATGATCTCGCGGATATGGCGTTCCGCCTCCTTCATTCGCGTGCCGTCAACCCGCGGCGAAATTGTCCCACGAGACCGTTTCCCACCCGAGCGCTCGCAGCCGCGCCGCCAGCGGTTGCTGGAGAATCGGCCGGGTGCCGGTGACGACGCGATCGTTCGCGTCGGGGTGCAGCGTTTCCAGCGGAACGACTTCCTTCCCGACGCACACTCCAGAGAAACCGTCGACGGCGCATGCCGTGACGCTGGACCAATATTTCTCACAATAACACGCCAGAAGATAGCTATACATCCCGCCCCCAAAATTATAGATGGATCGACGACCGCTCGTTTTCCAGCAGAGGAACTCGTCTATTCTATGCCATGCCTCGAGATAGTGGACTCGCCGCCCATAGAGGGCTGCAAGAGTCTGCGCATCGAGATCTGCGATGCCGCGGGCCCGTGACGGGGTCCGGCCCTCCGCGCTCTTGGAACATACGATCATTTGCGAAAACATGAGGTTCTCGAGATCGGGCGTGTTCTCCCAAGCGAGCACGGTGAGTCCAGCCTTTTCAGCGAGGCTGACCAGATGCGCCGGCAAGAACGAATAATTCTGATCGCTGAACAAGAGTTCGTTGCTGGCGCCTGAAAGGTCCACGGCGACGACAACGAGGCCGCGCTCTCCCGCTAGCATACCCATCGCGGTCAGGAAGCCGATCGGATCGCTGGTATGTTGCAGAACGTGATTGGAGAACACCAAGTCGTATCTGCTGTCCGGGACGTTCGCGGAATCGAGTTTCTGCGTCCAAACCCGAAAGCCGTGTTTCCTCGCCTCGTCGCTGTTTTGGCGCGATGGCTCGATCCCGTCGATCGACGCTTCCGGGTAGAGCCGTTGCAACTCGCGTAAGGTCCACCCGCGGCCACAGCCCACCTCGACGATCGTCGCCGGTTCGAAACCTGCGGCAGCAGCCGCTATCCAGCGAGCCATTGCGGCGTAGCGCGGCTCGTTGAAGACTTCCGTACCGGGCCGCTCGTAATACGCCGTATAGTGATTCTCGTAGTAGTCGGAGTCGCCGAGCGCCGGGTGCTCCGTACGCGCCACCAGCCCGCACGAGCGGCACTGAGATTTGCCGAGCGGCTCGTCAACGATCATGCCCGCGGTGGTAATCGACTTGCTTTTCGACGGATCCGGTAACCTGAGCCAGTCGTTCGATTCGCAGACGACGCATCGCGTCTTCGTCAATGTCGCGTTACCTTTCGGTGCCGGCCGGTCGTAGCCGGTCGTGCGAGGCCAATTTCGTTCGCCGGGCGGACCCCCCTTTCGAGGCGTATGACGTTCGCGCGCGAACGGTAGCGCCGCGGGAGGCCGAAAGGAGACGAGTTTCCACCTTGAACCACGCATCGAGAACGCTCGCTGCTGCGCCGCCACGATTCATCGTCTTGTTGCCGGTGATGCGCCCGCCGGTCGTGCTGCCTCAGGCGATCGCATCGGTGCGCGCGCAAACCGTCACCGATTTTGCGCTGTTCGTCATTTGCGATGCGGCGCCGCAAGAAACAGTCGATTGCGCGCAGGGTTTCGCGCGGCTCGACGCGCGGATTCATGTCCGAAGCTTTCCCAAAGGCTCGCGCGACGGCGAAGGCCACCGCCATTCGATCTTGGCGGACGCAAACGCAACCTACGTCGCGTATCTCGAAGACGATGACCTCTGGTTTCCGAATCATCTCGAGGAGCTGGAGAAGGTCCTGCAGACGGCCCATTTCGGCAACACCATTCACGTGACGGCAGGGCCGGACGAACGTATCGTCGCGCTCCCGAGCGATCTCGGCATACCGCAATTCCGCCAACGATCGCTCGATGACATCTTCAACCGTTGCGGGCTCAGCTTTTGCGGGCACCGTCTCGAGGCGTACCGCCGTCTTCCCGAAGGATGGGCACCGAGCCCGGTCGGGATCTACGCCGATCTTCACATGTGGCGAAAATTCTTTCGCACCCCTGAGTTCGAGTTCGGTACGGGCAAGGTCATCACGGCGATCGCGCTGCCGGAACACCTCAGAGAACACATGTCTCCCGAGGACCGCGCGACAGAGTCGCGCATGTGGTTAGCCCGCGTACTTGATGCCGAGGGCCGCGCGAGAATCGCGGAGGGCGCCGTGTCCTCCCTGCTCGAACAGGCGGTCGCGCAAGAGCAGCTGGCTTGGCAGTTCATCGCACTCTATCGCGACGCCCTCGCCGCCGTGACTCACCTGGAAGAAGCATATCCCGGCAGCCTGGAACGATTCGGGGATGCCATCACGGCGCGGGTCAACGCTCACGTCGACCTCGAGCGCGTGACCGTGGCATACGAGCTGTGCCGAAGCTCGCTTTCGATCATGACCGCCAGAGCCGAGGCCCAATTTGCCGAAATGAGCAGCGCGCTCGCGGCGCAGCGAGCTCTGTACGACCGCATCCTTCGCTCGAGGTCTTGGCGCCTGACACAGCCGTTGCGGTTGGTCATGGCCGCCGCGCGCCGTCTCGGCCGGGCGCTGGGCTTGCGCCTGGAGTGAGGAGCCGGGAGCGCTATTGCTCCACCGAGAAACGCCCTGGATGCGCACGGCCGCCGCTTCGCTGTACCGCTGTCCCGAGTCTGGCTCGGCGCTCACGCTGGAGATCGCGCGCAGCGACGGCGACGAGATTCTCGACGGCATTCTCGTCTCTGCACACGGAAATCGGTATGCGATTCGAGGCGGCATCCCTGATTTCACGTTCCCTTTCGCCCTTGCCGAAGCCGACGCGCGCGCACGCGACTTCTACGACAACCGTGTCGATGACTATGACCGCTACTTACCGTTGACCTTTCAGACCTTCGGTGAAAGCGAAGAGGACGTGCGTGAGCACATGATTTCGCTTCTTCACTTGAACGAAAGCGCTCGCGTGTTGGAAATCGGCGCAGGAACGGGACGAGACAGCGTCCATATCGCGCGCCTTATCCCGCGAGGAACGTTGTTCTGCCAAGATATCGCACCGAACATGCTGGCCGCGCTCCAAAGACGGCTCGCGGGTGCCCAGCCGATCGTCGAAATCGCGGCCGCGAACGCATCCTACCTGCCGTTTCCCGACGACACGTTCGACGCGGTCTTCCAGTTTGGCGGGGTCGGTGAGTTCGGCGATATCGCACGGTTTTTTCGTGAAGCCGTCCGCGTCGCGCGCCGGGGCGGCCGAGTGGTGGTAGGCGACGAGAGCATGCCGGTTTGGTTGCGCAATACCGAATTCGCGAAGATCCTCAC
>JAXDMA010000400.1:0-3966 GCA_034666305.1 Vulcanimicrobiota bacterium
CGGTCGTCAACGCGAAGACGTTTGCGCGCACGCAGTTCTTGTTCGACGTGCAATCCGACGTGCCGGCATCGGAATCGGACGGCACCTGCGACTCACCATGGGCGCGCGCCGCAAAAGCGGCGATGGCGTCCCAAAAAATCGGCGTGCGCGAGGGCTACACGCCCAAGACGGTCTGACGACTTAATGCATCTCGCGGGCGACCTTTGATCCGCTTCCTCCAACCAGGAAGTCGAAATCCGCGCCGCGCTCCGCGCCTAGCACGTGTTCGGTGTAAAGCTTCGCGTAGCCGCGTTCGAACGCCGGAGGCTGCGCGCGCCACGAGCGGCGGCGCCGCTCCAGCTCCGTAGCGTCGATGAGCAGCTCCAGACGCCGGTTCGGCACGTTCAATTCGATCACGTCGCCGTTTTGCACGAGGGCGAGCGGGCCGCCCACGGACGATTCCGGCGACGTGTGCAGCACCACCGTACCGTATGCCGTGCCGCTCATGCGCGCGTCCGAGATGCGGACCATGTCGGTCACGCCCTTCGCGAGAATCTTCGGCGGGAGCGGCAGGTTGCCGGTCTCCGGCATCCCCGGGTAGCCGCGCGGGCCCGCGCCTTTCAGCACGAGCACGCACGTCTCGTCTACGTCGAGATCCGGGTCGTCGATGCGCGCTTTGAAGTCTTCGATCGTCTCGAACACGACTGCGCGACCCCGATGCGTCAGCAACGACGCC
Source organism: Vulcanimicrobiota bacterium (assembly GCA_034666305.1). Taxonomy (GTDB): domain Bacteria; phylum Vulcanimicrobiota; class Vulcanimicrobiia; order Vulcanimicrobiales; family Vulcanimicrobiaceae; genus Vulcanimicrobium. The sequence continues at coordinate 716 of JAXDMA010000400.1, forward strand.
GTCGCCGCGGACGGTTTGATGACCGCGCCGTTGGGCGCCAGGTTGCCGCGCAGCACCGCGATGCCGGCGCGCTCCTTGAGCGGCTCCGCCATCGTCCGGATCACCTCGTGGTTCCAGCACGGTGCGTCGGCCGTCATCTCGCCGATGCTCTTGCCGCTCACGGTCAGCGCGTCGCGGTGGATCAGGTCGCCGAGCTCGCGCACCACCGCCGGCACGCCGCCGGCGTAATAGAAGTCCTCCATCAAGAACCGGCCCGACGGTTGCAAATCGACCAGCAGTGGCAGATCGTGCGCGAGCTTGTCGAAGTCGTCGAGCTCGAGCGGCACGCCGATGCGGCCGGCAATCGCGAGAAGATGCACCACCGCGTTGGTCGAGCCGCCGATCGCCGCGTTCACGCGTATCGCGTTCTCGAACGCGGCGCGCGTCACGATCTTCGACATGCGCAGATCTTCGCGCACCATCTCCACGATACGCCGTCCGCTGAGTTGCGCGAGCGAGTACTGGCGCGAGTCGACTGCGGGGATCGCGGCGTTGCCGGTCGGCGCGATGCCCAGCGTCTCCGCCATGCTCGCCATCGTCGAAGCGGTTCCCATCGTCATGCAGTGTCCGTTGCTGCGCGACTGGCCCGCTTCGGCTTCGAAGAAGTCGTCCCACGTCTTCTGGCCGCCGCGCACTTCCTCGGAGAACTTCCACACCATCGTGCCCGAACCGATGTCCTGGCCGCGGTACTTGCCGTTGAGCATCGGGCCGCCCGTGACCATGATCGTGGGCAGGTCGACGCTCGCCGCGCCCATCAACTGCGCGGGCGTCGTCTTGTCGCAGCCGCTCAGCAGCACCACGCCGTCGATCGGATTCGCGCGAATCGATTCCTCGACGTCCATGCTCATCAGGTTGCGGAACAGCATCGTCGTGGGGCGCATGTAGGTCTCGCCGAGCGAGATCGTCGGAAACTCCAGCGGCCAGCCGCCGGCCTCCCACACGCCGCGCTTCACCGATTCTGCGACGCGCCGCAGGTGCACGTTGCACGACGTGAGCTCCGACCACGAGTTGCAGATGCCGATCACCGGACGGCCGTCGAATACGTCGGGCGCGAAGCCTTCGGCGCGCATCCAGCTGCGATGGAGGAAGCCGTCGCGGTCCTCCTTGCCGAACCATTCGGTGCTGCGGAGCTTCATCGTGTGTCTTTCTTGGGGGCGGCGGGCCGGCGCGGCCGCTGTTTCGGAGCGATCATGCGAATCACCATTCGGCGCGGCTGCGTGTCGTCGAACGGTCGCGCCGAGCGCGCGATCGCCTCGGTCATCAGCGCCTGGACGGCCGGGTCATCGAGCGTTTCCGGCCCGGCGAGCCGGATGTGGCGAACCTGGTTTCCGCCGCCCCGAAGCAGGTTGCCGGGATCGAACAGGCCGACGCCCCAAATGAAAACCAGCGTGACGTGATCGGGGTACACGGCGATGGAAAATACTGCTTCGCGCGGTCGGTCCTCAGCGCCGAACCCAATGACGAGCGCTGCGTAGTTGTCGTAGACCATCTCCACGGCGCCCGGCAGCCGAGCACGCATCTTCGCGAGCACGGCCTCGGTTTCCGCGGCGATCGCGGGTTTGTACTTCGCGAGAAACGCTGCCAGTTGGCGCTCGGGAGAGAGCGTCGTCGCCGCCGTACTACGAGCCATGAGTCTTGTCGTTCATGATACGCTCCGGTTATGAACCAGCTCGATGTGAAAGGCCGTGTCGCCATCGTAACCGGCGGGGCATCGGGAATCGGCCTCGCAATCGCACGCCGTCTCCTTGCCTCCGGGGCACGCCTAAGCCTGTGGGATGCGAGCGTCGAAGCGCTGCAAAATGTCACCCTGAGCCTGTCGAAGGGTGCGCCACCGCAGCCGACCAACGCGCACACCGCCGTTGTCGACGTGCGCGACTATGCGAGCGTCGAGCGCGCGCGCGACGCGACGCTCGAAGCGCTGGGACGCATCGACATCTTGGTCAACAGTGCCGGAATCACCGGTCCGAACGTCGTCACCTGGGAATACCCGCTCGAGGGCTGGCGTGACGTGATCGACGTGAACCTCACCGGCACGTTTCATTGCATCCGCGCCGTCGCCGAACCGATGCGTGCCGCCGATTACGGCCGCATCGTCAACATCGCGTCCGTCGCCGGCAAAGAAGGCAACCCCAACGCCTCGGCCTACAGCGCATCCAAAGCTGCGGTGATCGCGCTGACAAAATCGCTGGGAAAAGAACTCGCGACGACCGGCATCCGCGTCAACTGCGTCACCCCGGCGGCCGTGGAATCGCCGATGTTCGCGCAAATGACGCAAGCGCACATCGACTACATGCTCTCGAAGATCCCGATGAACCGCTTCGGCACAGTCGACGAGATCGCGGCGCTCGTCACGTGGCTGTGCACCCAAGAATGCTCGTTCTCGACGGGCGCCGTGTTCGATCTGTCAGGCGGCCGGTCGACGTACTAATGTCTCTGTCAGCATGACATTGGGGTCTAGCCGCCGGGGTGGCATTCCGGGCAGCGGGCGCCTTGCAAGTACGTTCCGGTGTTCGCATACTGCAAACCGCACTGCCGGCAAACCAGCGTCGGGAGCTCGCGTTCCTGTTCGCCCTGGTCGAGGGCCGCAAGTACCGCGTCGAGCGAGCCGCCTTTGTCGTCGGCGCTTGGCGCCGGCTCCTCTGAATCACGTTTGCCGAAGCCGAACCTCTTGAACATGTCGCTAGGACCTCACGGTGACGGTGGCCGGTAGAATGCGATCGTTGCTTTCGTGCCGCTTGCCAGCGCGGTGCGCTCGAAGCCGGGGAACAGCGCGTGCAATGGTTTTTCGTCAAGTTCGGCGGCGAACATGAGCTCGGGCCCCTCGGCGCGCACGTCGGCATCCGGTACCTCCGCGCGGATGGCGGCGACCACCTCGTCGATGCGCGCCAGCTGGCCCTGCAGGCTGAAGGCGTGCGCGCCGTCCGGCGTGTCCGTGGCGGCGCGCGCGAAGATCGTCGCGACGTCCTCGACGTAGTCCATGCCGGTCGCGCCCGTGAAGCGAATCGTGTACGCGCGTCCTTCGGCGGCAGCGCGCATCGCGAGCGTCGGGTCGGCGGTGACACCGATCTCGCGGCCCGGACCGTACACGGTGGACGGCCGCAAACCGACGCTGCGGATGCCGGCGTCGTCCCAGTACGCGCGCGCGCAGCCTTCGGTGCACAGCTTGTACGCGCCGTAGTGCGTGCGCGGCTCGGGATGCTCGCCGTCGTCCG
>JAXDMA010000401.1:0-4395 GCA_034666305.1 Vulcanimicrobiota bacterium
TGTCGCAAACCGCGCTCGCGGAACGCGAAGCCGAACGCGACCGCCTCTCGCCGGCAGCCGCGGCGGCGCTCGGCACGCCGGTCGAATCCGATGAGGAAGTAGAAGGCGAGATCGTCGAACCCGCCGGCGTCGCCGACGAGGAGCCCGAGGAAGAAGAGGAAGAGCTCGACGACTCGGCTCCGCTCGTCAGCGCCGCTCCGGCGCGCGGACGTGCACCCGACGACGATCTGCTTCCGACGAGCCCGCTGGGCGGACTGCGCGCGACGATGACGGACGACGGCGAGATCGTCGTGGACGAGATCGTCGACGAAGAAGTCCCGGTCGCAACCGAGGAAGACGACGTCGACGAAGGCTACGTCCTCGAAGAAGAGGACGAAGAGCTGGCCGAAGAAGCCGAAGAGGACGAAGGCCCGCTGGCGCACTCAACGGACGACGACTACTAAATCCCGCGAACGTCGCAAAAAAAGGAGGGCCCGGATCTTGCGATCCGGGCCTTTGTTTTTCGCTTGGTCGTCGGGGTTCTTACCGGACCACGAGCTCGTGCAGGGCTGCTCTTGCGTTTCGTAGGTTGCGGCCGCTTATCATTAGGGCTTTGGCGGAGACTTGGTATTCTGCCATGACGGCGCGTTGGCGTTCGCCCGATTCGTGCACGTCGCCGGCGTGGCGCCGTATTTGTGCTACCGTGTCGGCAAGGTGGTGGTTTGCTTCGCCTTGAGCGCGTAAGGCTGCCGTCGTTTCGCGCATCAGGGTGTTCATTCTTGCGACGGATCCCACGATCACCGACGAGCTTGCTGCCTGTTCCGTTGCCGCGCGTGAGATCTGTTCGATCTCGCGGCTGCCTTCGGCGACCGCGGTCGCGATCTCCGCGATCGCGCTGCCCGCGAGGCCGGCGGTTTGTAGTCCCTCGGCGGCGCGCGATTCCGATGCCCCGGTCGATTCGACGACTTCGGCGATGCGCAGCCGGATCTCCGCGATCAACGCGCCGATCTCGCCCGTTGAACGCGTCGCGCTTTCGGCGAGCTGGCGTACCTCGTCGGCGACGACCGCGAAACCGCGGCCGTGATCGCCCGCGCGCGCCGCTTCGATCGCGGCATTGAGGGCGAGCAGATTCGTCTGATCGGCGATCCCTTCGATCACGTCGACGATCGCACCGATTCGTTCCGACGCGTCGTTGAGCTCGTTCATCTTTTCGACGACGAGGCGAATGTCGCCGACGACGTCTTGCGTCGAAGCGATGAGGCGCTCGACCGACGCTGCCGCGTCCGTTGCCTTGCGGTGCGCGGTCGCCGATCGGCCTGCCGCATCGCGCGCGGCCGTCGCGACGTGCTCTGCGGCGCTCGCGAACTGCGCGATCGCCGAGCTGACGGTTTCGACGTTCTCCGCTACCGTCTCCGCATCGCCGGAGATGGCGCCCACCGACACGACCATTTCTTCTACGGCGGCGCCGGCTTGGCCGACTGCGTCGGTGAGCGCCGATGCCGCTTCGTTTGCGACCTGGACCTCGGTGATGACGACTTGGTACGGCGCGCGCGTGCGGCCTGCGTCGGCTTCGCGCAGCACCTCGGCTTCGTCGAGCTCGCGATATCGCGCGGCGAACGCCGCAACGGCGGCGTTGCGTTCGGCCGAATCGCCGGTGCACCGTTCCAGCGCGTCGCACGCGTCGTCTACCGCCGCGCGCTTGTCGCGGCATGCGTCGCTCGTCACCATGAGATCGGCCGAGGCGCGGCTGAGGTCGGCGAACGCCGTTTCCTGGCGGGCGATCGCGCCTTCGACGTGCTGCGCCAAGTCGCGCACCGAGGTGACGGCTGCGAGGAGGTCGCGATTTCCCGACGTCTGCTCGTCGAGCGAGAACGCTGCACGCTGCATGAGGCCGTTCATTGCATCGACGGAAACGACGATTGCGGACGCGCCCGCTGCTTGCTCGCGCGCGGCAGTGGAGATGCGCGCGATCGCGGCGTTCGTCTCGCGCGCCGCGCTCGAGACATCGGCGATTGCGCTGCCCGCGGCGTCCGCCATGGCGAGCGCGTTTTCGGCGCGTTTCCCGGACGCGTGCGTCGAACGGGTGACGTCCGCCGTTTTCGCCCGAGTTGCCTTGACGAGCGCGCCGATCTCGCGCGTGGCGGCCGCCGCGTCATCGGCGAGTTTGCGGACTTCGTCCGCGACGACGGCGAAACCGCGGCCGTGGTCGCCTGCGCGGGCCGCTTCGATCGCCGCGTTGAGCGCGAGGAGGTTCGTCTGCCGCGCGATGCCGCCGATCGCGTCGACGATCGGCGCGATACGGTCCGAGCACTCCCCGAGCTGCTGCATCTTTGCCGCGATGGCGTCGATGTCGGCGCCGATCGCGCGCGTGGACTGCAGCAGCTGGTCCGCGGCGGCGCCGCCGTCGTGTGCTTTTTGCTCGGCTTCCGATGCACGTTCCGACGCGTGCTCGGCGTTTGCGGCGACTTGGCTCACCGATGAGGCGAGCTCGCCGACGGACGAGCTCACGGTTTCTACGTTCGATGCGAGCTCGACGACGTTTGCCGACAGCGACTCGATCGCGACGATGCGCTCCTCGACCGCAGATCCCGCAACCTGCACCGCCTGCGCCAGTTGCCCGACGGTCGCGCCGGCGTCGATGACGTGGCGTTGGACGGTCTTCATCCCCTCGCGCGAAGCACCGCCCGTCGCGTCACGCTCGCGCGCAACCGTCTGATACGCCCGGTATTGGGCGACGAGTTGCGCGGCGTCGGGAACGGCTTCATTGTGGTACACGCGGCCATGTCTCCGGAAAAGGAGCTTGTCGGTTGTACCATCGTCCGGCAGCGCCGGAGCCCATCTACGCAGCGAACCGTTTCACACAATCTTGACCGACGGCAGCCGGCACGATCGTGGCGCACCCTTCGACAGGCTCAGGGTGACACGTGTGGTGTCAGAACATGTACGACGGGTCCTTCGAGAGGAAGAAGCCGTGGCCGGTCGCGTTCGTGCAGCGCAGGCCTGCGACTTGCGACGAACAGCGGAACGCGCCTCGGTGCCAGGTCGTGCCGTACGGGATCGTCGTGGAATGCGGCTCGATCGCCGTGTCACCCGCGCACATCACCGAGGCCGGACCCCTCGCACCGACGCTGTAGCCGCCGCCCCAGTCGAGGTCGCAGTTCTTTGGCCGGGGCGGGGCGTGCGGGATGCCGCCGCGGATGTCGCAGCGGAGTGAGTCGTCCGAATACGCGCAGCCGATGTTTCCGCTCGGGGTCCGGAACTGCGCGAACTCCGATGCCGTCGCGGGCGTCTGCGGCGCGCTCATCAGCGTCAGCTGGAGTGCGGCGGCGGCCAGAGCGGGTCGCGTGATGGATCGCATGCGGTCACATACGGAAAAGGGCCGTGCGCACCCGTCGCACGACCCTTTTTCCGGCCCACACCCAGTAGGGCCACCCCTGCCCGGGGCTACCCGCGAGCCGCTTCCCGCCTACCCGCGGCGGTCCGAGGTGCGTCGAGCATAGCGATCATCGCGTCGACGACTTCGGCATCCCACTGCGTGCCGCGGCCTTCGCGAAGAATCTCCATCGCCTCGCGTTGCGCGATCGCGGGACGGTACGGACGATTGCTGATCATCGCGTGAAAGGCGTCCGCCACCGCGACGACGCGCGATTCGAACGGAATCTGTTCGCCTGCGAGCCCGTGCGGATACCCGCGGCCGTCCCAGCGTTCGTGGTGCGCGCGTACGATCGGCGCGAACGGTGCGAGTGCCGGAAGCTCGGCGAGGATCTCGGCGCCGAACTCGGCGTGCTTTTGCATCACGGTCCACTCGGCGGCCGTGAGCGGACCCTCTTTGAAAAGGATCGCGTCGGGCGTTGCGATCTTGCCGATGTCGTGCAAGATGCCGGATTTCACGACGACATCCGTGGTCGTCGCCGACAGCCCCATGGCTTCGGCGAGACGGCGGCACCATGCGCCGGTTGCTTGGGAGTGCGCGCACGTCGCTTCGTCGCGCGCCTTGAGCATCGCGAGCACGGCCTCGATCACGCCGTTCGTCGCGCGGCTCGGGCTTTCGTAGCGCGCGCTCGGCGCCGGCGGAAACGCCTCGACGACGTTCGCTTTGACGATCTCGAGGAACACCAAGAGCGCTGAGAAATCGAGGTCGAGCTGCTCGCCTTCGCTCGCGGCGACGTCGCAACTCGTGGCGACGAGATCGTGGATGATCGGCAGCGCGTACGCGCCGTGCGCCATCCGTGCCCAGGAGACGACCGGTTCGGCTCCGCCAGCATCGAGCGACTGTCCCAGCGCCGAGACCAGCGACCGGACGATCAGCGCGGAGGCTTGCCCCGACGAACGGGGTCCAAGGCGCTCCAGGACGGCGTCCGCGACGCCGATCCGGTTCTCGATCAGTCTCCGCGCGAGCGCGGCCCGTCCTTCCAT
>JAXDMA010000402.1:0-3268 GCA_034666305.1 Vulcanimicrobiota bacterium
AGAACGGCTTTCATGCTTCCGTGATGCGTTCGGGGACGGGCAGACGCGCGTCGGCGAACGCGAGCAATGCCGAACCGATCGCCGGGTCGTAGCGCGCGGTCACCGCCTGCGCGTGCGGTGCGAGCACGGCGAGCCGCTCGCGAGCGCGCGCGAAGAACGCGGCGTTCGCAAACACGCCGCCGGCGAACGCGACGGGGACGGGCTCGCCGGTGAGCTGCAGCCGCGCCAGGGTCACCGAAGCGAGCTCGGCGAGCGCGAGCGCGGCGGTGTCGACGATCGCCGCGGCGGCGGTATCGCCGAGCCGGGCAGCATCGTGCACCACGCGCGCGAACGCCGCGACTTGGCCGCGCGAGATGCGTCCGAGCATCGCGTCCGTCGCGAGCGCGCGCAAGTCCGGGCGATCGAAATACGCAAGCGCGGCGTCGCCGAGCGGGCTCCGCACGCCGCGATCGTCTTCGGCCATCGCATGGGCGAGCGCATCGCGCGCGACGGCGAACGCGCTGCCTGCGTCGCCGAACGTGTAGCCCCAACCGCCGGTGCGGACCGACTGTCGTTCGGCGCCCTTGCCGTACGCGACGGAGCCGGTCCCGGCGATCACCACGACCGCCGGCAGCGTCTGCACCGCACCGGCCAGCGCGACCGGCGCATCGTGCTGCACGCGCACGATGTCCGCTGCGAACGCCGGTTGCACGCCGTCGAAATGGTCGTCATAGCCGGAGAGCCCGGCGTGCACCGCCGCGAACCGCGTGTCGCGCGGCAGACCGGCCGCCTCGAGTGCGCGCCCCAGCGCGTCCGCGCACGCGTCCGCGAACTTGCGCGAACCGGGCGGCTCGCCGACGTGATCCGCCGGCCCGGCGCTACCGCGTCCGCGCACGACGCCCTTTTCGTCGACGACGACCGCGCTCGTCGAGGACTGCCCGCCGTCGATGCCCGCCACGTACCGCATCAGCGCGATCGCACGAGCTCGTCGGCGAACGCGTCGGCGGCGCGTTCGCGCGCGCTGCGATCGGCGATGCGTGCGACCTCGCCGATCGCTTCGCGATGATGATAGATCTCGTGCGCGATCGCGCGGTCGATCGCATCGCTTGACTTGGTGCGCCCTAGAACGCGCTTGTTGACCCTGATCACCGGGCCTTCGGGATCGTACTCGGCCACGAGCGTGACCGCCGCCCAGTCGCCGAGATCGGCCATTTCGACGCGAACGCCGTACGCCGCGGCGACGGCGAGGACGTCAGACATGCGCGGTGCGGCGCAGGTCCACGCCGTCGCGCACCAGCCGCTCGCGCAGCAGCGCCGCGTCGAGCGCGCGCGGCGTCACGTGCTGCTGCACGGACAGCGCTGCCGCGGTACCCGCCGCTTGTCCCAGCGTCATCACCGTCGGCGTCAAGCGCGTCGACGCGAGCGCTTCGTGCGTCGTCGAGATGCATCGGCCCGCGACGAGCAAGTCGTCGACGCCGAGCGGCACCAGGCAGCGGTAGGGGATCTCGTACGATGCGCCCGCCGGCAGGCGCTGCGTCGTCGTCCCGCTGCCCGACGGGTTGTGGATGTCGATGGGGTACGCGCTGCGCGCGATCGCGTCGTCGAACGTGCGCGCGTGCAGCACGTCGTCGGCGGTGAGCGTGTACTCGCCCGCGATGCGGCGCGACTCGCGCACGCCGATCTGCGTGGCCGTCGCCGCGATGCGCGCGTTCGCGAAGCCGGGGACGTCCTTGCGGAAAAAGTCGAGCAGCTGCATCACCTGCGCGCGCGCCTCGATCTCGGCCCGCGTGAGATCGTCCGGATCGAGCGGGTCGACGCCGACGACGCGCGTCATGTTCACCGTCACCTCGTCGGGATACGGCGTCGCGAAGAACGACACGAGCTCGCGCGGCACGTTCACCGCGCCGCGCTCGCGCGCCGCATCCCACAGCTCGTACAGCCCGGCGACGGCGCTCAGCGCGGCCGGCGTGCGCTCGTGCAGCTTGAGCGAGCTGCGCATCTGTTCGGGCCGCTGGCGGACGTACACCGAAAGCGCGGCGAGATCGACGTGCGAGAGCCGGAACATGAGCGATGCGGGCTGCACGCGGCCGCGCGCATCCCCTTGCTGCGTCGCCACGCCGGCGCTCGCGGCGACGTAGGCGTCGGCGGTCGCGTCGATCGTGCGCTTCGCGCGGTATTCACGGACGCCGCCGACGGTCGCGATGCGCGCGCCGGCGACGCGGCCGTTCTCTACGATCGCGTCGAGGAACCAGGCGTGCAGCAGCAGCGCGACACCGCTCTCGGCCATCATCTCGAACAGCAGCGCCTTGTGGATCTCGGGATCGAACGGGGTGATCGTCGGCACGTAGTCCGATGCGTCGTGGATGTGCCCGGGCGAACCGCCGCGCGACACGAGGCGCTCGACGATCTCCTGCGCGATCCCGCCGACGATCCGGTCCTCACCGGAATGGAAGGTCATCCACGGGCCGACCATCGACGCGGTAGCGGTACCGCCGAGGAAGCCGTACCGCTCGGCGAGCAGCACGCGCACACCGTTGCGCGCCGCGGCGAGCGCCGCCGCACAGCCGGCGTTGCCTCCACCGACGATCAGGACGTCGTAGTCGCGCATGCGCTCGGCTTTCGCGGCGGCATCGCGGTGCTCCGTTCGCTACGCGCGCTTCGGCACGACGACGAGCACGATCTGCTCGCCCCCGTCAACCCCCGCGAGCTCGTCGCGGACCAGGCCCGCGATCTGCACGGCCTCCGCCATCCCCGCGAACTCGCCGATGCGGCCCGCGCGCAGAAGGAAGACGTCGGGGAGCGCTCGCCCGACGTCACCGAACGCGGTGTGCTCGTCGACGGCGCGCACGAGCGCGCGCTCCACGTCCGCGACGCGCGTGGCGTATGCGAACGCGCCGGGCAGCACGAGCCGCACCACTCCGCGCGCGTCGACGACCGCACTTTCCTTCGCCGAGGCGATCACGGCAAGGCCGCTCGTGCGTGCGACGACGCGTGCGTCTTCCGCCCGTACGTTCAAGTGCGTCGCGGCCGCGGCGAGCTGCGCGGCTTCGTCGGCGACGACCGCGTGCTGCGCGCCTTCGACCAGCGCGGTCGCGCCGGACGCGGTCGCGCGCACGCGGTTGCGCGCGGTATCGACCTCGATCACCACCTCGACGCGGTCGGGCGCGGCGCCCGACGCGACGGCCGCGTCGATGGCCTCACGGCGGATGCGCGCGAGATCCTCCGGCGTGGGATCGAGCATCGTGCGCTCGACGACGTCGCGCACGAGCGCGAGCGCGACGCCGAGCGG
>JAXDMA010000403.1:0-10648 GCA_034666305.1 Vulcanimicrobiota bacterium
TGAACCAGCGCGTCGCGCCCGTGCCCATCGAGCCGCGCTCGATGGTGGCGAACTGGGACGCCGGGATGCAGCAGCTCACGATCTATTCCGCGACGCAGATCCCGCATCTGCTGCGCACGCAGCTCGCCGTCGTGCTCCAGCTTCCCGAGAACAAGATTCGCGTCATCGCGCCCGAAGTGGGCGGCGGTTTCGGCGCGAAGCTCAACGTGTATGCCGAAGAGGCGCTGATCTGCTGGGTCGCGATGCAGCTCGGCCGGCCCGTCAAGTACATCGAGACGCGCTCCGAGTGTTTCCAAGCGATGATCCACGGCCGCGATCAGATCGACGACATCGAGGTCGCCGCGAAGAGCGACGGCACGATCACCGCGCTGCGGTTGAAGATCACGGCGAACCTCGGTGCGTATCATCAGCTGCTCACGCCGGTCATCCCGACGCTGACGCTGCTGATGGCGCACGGCTGTTACCGTTTCGAGAACATTGAAGCCGAGGTGGTCGGCGTGTTCACCAACACGATGTCGACCGACGCCTACCGCGGCGCGGGCCGGCCCGAGGCGACGTTCTTCATCGAGCGCGCGATCGACATGGTGGCGCTCAAGCTCGGGCTCGATCCGGTCGCGGTGCGCCGCAAGAACTTCATCGCGAACGCGTCATTCCCGCACACGACGGCCACCGGGCTCACGTACGACTCCGGCGACTACGAGACGACGATGGACAAAGCGCTCAGGCTCGTGGACTACGACGGTTTGCGCAAGCAGCAGGCGGACTTGCGCAAACAAGGCCGCTTCCTGGGCATCGGCGTCTCGACGTACGTCGAGGTGTGCGGTATGGGGCCGTCCGCGGCGATGCCCGCGGCGGGCTGGGACTCCGCGACGATTCGCGTCGAGCCGACCGGCAGCATCACCGTGCTCACCGGCGTGTCGCCGCACGGTCAGGGCGAGGAGACGACGTTCGCGCAAATCGTCGCCGACGAGCTGGGCGTGCCGATCGACAACGTCACCATCGTGCACGGCGACACCGACCGCGTGCAGTACGGCGTCGGCACGTTCGGCTCGCGCGGTACCGCGGTCGGCGGCTCCGCGCTCAAGCTCGCGATCGAAACCATTCAAGCCAAGGCGGTGAAGATCGCCGCGCACCAGTGGGAAGCCAACCCCGACGACGTCGAGTACAAAGACGGCAAGATCGGCGTCAAGGGCGATCCGTCGAAATCGATGACGACGCCGGAAGCCGGTTTCCTCGCGTTCATGGGCGACAACTTACCGCCCGGGCTCGAGCCCGGACTCGACGCGACGCGCCGTTTCGAACCCCCCAACTTCGTGTTCCCGTTCGGCACGCACGTGTGCGTGGTCGAAGTGGACGCGCAGAGCGGCGAGGTGAAGGTCGTGAAATACCTCGCGGTCGACGACTGCGGGCGGCTGCTCAACCCGATGATCGTCGAAGGCCAAGTGCACGGCGGCATCGCGCAGGGCCTCTCGCAGGCGCTGTTCGAGGAAGTGGTCTACGACGACAACGGCCAGCTGCTGACGGGAACGCTGATGGACTACGCGATCCCGCACGCGGAGCAAGTGCCGCACTACGAGCTCGACCACACGGTGACGGGCACGACGGTGAACCCGCTGGGCATCAAGGGCATCGGCGAAGCGGGCACGATCGGCTCGACGCCGGCCGTGGCGAACGCCGTCATCGACGCGCTCGCGCCGTTCGGCGTGGTGCACATCGACATGCCCTTGCGGCCCGAGAAATTGTGGACCGCGATGCAGGCGAAGAACGGGAGCACGTCATGATTCCGGCAGCGTTCGACTATGTGCGAGCAACCAGCGTCGACGACGCGATCCGGTTGCTCGGCGAGCACGGCGACGACGCGAAGCTGCTCGCGGGCGGGCACAGCCTCATCCCGATGATGAAGCTGCGCTTGGCCGCGCCCGCGGTGCTCGTCGACATCGGCGGCATCCCGCAGCTCGACACGATCGACGCGAAGGGTCCCCGCATCACGATCGGCGCGCTGACCAAGCACGCGGCGCTCGCGGCGAGTGACGCGCTGAAGAAAAACGCGCCGGTTCTCTGGGACGCGGCGAACGATCTCGGCGACCCGCAGGTGCGCAACCGCGGCACGATCGGGGGCGCGTCGGCGCACGGCGATCCGTCCGCGGACTATCCGGCGGTGCTGCAAGCGCTCGACGCCACGTTCACGATCGCCGGCAAGGGCGGGACGCGCGAGCTCAAGGCGTCGGAGTTCTTCCAAGGCATGTTCGAGACGGCGCTCGGCGCGAACGACGTGCTGACCTCGATCGCGTTCGACGCGGCGCCCACGTCGGCGTACGTGAAGTTCCATCACCCCGCGTCGCACTACGCCGTCGTCGGCGTCGCGGCGGTGCTGACGATGAACGGCCACACGATCGAATCGGCGCGCATCGCGGTGACCGGCATCGGCGACTCCGCGTTCCGCGCGAGCGGCGTCGAAAGCGCGCTCAAGGGGATAAAGCCGAAGGATGCGGATGCTTTGAAGGCAGCCTGTGCCGGCGTGGCGCGCAGCGTCACCGCACGTGCGGACACGTTCTCATCGGCGTCGTACCGGACGGCGATGGCGGACGTGTTCGCCGCGCGCGCGGTGACGAAGGCGGCCGGACGCTAACGCTTAGTAGTCGGCGTCGGAGCTGCCTTTTTCTGCACGCCGCCCGGATTACCGCGCCCTTTGCGCCCGGGATCGCCCGGGAGATGGCGTCCGGCAATCTGATAGAAGAGCGTGCTCGCGAGCGGCCCGATGACGTATCGCTTCCGCTGCGGATCCCAATGTTTCGCTTGCGGATCCACCACTTGAGCGGTGATGTAGGTAGTCGTGGACGGGAAGAGCGCGACGTTTCTGCCCGGCGTGCACTTCGCCGTGTCGGCGCCTTTGAGGCGATCTTGCGAATTGCACGCCCTTTCGTCGACGACTTCGTCGATGTAGCGCCGTTGATTCAGCCGGGCCACCGGCACGTTGAGCACGGCGCCTCGCTTGAGGTACGTGGGCTGCGTAAACAATCGCCGGACACCCTCCGAGAACGGCCGGAACGGCCGGCCGCGCGGATCCACCATCCTCCCGCCGACGACCATTTGATTGAGTGACAAGACGCGCGGCAGGTCCTGCACGACGACGTTCTGCACGATGAGGTTCTGTGCCGCGACGTTGAAGAAATGGACGTTGAACGCTCCGTCGGCCTGATCAACGCTCCCGGCATCATAGGAAGCGAAACGCGGATGCAACGGCAGCGGATTGTCCGATCCGTCGAGCAACGCGACGTCCGTGATGATGATCGGGTCCGGCGCGTTGAAATCGACGCTCGAAAACCCCGCGCCGACATGGAATTGCGTCCCACCGGGCACCTGTCCGGGCGATCCATTGATCCATGGTTGTCCGGCCGACCACGTGAGCGTGTACTTGTTGTACGTGGTGCCCTTGAAAACTTGGGTGCCCGACGGCCCGGCCACCGCGGGATTGATCCACGGGCTTCTGTTCCCATTGTAGAACCACGATACGATCAGCGACGGCAGCGGGCTCAAGATGCTTATCCGCAGCTTCACGCCGGTTTGCGCGTTGGGGTTCACGAAATCCCAGTTCCATACTGTTTGGATGGCAAGCCCGACGTTGCTAGCGAGAATCGAGTACTCGTGATCGCTGAAATGACGGCGGTAGCCGGCGCGGTCCTCGCCGCTGAAATGAGTCCCCGACGCCATGATGTGATGCGTCAGCACGTCCTCACCGGGCCCCAGGATGAGCCCGTCCCCGTGCGACTCGCCGAAGTTGTGACCGCCTTCGTGGGCTGCGGTGCCGCCGATCGACCTCGCCCACCGGTCCAGCGTGGAATTTGCGCCGTTCAGCGCGCCGCCGCTCCCACCGTACAGCGTCTGATACGTGCCGGCCCAGACGCGTGCGAAATCGACGGGTATCAAATCGCCGGTGTCGACATTTTGCGCCAGCCCGAACGTGCCGCTGGCAGTCGGGTCGGTGTCGGTGCCGATGGCGACGGTATTGCGGCGCGCGAACGTGGCCGGCGGCGCGGACGTCGTCTGCTCGACGTGAACGTCGAATTCGCAATAATCATCGACCACCACGTCCGTGATCCGATTGCGCAGGTCCGCCGCGCTTCCGGTGTAGCTCGTCAGCTCGGTGGGATCGAATTTATGCGCTGGCGACGTGGTGAGCCCGCTGAAACCGAACTCCGGATACGTCGCGTCGTTGGACGCGGGAAAATACAAGTATAGCCGGTTGGGTTTGGCATTCTCGGCACCGCCGTAATTGATATAGCACGTTGGCGCCGCGGAAGCGGCGCGCGCGGCAGACAACACGAACATTGCGGCCGCGAGCAAAAGCAAGAACCGAGTTCGCATACACACCTCCACACACAAGGGAGGTCACTGTAGCACTAAGGCTGCCTCACTGTCCAGCAAGGGGCTCGTCTGGGATGCCTAGCCGCCGCAACCGCTGCCACGCGTCTCCTGCCAGGCGGCGCGAAAGGTGCCGGCCCAGCGCTGTCCAGCGTGCGTCCCGAAATCGTAGTGGCCTTCCACCGGCCGGTCGGGTTGCGCGCTCTTGATTCGCAGAGTTCCGGCCAGAAAAATTTGAGCCGA
Organism: Vulcanimicrobiota bacterium; assembly: GCA_034666305.1. Taxonomy (GTDB): domain Bacteria; phylum Vulcanimicrobiota; class Vulcanimicrobiia; order Vulcanimicrobiales; family Vulcanimicrobiaceae; genus Vulcanimicrobium. The sequence continues at coordinate 4,606 of JAXDMA010000403.1, forward strand.
CCGCTCGCCGCGGTCGAGTTCGGCGCGGACGATCGTGGTTTGCGGGTCTACACCCTCGCGCGAAAGGGGGATCAGCTTGAGCGGGCGTCCGACGAGCGGCTGCCAATCCGTCCCGGCGACTTCAATGTGGAGATAGGGCTTGGGTGGCATGCCCTGACCGTCGAAGGGCCGCTGCGTAAGGTAGATCTCCAGCGCCGGCGCGTCTTCCTGAGTGCAGCCGCGCACCGCGACGGCGTGCGAGAACGCCACGGGAACGTGGGCAGAAGCCATTTGCGATACCAGAGAGAGCATTGTGGCAGCGGCGAGTCCCGCCAGCGCGCGAATCACCTTCAATCAACGTTACGAGCGCGCCGGTGGTGCCATATCCGGCGCGAGGATCGATCGCGCCGGCTGCATCGAAGCACGGCAGGGCGGCGGAACCCCGCTGCGCGGTACGCGGTTGTGCGAAGCGCATGCCGGTTCGGGCTACCCCTTTGGAGCGCGCGATCGAAGCGCTGCGCCATCTGCCCGTGGGCGATCTCGCGGCGCGCGATCACGTCCGCACCGTACGGTCGAGCCTAGCGGTCGCGTCCGAGAGCGAGCTGTTGCGAGTGCTGCGGCTGCTCGATGCGCTCGACGTCGACGTGCCGCGCGTCGAGGGCGACCTGGATTCCGCCCGCGCCGCTGCCGATCCGGTCGCCCGGCGGACGGCGCTGGCCCGGCTGCGGCGGCATCTCGAGCCCGCGCGTGATTGCGTGCTGCGCCACCTCGCGGCGCCGCCGGGCGACCTGAGACTCGTCGTCGAGTTACGCGCGCAACTGCTCGCGTTCATGGAGAAACGCCCCGACGCGGCCGATCTCGCGCCGCTCGACGATGACCTGCGCGCGTTTCTCGCGTCGCGTGTCGACCTGGGGCTGCTGGAGCTGCGCCGCCTGACCTGGGCCGACTCCGCTGCGCTGCTCGAAAAGCTCGCGCGCTCGGAGGCGGTGCACGCGGTGCGCGGCTGGTTCGACCTCAAGGACCGGCTCGACGACGACCGCCGCGTCTACGCGTTCTTCCACCCGGCGCTCCCCGGCATGCCGGTGGTGTTCACCGAGGTCGCGCTCACGGACGAGATGCCGGCGTCGATTCGCGCGATCCTCAACCCGAACGCGCCGCGCGTCAACGCGGAGCTCGCGCGCTGCGCGACGTTCTATTCCATCTCGAACACCGAACGCGGACTGACGGGCATCCCGTTCGGCAACGCGCTGATCAAGCACGCCGTCGAGCAACTGCGCGCGGAGCTGCCGCGGCTGCGCACGTTCGCGACGCTCTCACCGCTGCCGGGCTTCGCCGCGTGGGTTCGCACGCTGGGCGAGCGCGTCGACGCCGCCGTGCTCGGAGCGCTCGCGACCCCGGGCTGGCACCGCCACGCCGCTTCGCTAACCGCGCTGCGCGAGCCGCTGCTGCGGCTCGCTGGCCGCTATCTGCTGGAAGCCAAACGCGGAAACGGCGCTCCGCGCGATGCGGTGGAGCGTTTCCACCTCGGCAACGGCGCGACGATCGAGCGTATCGACTGGCTCGCCGATCCGACTCCGCGCGGGATCGAGCAATCGTTCGGGATCATGGTGAACTACCGGTACGCGCTCGACCGCTACGCCGCGAACCAACTGGCGTACGGTACGAACCACGCCGTCGATGCTAGTTCGGCCGTAAAAGCGCTCGCGGCCGCGGATACGACCGTGCTCGGCGAACCGGTCGCGACGGTCTCACGCCGCAACGCGCTGTTGGGCGCGATTCGCGGCGTTGCGGCGCGCGCCAAACGAATCGTCGTGCGCGCGCCGGCCGGCGCGTGAGCTAGGGCTTCGCGCCGCAGGCATTGAGCGGGGGCTGAACCGGCGGCGTTGCGGTCAGGCCGAAGTACAGCGGTAAGAACGACGTGCCGTCCGTCATGTACGTGCCGGTGACGGTCAGCGTCTGGCCCGGTGCGACGCCGAAGCCTCGCACGAGGTACCGCTGCGACGGATCGCTGACGCAGCGCATTTGCGCCGGCGCAGCATCGCCCGTGAACCACATCGTCGTCGTGACGCCGCCGCCGGTCGCGCCCGGCTGCTCGTAGAGATACACGTTCTGCGGTGACGGCGTGGGATTCGCGAACTGCAGCGTGACGTTGCGCAGCACGCCGTAGTCGCCCGCCAGCGGCGCGCGCTGACCGGCGATCGCGACGTCGCCGGGCCGCAGGTTCGGGAACGCGGCTTGGTCGTTCGGCGTGTATCGGACGCCGACGGCAAACCGCTGAGGCTCCGGCGCGCCCGCGGTGTACGACAGCGCCAGCGGCGGTACGCTCGCGAGCGAAAACTCGCCGCGCCGGAAATGCCCGTCGGTCGAATGCTCCGGCTGCGCCAGCAGCGACGCCGGATCCACGCCGTTGCTCGCCGCGACGACGAGCACGTTCACCGGCCCGCCGTCGAGCACGCGCAGGTCGTAGATCGCGTTGATCAGCGTGCCCGGCAGCATCGCGCCGGCCCCGAGCGGCAGCAGGTACGGCGTCGCGGGGAGCAGCGGTGCGACGAAGCTTTGCTGCGACGCGCGCTCCAGCAAATAGCGAACCGTCGAGGTGTGGCCGACGTACGAGAACGCGTCGGACGGACCCGCGACCGCGCCGAGCACTTGCACGCGCGCGGCCGACGCCGTCGGCTGCAGCGCGAGGTACAGCCGCCGGTTCGGTGAGTCCGACACGTGATAGACGTACGCGCGCGCCGGGCGCGTCGCGTCGATCGTGCCGCGGAACAGCACGCCGTCGTCGAGCGTGCCGAGCCGTTCCGGATCGTCGCTGTAGAACAGCACGGCCGGCTCGAGCGGCGGCAGCAAGTCGACGTGCACGTGCACGTTCGTCGTGCCCGACTGATCGACGTACGCGTCGTTTCCGCGCACGACGACGTTCGCGCGCGCTTCGAGGCCCTGGCCGGGACGCAGATCGGCCGTCGTCACGCCGCCCACGTCCAGCGTCGTGCCCGGCTGCATCTGCGCCGCCTGCGCGATCGCCGCGCGGATGCGCGCGGCGGCAAATGATGCGTTCACGTTTCCGGCCAGCTCGACCGTCGCGTCCGGCGGTACGACGCCGGCGGGCGGTGCGACGAGCACGGCGACGCTCGCCGTGTCGCCGGCCGCATCGGACAGCGTAACGGTGCCGCGCCCGAACGCGCGCCCGGTGACGAACAGCGTGCGCGTGACGGCGTCGTAGCGCACGACGGCACCGTCGAACGACGGCTGCACCGCGAGCGGTCCGGCGCCGCCGGACACGCCGACCGTTACGGTCCCGCCGGGCACGACGCCGACGCGCGCCCGGTCGAGGCGAATCGGGACCTGCGGCAACGCGGACGCGCCCGGCGACGGTGTCGAACGCGGCGCCGGCGACGGTGACGGCGATCCAGACGGTGATTCCGACGGTTCGGGCGATGGTGACGGCGACGGCGTCGAAGGCGCGGGCACCGGCGGCGGAGGCGGCGGCGGCAGCGACTGCGCCGCGCTCGCGAGGGGCAGGCCGGCCGAGCCGAACGCCAGAGCCGCCGCGAGCAGCGGCATGATGTTCCGAATCGTCACGCGCGTGCTGTGCGTCGGCGCGCAAACGGACACCTCGCTTCGGGGTTGAAGGAGGGCACCGTGCTGAGCGAATTCCATCCGCTCGTCGGCGACTGGTTTTCCAGCCGTTACGGCGAGCCGACCGAGCCGCAAGTCCAAGGCTGGCCGCTGATTCGCGCCGGCCAGGACGTGTTGGTCTCGGCGCCCACCGGGTCGGGGAAAACGCTCGCCGCGTTCACGCTGTGTCTCGACGACTTGATTCGCCGCGCCGCGGAAGGCGAGCTGCCCGACGAGACGCTCGTCGTCTACGTGTCGCCGCTCAAAGCGCTCACGAACGACGTGCGCAAGAACCTCGAAACGCCGCTCGGCGAGCTGCTCGCCGCCGCCGAGGCGCGCGGGTTGACGCTGGCGCCGATTCGCACGGCGACACGCACCGGCGACACCACGCAGGCCGAGCGCGCGCGCATGCTGCGCAAACCGCCGCACGTGCTCGTCACCACGCCCGAATCGTTGTTCATTCTGCTCACGGCGGAAAAATCGCGCAAGCTGTTCACCGGCGTGCGCACGGTGATCGTCGACGAGATCCACGCGATGGCCGCCGACAAGCGCGGCTCGCACCTCGCGCTGACGCTCGCGCGACTGGACGATCTGGTGACGCGCGAGAGCGGGCGCAAACCGCAGCGCATCGGGCTCTCGGCGACGGTCCGGCCGCTCGAGGACGTCGCGCGCTTTCTGTCGCCGAACGCGCGGATCGTCGACGTCGGCCACCGCCGCGCGATGACGCTGGCGGTCGAGGTGCCCAACGACGAGCTGGGTCCGGTCGCGAGCAACGAAATGTGGGGCGAGATCTACGACCGGGTCGCTGAGCTGGTCCGCGGCCACAAGACCACGCTCGTGTTCGTGAGCACGCGCCGCATGAGCGAGCGCGCCGCGTTCAACCTCGCATCGCGGCTGGGCGAAGGCATCGTGCTCCCGCACCACGGCAGCCTCTCGCGCGACAAGCGCTTCGAAGCCGAAGACCGGCTGAAGAAGGGCGAATTGCGCGCCGTCGTCGCGACGGCGTCGCTGGAGCTCGGGATCGACATCGGTTCGGTCGATCTCGTGGTGCAGCTGGGAACCCCGCGCTCGATCGCGACGGCACTGCAGCGCATCGGCCGCTCCGGGCACTGGGTCGGCGCGAAGCCCGAAGGCCGCTTGTTCGCGACGACGCGGGACGAATTGGTGGAGTGCGCGGCGCTCGTGCGCGGCATCCGCGGCGGCGCGATGGACGCGCTCGTGATCCCGACGGCGCCGCTCGACATCCTCGCGCAGCAGCTCGTCGCGTTCTGCGCCGCCGAAGAAGAATGGGACGTCGACGCGCTTTACCGCGCGGTGCGCACCGCGTATCCGTACCGAGACCTGGCGCGCAAAGATTTCGACGACCTCGTCACGATGCTGTCCGACGGCGTCGCGACGTCACGCGGTCGCAGCGGGACGTACCTGCACCACGACCGCGTCAACGGGCGCTTGCGCGCGCGGCGCGGCGCGCGCATGGCCACGATCACGTCCGGCGGCGCGATCCCCGAGACGGCCAACTACAACGTCGTCGCGGAGCCGGACGGTCACGTGGTCGGCACCGTGGACGAGGACTTCGCCGTCGAGAGCATGGCCGGTGACATCTTCCTGCTCGGCTCGACGTCGTGGCAGATCCGGCGCGTCGAATCCGGCGTCGTGCGCGTCGAGGATGCGCGCGGGGCGCCGCCGTCGATTCCGTTCTGGAACGGCGAGAGTCCCGGGCGGACGATCGAGCTGTCGCGCGAAGTTTCCGCGCTGCGCGCGGCGGTCGACGAGCGCGACGACGCGTCCGCGATCGACTGGCTGCTCGCGGAATGCGGCGTCGAGCGCGCCGGCGCGGAACAGATCGTCGCCTACATCCGCGCGGGCAAGGCGATCCTGGGCATCGTCCCGACGGGCACGACGATCGTCGCGGAACGGTTCTTCGACGAAGCCGGCGGGATGCAGCTGATCCTGCACACGCCGTTCGGCGCGCGCATCAACCGCGCGTGGGGACTCGCGCTGCGCAAGAAGTTCTGCCGCTCGTTCAACATCGAGCTGCAGGCGGCCGCGACCGACAACGGCGTCGTGCTGTCGCTGAGCGACCAGCACGCGGTCCCGCTGGCTATCGTGTTCGAGTACGTCAAGTCGGCCAGCGTCGAGGCGACGCTGACGCAGGCGCTGCTCACCGCGCCGATGTTCGCCGCGCGCTGGCGCTGGAACGCCACGCGCGCGCTCGCCATCCTGCGCATGCGCGGCGGCAAGATGGTCGCGCCGCAGCTGCAGCGCATGCGCGCCGTCGACTTGCTCGCCGCGTGCTTCCCCGACGCGGCCGCGTGCGGTGAGAACCTCACCGGCCCGATCCGCATCCCCGATCACGTGCTCGTGCGCGAGACGATCGGCAACTGCCTCACCGAAGCGATGGATCTAACCGGTCTGACCACCGTCCTGCGCGCGGTCGAGGACGGGA
>JAXDMA010000404.1:0-4307 GCA_034666305.1 Vulcanimicrobiota bacterium
CAACGGCGTCGTGCTGTCGCTGAGCGACCAGCACGCGTTCCCGCTGGAGATCGTGTTCGAGTACGTCAAGTCGGCCAGCGTCGAGGCGACGCTGACGCAGGCGCTCCTCACGGCGCCGATGTTCGCCGCGCGCTGGCGCTGGAACGCCACGCGCGCGCTCGCCATCCTGCGCATGCGCGGCGGCAAGAAAGTCGCGCCGCAGCTGCAGCGCATGCGGGCCGACGATCTCCTTGCGGCGTGCTTCCCCGACGCGGCCGCGTGCGGTGAGAACCTCACCGGCCCGATCCGCATCCCCGATCACGTGCTCGTGCGCGAGACGATCGGCAACTGCCTCACCGAAGCGATGGACCTCGCGGGACTGACCACCGTGCTGCGCGCGGTCGAGAGCGGCGCGATCAAGACGGTCGCCGTCGACACCGCGGAGCCGTCGCCGTTCTGTCACGAGATCCTCAACGCGAACCCGTACGCGTACCTCGACGACGCGCCGCTCGAAGAGCGCCGCACCCGCGCGGTCACGCTGCGCCGAACGATCCGCGGCGACGCCGACGGCGCGGGCATCCTCGATCCGGCCGCGATCGCCGAGGTCACAGAATCGGTGTGGCCGGTGGTTCGCGACGCCGACGAGCTGCACGACGCCCTCGCGACGCTCGTCATCCTGCCGCCGGTCGCCGAATGGGCGGCGTGGTTCGACGAGCTGGTCGCGCAGCGCCGCGCGACGACGCTCGCGAACGGCGACGCGCGCTTCTGGGCGTGCGCGGAACGCCTCGCACTCGCACGCGTCGCGTATCCGGATGCAGCCACGCAGCCGGAGATCGCGGCGATCGCGCCGTCGCAACCGTTGCCCGAACGCCGCGAGGACGCGATCGCCGAGATCGTGCGCGGGTGGCTGGAATCGAGCGGTCCCGTCACGGTCGCGGGGCTCGCCGAACGCTTCGTCGTCGACACCGGTGCGATCGAAGCGGCATTGATCCGGCTGGAAACGGAAGGCCAAGTTCTGCGCGGCCGGTTCCGCGGCAGCGAAGACGAAGAGTTCTGCAACCGGCGCGTGCTCGCGCGCATCCACCGCCTGACGCTGGGCACGCTGCGCCGCGAGATCGAACCGGTCACCACGGCCGAGTACGTGCGCTTTCTGTACCGCTGGCAGCACGTCGCGCCGACGTCGCGCCTGCACGGCATCGACGGCACGCTGCAGATCATCAAGCAGCTCGAAGGCTACGAGATCCCGGCGGCGGCGTGGGAAGCATCGATTCTGCCGGCGCGCGTGACGCGCTACAAGCGCGAATATCTGGACCAGCTCTGCTACTCCGGCGAGGTCATGTGGGGCCGGCTGTCGCCGCATCCGGCGCTGACGCCGGTCGTAGCCGATGAACGCCAGCGCCGCATCAGGCCCACCAAGCTAGCGCCGATCTCGCTGCTGAAACGCGAGGACGCGGAGTCGCTGATCGTCACGCGCGACGGCGAAGAGAACGCAGCGCTCTCGCACGCCGCGCAGGAAGTGCTCGAGGAGATCGGCCGCCGCGGCGCGCCGTTCTTCGCCGACATCGTGCGCGGCACCAAACGCCTCCCGGCCGAAGTGGAAGAAGCGCTCTGGCAGCTCGTCGCCGCGGGCTTGGTGACGGCGGACGGTTTCGACGCGCTGCGCTCGCTCATCGACTCCAAGCGCCGCCTCGGCGACAAGGGCCTGCGCGCCCGCCCGCGCTCGTCGAGCGGCCGGTGGACGCGCCTGGCGTCGGAGACCGAACGCATCGAGCCCGAGACGTTTGCGCGCCGCCTGCTCGATCGCTGGGGCGTCGTGTTCCGCGACGTCGCAGCCCGCGAAACGCTCGCCCCGCCGTGGCGCGAGCTGCTCGGCGCGCTGCGCCGCCTGGAAGCACGCGGCGAAATCCGCGGCGGGCGCTTCGTCGCGGGCTACGTCGGCGAGCAGTTCGCCCTCCCCGAAGCGATCGAAGCCTTACGCGCCGCCCGCCGCAACGCCGACGACGCGGACGTCGTCGACGTGTCGGACTACGACCCGCTGCGCATCGCGAACACGCTGATCACGGGCGCGCTGCCGAAGCCGTTGCGTACCGCCGTTTCCTAACGCTGCGGTTGCCGCAACGTGCGCTTACGGGCTTCCCGTCACGCGCTGCACCATCTTGTACACGATGTTCAGCTGCGTTCCGCTCTTGAGCGAATAGTTCGCGTCGTCGTAGCCCCACCAATCCCAGCAGCCGTTGGGATTGTAGGGCGTCGGTCCGGGCGCCGCCACGGCGTAGGGATAGAGCACGATGATCTTGTTCGTATCCGCCCATTCGTCGATGCCGCTCTCGATCACGAAGCGGTCGCCGATGAACGCGTGACCCTGTTTGCAGCCGTGAAAGGCGACGACGAAACCGCACGTCGCGCCGCCGGCGCATGCCTGCGGCACGAACACCGTGCCGTTCGTGTCCATCGAGTTCGAGGCGCCCGCACCGAACTCGGTCTGGTCGAAGCGCAGCAGGCTGCCTTGCGGTGCGCTCACGCGCGGGTTCAAGGCGCCGAAGAACAGCGTCAGCCACTTCTGCTCCGAATCGTAGAGCTGGCCGTTCTGGCTGCACGCGATCATGAACGGGCTCGCGGCGGTGCCGCAGGGCACTTCACCCGTCGGCGACTCCCAGCCGTGGTCCGCGACGAACGCGTTGTCGAACGTGATGCGCGCGCCGTAGTGCGCGTACTCGCTGTTCAAGTCCGCCATCTCTTGCGGGTTGACGACGGAGTCTTTCGTGCCCGACCACAGGTATACGGGCTGGTTCTGCAAGTTCGCGGCGGCGTCGATCGTCGCGGCCACGGATTGCTGATCGAGGTACGCTTCGGACTGCGCGAGTGTATTCTGGTAGAGTGCTTGACCGTTGACCGTCTCGCCGCCGCACTCCGTGAGCGCGAGCGCTACGCTGTCTTGGGAGCAATGGTACACGCCGCCTGCGTAAATCGCGGCGCCCTTGAACACGCTGGAATGCGCAACGTGCATTTGCACGCCGAAGAATCCGCCCGCGGATATTCCCGCGACGAAGATCTGTTGCGGAGCGACGTGATAGGAACCCAGCCGGACGATCGCCGGTGCAGGCGTGACGACGCCCGGAGGCGGAGGCGCCGGAGTGGGGCTCGCGGTCGGTACCGGCGTCGGCGGCGGCGTGGTTTGCCCCGGCGCCGGCGTGGGTTGACCCGGTCCCGAGCCGGGGAACTGCGGGGCGGGGGTCGGCGTCGTTACCGGTGCTACCGACCCGCTAGAGCCGCCGCTGCAGGACGCGAGCAGCACGGCGGTTGCGATCCATAACGTATGGCCGATTCGACGCGCTCGCGGCACGGTGTTTCCTCCAACGCAGTGGTTGATGGAGGCGTATACCCACCTACGGCATACGATACCGCGGCTAGCGCGGCACCGGCAGTTCGCGAAGGATCGGCTCGATTGCCGGATCGCGCGACGAGTTCGGGTTGAGGATGCCCGGATCGGGATAGTGCCCTACCGCGGCCGAGAACGGCGAAAGCGTGCCGTTGATGTCGCGCGAGACGAGCGTGCACGCCGCGGTGCGAAGACGTCTGTCCGCGAGCGTCTCGCCGCGCGGAACCGTGATCCAGGCGACTCCCGTGCGCGCTGCGACGTTGATATAGGTTGCGTTCGCCACCGCCGAGACGTCGCATGACGCCTGCGTTTCGAAGACCAGCTCGTTGCGCGCCACGTCGAAGTAATCCGGGATGATGGTCCATGCGCGCACCTGATCGTCGCTTGCCCGGCTGGCGCCGCGCAGGTCGCGGGTGGCGTACGCGGCAGCCCGGAGCAATGTGGGATCGCGATCGAGCAATCCGCGGGAGAGCTCGGTCGCCGCGAGCGCGATGTTCGCGACATCGTTCTTCCACTGGTAGACGAACAGCCGGACCTCGCGCGCGCACTTCGTCAAGATCGGCGTCGCCGCTGCCGCTTGCGCGCGTGTGATGCCGCGGACGAGCTCGTCCGCGTACGGCCGTGCGGCCGGGCAGGCACTAGCAACCGTGCGCGCAAGGCTTGGCGTCAGCATCGGCGGCGCCGCCGGATCGGCGGCAGGCGCGACGCCGGGCGTTGCGGCGGCCAGCACGACGGCAGTGAGGATGAACCCTGCCCAATTGCGCATGTCATCATTCTAACCGCGACGCTGGGAAACCGCAAAGATGGCCCGAACGCTCGTACCGATGCGCACCGTTCGACTTGGCCGTACCGGGCTCAAGATCTCCGAAGTTTGCCTGGGCACGATGACGTTCGGGCTGCAGACCGATCGCGGCGAGTCGTTCGACATCATGGATGCCGCCGAGTACGC
>JAXDMA010000405.1:0-15877 GCA_034666305.1 Vulcanimicrobiota bacterium
GTACTGCGCGGCCCCCGAGGCTGCACGTTACGATCGGAACCGGGTCGCTGCCGAGCGCGAGCGCCGATTCGCCGGCGAACGTGGCGGCTGCGCCGGCGGGCGGTCCGAGGGGATCGGCGACGACGGCCGCCGCGTCGAGCGGGCCGCTTTCAAACGGGCCGCGGCGGTCGAGCGCGAACGTCGCCCCGCCGGCGCGGATCGGGTGCCCGTAGACCGCGAGCGTTCGCCCCTCCGCGGTATCGATGCGCGCCAGCGCGCGCGTGGCGGGATCGACGACCGCGGTCAGCTCGATGCCGTCCCGAGCGCGAACGCGCCAGCGATCAGGACCGGCGGCCGTCACGGTCCCGCCGCCGCTGCGAAACGCCGGCTCGGCGAACGCGTACGACGCGATCGCGGCGAGCGTGCGCAGCGTCAGCGTCGCCTCGTCGACCTCTTCCGGGAGCGCGACGTCGTTGAGGGCGTACGTCCACTCGCGCGAGCCGTCGAACCACGTCCCGCCGCAGACGCCCGCGACGCAGCGGCGCTCGAGTCGCTGCGTGCCCAGGACGTCGAGCGTCGTCGTGATCGTGCGGCCTTCGACGACGCGCGATCCCGTCGCATGCAACCGCACGGCCGCGGCGTGGCCGTTGGCGGCCGCAAGGCCGGCGAGCGCGTCGGGCGTCGGCGCGGCGGCAACGGCACCGAGTACCACGGCAAGCGCCAGGGGACGCACCGCGAAAAGCATCCGGGTGGAACTGCACCCTCTGGACGGCTACCTCCTCGACGGACGCCCCGCTAAAGCCGAAGCGATCGCCGCCGCGCTGCGCGACCGCTCGCCCGACCCGCGCGCGCAGCCGTTCTACCGCGCGCTGGAAACCGTCGGCGTGCGCGCCGCGGACGAGGCGCTGCTCGCTTTGCGCCTGGTGCTGGGCGGCAAGGTCGCCGGCGACGAAACGATCGTCGCGGCCCGCGCGGCACGCGTTCGGGCCAAATCCGGCGAGGCCGGCGCGCGCGACGCATATTTCGCGTCGGTGGGGGAGATCACGCGTTGATGTGGGGAACGAACGCAATCCGGCCATGCGTTACTACGGAGTGATGTCCCGCCTCGTCGTCGTTACCGTCCTGGGTCTTTTGTGCGTCCCCGCTGCTGCTTTTGCCGCGCCCGCGCCGTCGCCGTCGCCCACCGCGGTTGCGCAGAGCAGCAGCGCGCAAGACGGTGGCGTGATCGAAGGCAAAGTGACAAATGTCGACTACGCGCGCGGTGTCGTGACGGTCGATTCGACGCGGCAAGGGAAAGTCGACGTCTCGACGATGCCGACGACGAGCGTCCAGTCCGACGATCCCGGTTATCATACGCTGACCGACGTTTCGAAGGGCTCGAAAGTGCAGATCTTCATCTCGAAGACCGCCGGCAAGCTCGTCGCGCAGATCATCCGGCTCATCAAGCATTGACCGTTCCCGCTGATCTCGCGGCGCTCGCGCGCGGCGTGATCGGAGTCGGGTTCACGGGCGCCACGGCGCCGAGCGCGCCGCTGGACGCGCTGCGCACGTTCTCACCGGGCGCGATCATCTTGTTCGCGCGCAATGCCGGCACCGCCGAGGAGCTTCGCGAGCTGGTCGCCGCGCTGCGCGATGTCGCGTCACCCGCGCCCCTCATTGCGGTCGATCAAGAAGGTGGCCGCGTCGAACGCGTTCGTTCCGGCGTCGCGGCGCTGCCGTCGGCGATGGCCGTCGGTGCGACAGGCGACGCTGCGCTCGCGGAACGGCTCGGCACGCTGCTCGGCCGCGATCTCGCCGCGCTGGGCATCGACGTCGACCTTGCACCGGTCGCCGATCTTTCGCTGCAGCCGCGAAGCACCGTCGTCGCGACGCGGTCGTACGGCGACGACCCGGAGCGCGTCGCGGAGTTCGTGATCGCGTTCGCACGCGGGCTCGAACGCGGCGGCGTCGCCGCGGCGCTGAAGCACTTCCCCGGTCACGGATCGACGTCCGAAGACTCGCACGTCGCGTTGCCGCGTGTGACCGCCGGCGCTGCGACGCTGCGCGCGCGCGATCTCGTGCCGTTCACGCGCGCGCTCTCCGAGCACGCCCCGTCGATCGTGCTCACGGCGCACGTGATCCTCGACGCGTTCGATGCGCAGCGTCCGGCGACGTTGTCGCCGGCAGTGCTGACGGGGTTGTTGCGCGGCGAGCTCGGCTATGACGGCGTGATCGCCACCGACTGCCTGGAGATGGACGCGATCGCGCGCGGCGCCGGCACGGTGCGCGGTGCCGTCGACGCGCTCGCGGCCGGCGCCGACCTGATGTTCATCAGTCACCGCCTCGAGCTGGCGCACGCCGCCGCCGACGCGATCGTCACGGCGGTGCGCGACGGCGCGATCCCGCTGTCGCGCCTGCAGGACGCACACGCACGCGTACGCGGCTTGCGCGATCGCCTCGCGCGTCGCATTCCGCTCGCGGACGCGGTCGACGAAGACGCCCCACGCGAAGCTGCGCGCCGCGCGCCGACGGTGGTGCGCGGCGACCCGGCCCTGCGCGCCGGCAAGCCGGTCACCGTGATCTCCTTCGAAGGCGCGGTCGCCGACAACGCCGCACTCTCGGGCCGTCGGACCGCGGTCGAGTTGCCGTCCCTCAGCTCGGCGCTGCGGCAACGCGGCTGGAAGAGCGAGATCATGCGCGTCGCGATCGAACCAGCAGCCGGCGACGTCGGGTTGCTCCTCGAACACATCGCGGCACTCGGCGACCGTGAGTTCGTCCTTGTCACGCGCGACGCGCACCTCCACCCGGCGCAATACGATGCCGTGGAACGCATCCTCGCTCAAGCCCCCGATGCCGCACTCGTTTCAGCGCGGGCGCCGTACGACGCGCTGCTGTGGCCGCGCGCGCGCCGCATCCTGTGCATCTATGGTGACCAGGCGATTTCCATCGAGGGCTGCGCCGACGTGCTCGCCGGACGCGCCGGCGCGCGCGGCACGCTGCCCGTGCGCTTGACCGAGGACGCCGCTGTTCGCTGAGCTCGACGCCGTCCTGAACGACGCGCTCGGCACGCGCTTCAGCGCGGCCGTCGTGCGCGTCGAACAGGGCGGACGCGTGCGTCACGAGCGCGCGTTCGGCCGCACGCGCAGCGGCGAGCCTTCGCAGCCGTGCTTCGCCGACACGCGCTTCGATCTCGCCTCGATCACGAAGGTGTTCGTGTCCACCGTCGCGCTCGCATACGTCGCGCGCGGCACGCTCGCGCTCGACGCGAAGCTCACCGGTCTGATCCCGGAGTGGCGCGGCAACGCTCACGAACGGATCACGCTGCGCCGCATCCTGGCGCACCTCGCGGGATTCAAGAGCGGCGCGGACTATCGCACGCTGCTCGACAAGAACGTGGAAACGTTCGCGCTGACCGAAGCGCTCGCCGAGGCTCCCGGCGCGCACGTGCTCTACAGCGACCTCGGCTTCATCGCGCTGGGCACGATCCTTTCCCGCGCCGCGCCCGGCCGTTCGCAAGCCAAGGCGATCGAGGACGAATTGGCTGCCATGGGCACGACCACCATCGCGTACCGCCCGCGCGGCATCGAGCGTCCCGCCATCCCCGCAACCGAAACCGATGCGTGGCGCGGCAGCGTGCAGGGCGACGTCCACGACGAGAAAGCGTATCTGATGGGCGGCGTCGCCGGCCATGCGGGCCTTTTCGGCACCGCGCGCGACGTCGCGCAGCTCGGCAACTGGTACCTCGCCGCGCTGCACCGCCGCCCGACTCCCCTCGACCCCGCGCTTGCGCGCGAAGCGGTCCTCGAAGAAGGCCAGGATGCCATTTTGCGCCGCGGCCTCGGGTGGGCTTTGAAAACGTCCGACGAGAACTCGTGCGGTGCGCTCATGACGTCGAGCACGTTCGGTCACACGGGCTTCACCGGCACGTCCATCTGGGTCGATCCCTGGCGCGACCTCAACGTGGTGCTGCTGACGAATGCGGTCCACTTCGGCCGCACCGACATCCGCCCGATTCGCGCCGCGGTCGCCGACGCCGCCGTCCGAGCGGTGGATCGCGCATGAAGATCGCCGGCGTCATCTCCGGAACCTCGCTCGACGGCATCGACGTCGCGATCTGCGACGTGCGCGCGAACGGCGCCGCAGTGCGCGTGCGCTGCGAGCGCTTTGCAACCGTTCCCTTCGCGGAGGCCCTGCGCGCACGGATCATGACGGCGTACCCGCCCGCGCCGATCGGCGCGCTCGAACTGTCCGCCCTGAACGCCGCTATCGGCGACGCCCTTGGCGACGCAGTTCGCATGGTTGCGGGCGACGCGCAGCTCGACGCGGTGGCATCGCACGGCATCACGCTGGCGCACGACGGCGCGGCGCACCACACCCTGCAATTGGGCGACGCGTTCCGCATCCGCGAACGCGCGGAAACGACGGTCCTGTACGACTTTCGCTCGGCCGACACCGCGGCCGGCGGGACGGGCGCCCCGCTCGTGCCGTTCGTCGACGCGCTGTTGTTCGCGGAGCACGCACCATGCGTGGCGCTGAACCTAGGCGGAATCGCGAACCTGACGGTGCTGCCGCAAGGGATCGCCTTCGACTCGGGGCCGGCGAACCTCCCGATCGACACGTACGTCGCACTGCGCAGTTCCAACGCGCAGCGCTACGACCGCGACGGCGCGCTCGCGCGCCAAGGAAAGCCCGACCCCGGACTACTCGGGCGCATGTTGGCCGACGATTACTTCTCCGCGCCGCTGCCGAAATCGACGGGCCGCGAGCAATTCGGCGCGCCGTTCGTCGCCCGCTGGCGCGGCGACCTGGACGCACTGGAGTTCGCCGACGCGGTCGCGACGCTCACCGCGCTGACGATCGGCACCGTGAGCAGCGCGATCCGCAGCGAAGCGCCGCAGGCGACGCTCGCGATCGTCAGCGGCGGGGGTGCGCGCAACCCCGCGCTGATCGCGGGTTTGCGCGCGATGCTCACCGGCGTGCGCATCGCCGTGTCGGACGAGTTCGGCATCGACGCGGATGCGAAAGAGGCGATCGCCTTCGCCGTCCTCGGTTTTGCGACGTTGCGCGGGCACGAAGCGGGTTTGCCGCTCGTCACCGGTGCGCGTGGCTCGCGTCTGCTGGGCGCGATCGCGCCGTACGAGCTCGATGCGCTGCTCGAACGCATTCGCTCGGAGGCTGCGGAGCAAGGCCCGCCCGTTTCGTAGGAGAATGGACAAGGCGTGATTTCGGTGGGAGTCGATGCGGGCGGTACATCGACGGTAGCGGCTGTGTCCAAAGATGGCGAGTTCGTGCGCGAGGCGCGTGGGCGCGGCGCAAATGCGACGACGCTCGGGGCGGACGACGCCGCTGACGTGATCATTCGGACCATTCGCGACGTGGTTGCAGGCGCGGCGCCCGACGCGATTTATGTCGGCGCGGCCGGCGCGGGGCGCAAGCGAGTCGGCGGACAGCTTCGTGAATCGATCGAGAGCGCGTTTCGCGGGGCGCACGTCGTCGTCGGCGACGATGCCGCCATCGCGTTTCGGGCGGCGATACCGGACGGTGACGGCGCGGTGTTGATCGCGGGCACGGGCTCGACCGCTTTTGCCGAGCACGGCGACCGGTCGCAGCGCGTCGGCGGCTTGGGGTATGTCGCGGGCGACGAGGGGTCCGCGTTTTGGATCGGGATGCAGGCCGTGAAGCTGTTCGGCCGCGTGCTCGACGGGCGTGCGAGTCGCGACGAGACGACCGATCTCGTTGCGCGCGCGCTCGACGTCACCGATCGCGAAGGCTACGTTGCGGCGTTGTACGACCGCGCGGTCGATCCCGCGCAGGTCGCGGCGCTGGCACCCAGCATCATCGCGTTCGCCGGGAAAGGGAATCGCGCTTCGACCAAAATCGTCCAGCAGGCGGCACAGGAGTTGGGCGATCTCGTCAAAGCGGCGTTGCGTGCCGTGCAGCTGCTCGATGCGTCGCCGCGGATCGCGCTCGCGGGCGGTTTGTTTCGTGAGAACAGTTTGCTGACGTTTCTGCTCGAGACGCGGTTGAACGGCGATGTCGCCGGAGCGACGATCGTCAAGGGTGGTGACGAGCCCGCGCGCGGTGCGCTGCGGCTGGCGGAACGGCTGGCACGTTGACGGACTTACCCGCGACCGAGTCGCTCGATGCCGCGACGGCGGACATCGATCAGCTCGACGACGGCGCGCTCGCGCGCGTACTGGTCGAGTCGCATCGGATCGCCGTCGATGCGGCGCTCGAGGTGTCGGATGACATCGCTCGCGCGACGGCGCTCGTGGCTGATGCCGTCGAGCGGGGCGGACGCGTCGTCCTCGTCGGGGCCGGTACCAGCGGCCGGCTTGCGGTGCTCGATGCGGCGGAGTTGCCGCCGACGTTCGGCGTCGATCCCGCGCTCGTCGAGGGACGGATCGCCGGCGGTGACGGCGCGTTGCGGCGTGCGGTCGAAGGCGCGGAAGATGATGCGGTCGCGGGCGCGCGGCTCGTGGATGACGTCGGCGCGAACGATGTCGTCATCGGCATCTCCGCGAGCGGCGGTGCACCGTTCGTGCGGGCCGCGGTGCAAGCTGCGCGCGCGCGCGGTGCGCGGACCGTCGGGATCGTCAACGCCCCCGGCGGCGCTCTGGCGGGCGACGCGGACGTCGGCATCGTGGCGGCGACCGGCGCGGAACCGATTCAAGGATCGACGCGCATGCGCGCGGGGACCGCGCAAAAAATCGTGTTGAATGCGATCTCGACCGGCGCGATGATTCGGCTCGGGAAGACCTACGGCAACCGGATGGTCGACCTTGTGGCGACGAACGACAAGCTGCGGGCGCGCGGCGAGCGGCTCGTGCGGGACTTGGCCGGCGACGTGGATGCCCGCGCGCTGCTCCTCGCAGCGGGGGGCTCGGTGAAGACGGCAGTCGTCATGGCGCGGCGCGGCGTCGGCAGGGCTGAAGCCGAAGGGCTGCTGCGAGGTGCGCACGGGCGGCTCGCGCGGGTCATCGACGCCGGGGGCTGATCGTCAGCGGCGGTTCGAGACCACGGTCGTGCCGCCCAAATCGGTGTAACCGCGCGTGCTGAAGAAGCTTTGCAGCGCGTGATCGCTCGGAAGCGAGGCCTCGACGCGCGTGACGCCGAGCTGGTCGAGGCGGCCGTGGAGCGTCGCGAGCAAGGCGGTTCCGATGCCGCGGCGGCGCCGGTCGGGCGCGACCCAGAAGTCGCGCAGCGTCGCGACGAGGCCGCCGGTTTCCGTGCCGATCGCGTAGGCGGCCGAAGCGCACGCGGCGGGTATACCGTCATCGTAGGCCAGCCAGACGAAGCCATAGTCCGGGCGGTCCACGAACAGCGCGAGCGCTTCGGCCAGCAGGCCTTCGTCCGCGCGGAACTGTTTCATCAGCGAAAAGGCGTCGAGACGCTCGGCGCCCGCCATCGTTCGGCATTCGATCAACGGAAGGACCTCACGCCATGCTCTTCGCCTCAATCCGCCGTTCGCTTCCCGCGCTCGCCGCGATCGCGTTCGTCGCCTCTTCGACGCTCCTCGCGTCCGCCGAGCTGACCAAAGACAACGATGCGTCCGTTCCCGGCGGCAAGGTGCGGCACTGCCACGGCTACGTCCGCCACGTGTCCACGCAGAACATTCGCGTCCACTGCATCGACGGCGTGCCCGCGGACCTGTCGTTCCTGTACGCGCCGAACTTCGCGACGCTGTTCTCCAACGGGAAGAGCGTCCAGACCAAGGACCTCAAACCGAATACGCCGGTCCACGTCCTGTTCACGCAGTCGCTGGGCATTCGCAAAGCCTATAAGATCTACGTGGCCAACCCCAACGGCCACGGACTCTACGGCTTCAAGAGTTAATCGGCCCAGCGACGAATAGGGCGCGGCGGTGCAGTCCATCGCAGCGCTCGTTTCGTCTCTGCTGGCGGTCACGTTCGTCGTCGTTCCGCTCGACGATCGGCCGGTCACCGCGCAGCTGCCGCGGCTTCTCGGTGCGATCGCGGGCGTGCGGGTCGCCGAGCCGCCGCGGCCGATGCTCGGGCGGTACCTGACGCCCGGCGATTCCGCCGGAATCCTGCGCTGGCTGCGCGACGACGCGCCGCGCGACGCGCACGCGTACGTCGTGTCGAACGACATGGTCGTGTACGGCGGGCTCGTCGCGTCGCGCATCCCCGGCGTCTCGCGCGCCGTCGCGTACACGCGCCTGCAGGATCTCGCGGCGATTCGTGCGACGCGTCCCAACGCGTCGTTCGCGGTCTTCGGCACCGTGATGCGGCTCGCGCCGACCGGTGTTCCGAAGCTCGGGCCGGCCGCGTCATTTCCGTTCGCGGGCGCCGACGTGTGGGGCGGGATCCAACAGTACGCCAATCTGCCCGACCCGCCGCAGACCGGCGAGCAGCGCGCGTTCGCCGCGAAGCTGCGCGCGCAACTCGGTCCCGCACTCGATGCGTATCTCGACACGCGGGCGCGCGATCGCGACGTCGACTTGTTCGCGTTGCGCACCGCGGCGGAGGGCGGGTTCGACCGCATCGTGCTGGGGCAGGACGATGCCGGCCCCGTCGGCCTGCACCTGCGCGACCTCGCGGCGCTGCGTGCGTTCGCCGCGGCGTGGTTGCCCCCGTCGCGCGCGTCGATCGAGCCTGGGGCCGACGAGCTCGCGATGGCGCTGCTGTCGGCGGCGCTCGCGCGGGAAGCCGCGATTACTCCGGCCGTGCGGGTGATCTACTCGCGGCCCGACGGCGGCGGCGTGAACGATCCGCTCGAGTTCGCTCCCATCGCCACGACAATCGCCGATTTGATTCGCACGTGCGGGGCTCATCCGGTGGCCGACGGCGAGCGGCCCTCGATCGATCTCTTCGTGCGTGTCGCGGGGACGACCGATGCGGACGAGGCCGCGTTCGTGGAACGCATCGGAAGGCCGTATGATCCGCGGAGGATTTCGAGCGATCCGACGCGCGCGCCGGTAACCGCCGTCGCCGATTTGTCGTTCCTCGCCACCAACGATTACGCGGAGCAGCGTAAGCTGACGGACGAATTGATCGCGCGCCACATCGCCGGGCGTATCGACGCGTTCGCTTCGTGGAATACCGTGGCGAACACGATCGGCACGGCGCTGCCCGAGGCGGTCGCGGTCGCTGCCGGCCGGCAACTTGGATCATACGACGCCCGTGCGCACGCCACGTTCACGATGATGCGCTACGTCGACGACATCGCGTTTCACACCGATGTGCGGCCGCAGCTCAACACCGATCTTTCCGCGCAAGGCGTGAGCGATCATACTTATCTGCTGCCCGAGGTCGCGCGAGTCGCCGCGTCGGAAAACCGCGCGAAGCTCTGGCGCGACGGGCTCGACCTGCTCGCGCAGATCGAACCGGCGTTCCGCGATCGCGGTTTCACCATCACGCTGCCGTGGGACCGCACGTTCGAAACGGAACTCGATCTGCGACTCGACCGCTACGCGCTGCGCTAACGCGCGGGCGCTCTCACGGGTCCGTCGTGCCGACGCTGTCCGAAAGTCCGAGCGATTCTTCGGGAGTTAAGCGATTCGTCGCGCGCAGCTCGGCGAACGTGATGGTGACGTCGTCGAGACGGCCGCCGTCGGTGTTGAGCGGCGTCAGCGCGGTTACGCGCGCGATGTACGTGCCACCCTCGAGCTGCTTGAAGTCCACGCGCCAGTCGACGGCGTCGAGCGGCCCGCGGTTCGTGATCCCCGCGACGATCGCGCGCACCGGCAGCGAGGTCTTCGCATCGAGCCACAGTTCGCGGAGGCGGAAGCGGTGCGGGTCGCGCAGCGGGCGCAAACCCAAATGGTGCAGCGCGACTCCGCTTTCGGTGAGATCGCCGAGATCGGTAACGTCGTACGTGCGCGCGACGGTGCCGGTGCGCCCGATCTTCGGTAAGGTCGTGACCGTCGAAGCCACCTCGCTCATGTTCGCGGTCGCGACGATCGGCGGCGCCGTGAGCGCGAGCCCGAAATCTTGATCGACTGCGAGCGTAAGCTGCCCGATCGGGTCGTTCGTGGGTTCGGGAGGCGACTTGCCCTTCGGCGGCATGACGCCGGGCGGGAGAACCCCGCTTGGTCCCATACCGATGCTGAAAGCCGTGCCGTGCGGCACGTGCGGGTGCGCCGCTTCCTCGCGGTTGAGCGCGCGCGAGTGCACGAGTCGGCGGCGCAAGTCTTCGACGGTGTCCCACGTGCTGACGACCTGATGCCCGTTGTGGCGAAACGTCAGGACGGTCGCGTACACGGCATAGTGGGCATACGCGCTTTCCGAACGCGCGCGGCGCGCGGATGCGTACATTGCATCGCCAGGTGAGGGTGCGGGCGAGGATGCGGCAACCGGCGCCGTGTCGAGCAGCGCGGCGAGCACGAGGGCGGGCGCGATCACGGTTCGCCGTCAATGGTTCGAGAGATACCGTTCGCCCGCATCACCGGGAGAACGCCGTCACGCGAGCGAGGGTTCCCTAGGAATCACCCGGTTGGCAGAGCTCGATCAGCACGCCTGCCGTCGACTTTGGGTGCAGAAAGGCGATCGTGTTGCCGTGCGCGCCCCGGCGCGGCTCTTCGTCGATGAGCCGCACGCCGGCCGCCTTGAGCCGCGCGAGTTCAGCCCGAATGTCCGCGACGCGATATGCCGTGTGGTGCAGCTTGGTTGCGGCGTCACCGCGGAACTTCGCGATCGGCGAGTCTTCGCTGAGCGGGCGCAGCAGCTCGATCACGGCGTCGCCGGTGCGCACTCCGACCGCCTCGACGCCCTGATCGGCGATGGTCTCGCGATACACCTGGCTGAAACCCAGCGTCTGTGTGTACAGCGCAAGCGTCGCGTCGAGGTCCTTGACGACGATCGCCACGTGATCGATGGGCGCGTCGATCACGCGATCCGCTCGCGCGCGACGTGCGTGCCGAAGACTTCGCGCAGCACGTTGCAGATCTCGCCCAGCGTCGCGCCGGCGTCGACCGCCTCGATGAACGGCGGCATCAGATTGTCGGTGCCTTCGGCCGCGCGGCGAACCTCGGTTAGCGCTGCCTGCGTGCGCGCGGCGTCACGCCGTTCGCGGAATGCGCGCGTGCGCGCAATCTGCTCGCGCTCGATCGCCGGATCGATGCGCTGGACCGGCATTTTGACGCCGTTCGTCGCCTCATTGAACTTATTCACCCCGACGACCACCTGGCGGCCGCGTTCGATCTCTTGCTGTGCGCGGTAGGCGGATTCGCCGATCTGGTCCTGCATCCAGCCGCTCTCGATCGCTGCGACCGCGCCGCCGAGCTCGTCGATCTCCGCGATCAGCTTGCGTGCGCGCACGGTCAGCTCGTCGGTGAGCCACTCGACGTAGTACGATCCGGCCAGCGGGTCGGCGACATCGGTCACGCCGCTTTCGTACGCAATGATCTGCTGCGTGCGCAGCGCGACGCGCGCGGACTGTTCGGTCGGCAGACCCAGCGCTTCATCTTGCCCGTTCGTGTGCAGCGACTGCGTGCCGCCGAGCACCGCGGCCAGCGCTTGCAGCGCGACGCGCACGACGTTGTTCTGCGGCTCTTGCGCGGTCAGCGTCGACCCGCCCGTCTGCGTGTGGAAGCGCAGCATCTGCGACTTCGGGTCGTGCGAGCCGAACTCGTCGCGCACGATCTGCGCCCAGAGCGTTCTCGCCGCGCGAAACTTCGCGATCTCTTCGAAGAAGTCGTTGTGCGCGTTCCAGAAGAAGGAGATGCGCGGCGCGACCGTGTCCACGTCGAGCCCGGCGCGCTGCGCCGCGCGCAGGTATGCCTTCGCGTCGGCGAGCGTGAACGCGATCTCTTGGAGCGCGGTAGAACCGGCTTCGCGGATGTGATAGCCGGAGATCGAGATCGTGTTCCAATTCGGCACGGACGCCGCGCAGTACGCCATCACGTCGGTAACCAGCCGCATCGACTGCGCCGGGGGGTAGATGTACGTTCCGCGCGCGACGTACTCTTTGAGCACGTCGTTTTGCACCGTGCCGCCGAGCTTGTCGAACGGGATGCCGCGCCGCCGTGCGACCGCGAGCACGAACGCGAGCAAGATCGACGCGGGCGCGTTGATGGTCATCGACACGGTGACCTGATCGAGCGGGATGCCGTCGAACAGCGTCTCGACGTCCTCGATCGTATCGATCGCGACGCCCACCTTGCCCACCTCGCCGCGCGACTGTTTCGCGTCGGAGTCGTGGCCGAGCTGCGTGGGGAGGTCGAATGCGACCGAGAGCCCGGTCACGCCGCTCGCGAGCAGGTAGCGGTAGCGCTCGTTGGATTCCGCCGCGGTCGCGAAGCCCGCGTACTGGCGCATGGTCCAGTGCCGGCCGCGGTACATGGTGCGCCGAATCCCCCGCGTATAGGGAAACGAGCCCGGCGCCGCGCGGCGGACCGGCGGCTCGGGCTCCTCGTAGAACGGCTGCAGCGGGATACCGCTGGCGTTCAGGTCGCGGGCGCTCACCCCGTACGGTTGCGCCGGTGGGGTCCCGGCGCCCTATGCGCCGCGAGGCCGCGCGGGAAACATGGCGCGCGTTCGCACAGTACGTGCGGACATGAGGCGCAACCGTATCACGAGCGCGGCGTTTGCCGTGCTGCTCAGCTTGCCGGCGTATGTGCTGATCCCGGGGAGCGGCGCAGGGGCGCAGACACCGCCATCCGCGACCGCCGTCGCGCTGACGCCGGAAGAGACGGCGGCGATCGACAAAATCGCCGCCACGGCCATCGACCGCAAGGCCACGCCGTCGGTGGCGATCGGCGTCGCGAAGAACGGCAAGCTCGTCTTCGCGAAGGCGTACGGATTTCGGAATCTCGATGACAAGGTTCCGGCGGACGCCGACACGACGTACGGCATCGGTTCGAACACCAAGCAGTTCACGGCCGCAGGCATCCTGCTGTTGCGCGACGCCGGCAAGCTCGATGTCGACGCGCCGGTTTCGCGCTATTTGCCGGGCATGCCGCACGGACGCGAGGTCACGATTCGCAATCTGCTCACGCACACCGGCGGATATGCGGAGTTCACGGAGCTGCCCGACGTCGACCGCCTCGGCGCGCGCCCCGCGACGAATGAAGAGATCCTCGACACCGTGGTGAACGATCCGCTGGGCTTCAAGCCTGGCACGAAGTGGCAATACTCCAACACCGGCTACGTCATGCTCGCGACGATCATCGAACGTTTGTCGGGCGTCAGCTATGCGGACTTTCTGCGCACGCGCATCTTCGAGCCGCTCGGCATGACGCGCACGCGCTACGAGGACCAGGCGCTGGTCGAGACCAATCGCGCGACCGGCTACACGCGCTTCGCGATGGGCGAGCAAGAGCACGAGTCCCATCTCGACTACACGTGGTTTTCTGGCGCCGGCGCGATCGAGAGCACGCTTGCGGATCTGGAAACCTGGAACAACGCGATCGACCGCGGCACGCTGTTGTCCGCGGCATCGCGTGAGATGATGCACACGTCGTTCAAGCTCGCCGACGGCACGGATACGCGCTACGGTTTCGGCTTGTTCATGCAACCGCTTCCCGGCGGCAAGCACGTGGTGCTGCACGGTGGGGACACGACCGGCTTCGGAACGCAGGATGCGCGTTTCGTCGAGGACGGCATCGACGTGATCGTGCTGACCAATCAGGAGCCCGCCTCATACAACGCGATCGTGAACGCCGTGTACCGGGCCGTCGCCCCGGCGCCGCCCAAACCGCCGCCCGCCGCTGCGTCCACGGAGACCGCGCCCGCGTCCGCGCCCGGTCCAGCCGCATCGCCGACGCCGATTCCGTACGCGAAACCGGCGGTCGATGCGCTCGCGCGGCGCTGGCTCGACGACGCGATCGCGGGCACGATCGATCTCACGAAACTCCGCCCCGGCGCGCGTGCCGCGCTGCGGCTGCCGCGCATTCAGGCGGCATTGCGCGACTTGTCGCGTTTCGGTGACCGCACGTACACGCTGGTCAACGTGGACCGTCGCGCACCGTCGTCGGCATATCAGTATTTGCTGCAGACGCCCAAGCGCACGCTGCTCTATATTTTTGCCATCGACGATGACGGGCTCATCGCCGGCGGCGACGTGTTCGATCCGAACCCGCTGGCGCCGGATCCGCCCCCCTCGCCCGCACCGCCCGCGGCGAAGTAAGCTTGCTTACCGACATCCAAACCGGGCTCTGATAGCGTTAGCAGTACGATGAAACGCAGCACCCTGCTCACCGGGATCGCCGGCCTGCTCTTGATGGCCCCGGCCGCGGCGCGGGCGGCGGTCGTCACGCACACCGACGCGGAGTGGCGCAAGCTGCTGCCGCCCGAGTCGTACGACGTGCTGCGCCACGAGGGCACGGAGCGCCCGTTCTCCAGCCCGCTCGACGATGAGAAGCGCGCGGGAACCTATTCGTGCCTGGGCTGCGATCTCGCGCTGTTCTCGTCGAAAACGAAGTTCGACAGCGGTACCGGCTGGCCGAGCTTCTATGCGCCGCTGCCCAATGCGGTCGCGACGCACACGGACAAGTCGATGTTCATGGACCGCACCGAAGTGCACTGCGCGCGCTGCGCCGGCCATCTGGGCCACGTGTTCGACGACGGCCCGAAGCCGACGGGTTTGCGCTACTGCATGAACGGCGTCGCGCTGCGGTTCCGGCCGGGCCGCGCAGCATAGACGGCGAACAGCACCGTCAACAGCGCCTGGAACGGAATCGGCGCGACGATCTTCCACGTCGCGGGAGCTGCGCCGTGCAGGACGGCGAGCGCCGGCAGCACCACGGCAAAGATTTGATCGAGCGCGCATAACCAGAGCAGCGCGCGAAAGCGCACGGGATCGCGGAATGCGAGCGCATACACGAGCGCCGCGACGACGAACTCGCCGCCCGCAATCTGCACGACGGTCGGATCCTTCACCGGGATGTCGAGCAGCGGCTGGAGCAGTTGCGGCGCGAACAGCGACAGCAGGCCGACGAACAGGTCGATGGCGCCCCCGATCGCCAGCCCGATGCGAAGGACGACCGTGAAGGTGTCGCGCTTCACGCGATCGTGACGAGCGGCGTGCGCGCTTCGACCGTCGCGCCCGCGGTAACGTGAACCGTTGCGACCGTGCCGCTCTTGTGCGCGCGAATTTCGTTCATCATCTTCATCGCCTCGATCACCGCGACGACGTCGCCTTCGTTCACGCTCGCGCCCTGTGCGACCGGGATCTCCACGACGACGCCGTGCATGGGCGAGATGACGTCATTCCCCGCCGCCGCGGTCGACTTGCGCGTGGTGCCGCCTTTCTTTGGCGCGACTGCCCGCGTCCCGGGCGCAACCGTACCGCGCGGTTCGGGCAAGTCGACGAACCGCACGCGGAAAAGCCGCCCGTCCACTTCGACCCGAATGATCCCGTCGGCGTCGCCGGCCGCACCGCCTGCCTCATCTCGAGCGCCGTGCGCAACGCCGTTCGTCGCGGCCGTCGCGAGCGAGGCTGCAAACGGCTCGAGCGTCGCCGTGCCGTACGATGCGTCGCGCACCGGGCCGAAGTCGCACAGGGCGCGCAGCAGCGAGAGTGTGGTCGGCACGCCGGTGATCGTGTACTCGTCGATCGCGCGCGCGAGCCGCGCCAGCGCTTCGTCGCGGTCGCGGGCCCACACGATCAGCTTCGCGATCATGGAGTCGTAGTCGGGCGTAATCGCGAAACCCGGATAGGCCGCCGAATCGACGCGCACGCCGAACCCGCCGGGTTCCTTGTAGCGCTCGACCGTGCCCGGAGCTGGGCGGAAGTTTTGGGCCGGATCTTCGGCGTTCACGCGCACCTCGATCGCGTGGCCGCGGAAGCCGGCATCCACGTCGGCTTGAGCAAACGACAGCGGACGTCCCGCGGCGACTAGGATCTGCTCGCGCACGAGGTCGATCCCCGACACCTCTTCGGACACGGTGTGCTCGACCTGGATTCGCGTATTCATCTCGAGGAAGTAGAAGGCGTCGCCGCTGACCAGACACTCGAT
>JAXDMA010000406.1:0-18624 GCA_034666305.1 Vulcanimicrobiota bacterium
GTCGCACGAACGCCTCGTCGTCGAGCGCGGCGAGCGCCGCGACCGACGCCGGGCAGCGCGCGTGCGAAGCGGTCGAACGCATCGCGCTCGACGCGCGTCGACGTCGGGTTGTTCGGATCGACGACGACCACCATCTTCGTGCGCGGCGTGACCGCGGCGAGCATCGCGTCGAGGTCGTGCACGCCGTCGCGCAATGGAACCGTCACGGGCGTCGCACCGGCCAGCACGGTGTCCGTGGGGAACAGCGAAAACGTCGGATCGCCCATCACGACCTCGTCGCCGCTCGCGACGAACGCGCTGAACAACGTGCGCACGACGTCGTTCGATCCGTGTCCCACCAGCACGTGCTCGACCCCGAACCCGTACGGTTCCGCGAGGCGGCGCCGCAGCTCGACGTGATCGTCGTCGACGTACACCTGCAGATCGCCCATCGCCGCGAGCGCCGCCGCCGCTTTGGGCGACGTGCCCAGCGGATTCTCGTTCGACGACAGCTTCACGAACGAATCGAGCCCGTACTTCGCCCGCGCCTGCGACACAGTCGTGCCGGGCGTATACGGCTTCATCGAAGCAATTTCAGGCCGGACGAGCTTGCCGTAGTCCATGCGTATCGTCAGCTCAGTTCGCGCCCAAGAAGCGTGAGCCCGGTTCGCTCAGCGGCTCGCCGGCCGCGCATTGCGGGCACGACTCGGGTGCGAACGATCCGCGCCCCAGCGCCGGCGTACCGTTTTCTTTCTCGACGAATATCCCGAGCGTGCCGAGCTGCCGCGCTCGCGCCGCAAGCGCTGAGGCGACGCGTTCGACCAGCGGCGGGTCTTCGAGGATGCGGAACTTCTGCACGAAGCGATTCGAATGCCGGCCCGACGACAAGCGGAAGTGCCCGTCCAGAATAGCGCCGCGGGCTTGCAGCTCGCGCAATAAATCCGTCGCCGTTGCTTCGCTCATCCGTGCAGCTCCTCGAGGATCGCACGTGCTGCGCCGACGGGATCGGCGTCGTCGACGATCGGGCGCCCGACCACCACGTAGTCCGCGCCGGCCTCGCGCGCTTCGCTCGGCGTCGCGGCACGGCGCTGATCGCCGTGCGCGCTTCCCGCCGGCCGGATCCCCGGGCAGAACGTGCGAAACTCCGCGCCGAAATACGCTTTGAGATCGGCTACCTCGCGCACGCTGCAGACGACGCCCGAGCAGCGCGCGTCGCGCGCGAGCGCGGCGAGCCGCATCGCGTTCTCACCGGGCCCGCCGATGAGTCCGAGCTCGCCGAGATCTTCCGGCGCGATGCTGGTGAGGATCGTGACGGCAAAGATCTCCGGCACCGGAATCCGCAGCTCGGCGGCGCGTTCGCCGGCGGCGAGCACCGCCGCGTCGAGCATCGGCGCACCGCCGAGCGCATGAACCGTCAATAGTCGAACCCCGGGTTTGACGACCGCATGGATCGCCGCTTCGACCGTGTTCGGGATGTCGTGCAGCTTCAGATCCAGCGCGTAGTCCGCGCCGTGGGCGGCGAGCGCTTCGCGAATCGTATCGCCATAGCCGTAGAACGCCTCGTAGCCAACCTTGAACAGCACGCCGAGCGAGGTAAGGTTTTCGACTAGCCGGACGGCACGTGCAGGATCGCGTACGTCGAGGGCGACGACTAGCCGTGGAGGTCTCATCCTTTCGTAACGCTTCGCTCAACGAGGTGAAAGAACTTCGCGAGCTTGCCGAACGTTAGGGATATACGACGTCGATAAAACGGCGCCGGGAAGGAGAACGAGATGCCCGGTATCATGGTCTTCAAGACGCTAGCCGACGCGCTTCGAGCGGGCTACCACGTCTACGACCGCACCGACCATGGCTATCTCGTCCGCACGCGAACCGCAGCCGGCTGGGCCATGGCGATCGTCACCTGCCGCTGACGGTCCGCAAGCGAACGGAAGTCTAGGCCACATCGAAAGGGACGGATCGCTCAGGCGACCCGTCCCTTCGGTTTTGTCCCAGGGCTTCCGGCCTAGCGCACGTCCGGCGGCTGGACCGGCTTGGAGAGCTCCTCGAAGCGCGACCGCTCGGCCCACGGCGGGGGCGTCGAAGGCGGCGCGGCCCCGTAGCCGGGCGGCGGCTGAGGCGGCGGCGCGCCCGGTCCCGGCGGGGGGTGCGGCGGCGGGATGAACGTCGTGCGGCCCTGGACGCCGGGCAGTTGCGCGCCCGAGAGGACGGCGATGAGAATCTGCGCGATTCCGACGAACATCGGGATCAGGCCGCCCAGCAGCCACGGGCCGCCACGGAAGTCCGGCGAACCCGGCGTGCCGCCGATGAACGACAGCCCGATCACCAGAGCCAGGCCGACCGCGGCGATGCGAATCCCCTTGTAGAGGGCGAATTGCGCATCGTCGTCGTCGCGCTGCGGCCAGCTTGCGGGGGCCGGCTGCGCCCACGGCCCCGGGGCGGCGCCGCCGGCGCCGGGCGGCGGCCACGGCGCCCCGCTCTTGCGCCACGCCCGGTACGCACGCTTATCGAACTCGGGCGGCATCATTCCGCGGCGGAGCATCTCGAGGCGCTCCTGGTGCCGGAGCACGCGCGAGACGATGAACGCGAGCACGGGCGCTCCGAACACGAAGAAGAAAAAGAAGGCGGCGGCAATCGAATCATCGTGACGCATGATTAGACAGTGGCTCCTTGGCTGACGGTGATCGATCCGCTACCGGTCGAGACGGTGAAACTGCCGCGCGCGGACCCCAGCCGGACGCTTCTGCTCTGCGAGGAATCCGTCGTTTCGGGGCCGGCACCGGCGCCCGTGATACTGCCGTCGTCGGTGTGAAGATTCACGTTCGCATCACTGCTCGCGGCGAACATGACTCCGACGGAACCGTCCGTGGTCGTCAGCGCACCGTTGACGGCGCGGAAATCGGATGCCGCGATATCGCCTGAGGCGGTGTGCGCATCGACGCGGTCGGCGCCGACGGACGTGAGCTTGACGCGACCGTCTTCGGTATGCGCGATGACCGCGTCGGCCTGCACGTCGACGAGCTCCACGTCACCCGATCCCGTCATCACGTCGATGTCGCCGCGCTGGTTGCTCACGCGGATTTCTCCGTCGCTTACGTGCGCGATCAGCTTCGCACGCAAACCGCTTGCGTGCAGCGAACCGCCGCTCGCGATCTCGACGAGCGCTCCCGGCGGAACGGTGAGGCGCAGCGTGCGCTCGAACGTGCCGCGGACGTCGCTCGTGTCGGGCGCGGTGACGCGTACGCCGTCGTCCGTCTGAGCGGCGGCGATCGCGCCGTCCTCCGCGTGCCGGAAACCCGACTTGCGTACGGTGCCCACCACGTGAACCGCCGGGACGTTGCCGGTCTCCACCGTCACCGGAACGTCGCTGACGTCGACGACGACGTGCGGCGTCAGGCCCGCGGTGAAGACTTTGTCGAGGGTCGACGTGACGGGCGGCGCATGGCGGTCGCGAAAGACGATCCCAAAATGCGTGTGGGTGCCGGGCGTCGGTCCGGCCGCATAGGCCGAGCCGCCGCCGCCGATGGCTTGTCCGGCGGCGCCGAGGATCACGAGCTCCGTGACGACCAAGGCGCCGACGAGGGTCGAGCGGGAAATCATGCCCCATGTACGACCGGTCGGCTGTAGAGTTTCGAAACCGGCGGGCCCCTCGCGCGTACATGGGGGCACGATGGGACTCGCCCTCGCGGTGGAACCGCCGATAGCCGCGCCGGTCGTAGACGACCAGGCGCTGATCGCGGCTACCCTCGCGGGGCGGCCGGAGGCCTTCGGCGAGCTGGTGTCACGATACGAGCGCGCCGTCTACCACCTGGCCGTGCGAACCCTCCACGACCCCACCGAAGCCGAGGACGCCGCCCAGGAGGCGTTCTTCAAGGCCTACCGCGCGTTGGGCACCTTCCGGACCGGCGCGAAGTTCTCGACCTGGATCTTCACCATCTGCTACCGCGCGTGCTGCGACCGGCTCGGCAAGCGCAAACGGCTCTCCCGTGACGAGCTCCCGGACTATGCCGACCCGTCGGCCGGGCCCGAGGCGCTCGCCGAGCGCAGCGACGAGGCGCGGCGGCTCCACGCCGCAATCGACGAGCTCCCCGAAAAGTACCGCACCGTCATCACGCTGTACCACTTACAAGGGAAGCAGTACGAAGAGATTGCAACCGTGTTAAACCTTCCGCTCGGAACGGTGAAAACGCACCTCTTTCGGGCGAAAGAACAGCTTAGGAAGGCCCTGAGCATATGAACCATTTCGACGACGACCTCGACCGCGCGATCGCGGCGCTCCCCTTGGCCGAACCGCCCGCCGGCTTCCACGCGCGCATCATGGCCGCGACGGTCTACCGTCCCGAACCCGCCGTTGCCGGTTGGGACGTGTGGCTGATCGGGACGCTGGTCGCGGTCGGGGTATGGCTGAGCTGGCTGGTCGCGGCCACCCCGCACGCCACCGAGCAGCTCGCCGGCGCGGCGCTGTACGCCGTGCAGACGACGGCCGCGCTGAGCACCACCTACACCGTCCTGTGGCTCGCCGTCGGTGCGTCCGCGGCGTGGTGGATCTCGCAGCTCTCGGTCCCGGCAACGCGCCGTCGCATCGAGGCGCGGTGAACGCCGCGACGTCAGCCGCCGAGGAGCGTCGTAAGTACAAGATTCTGCTGGTCGAAGACGACACGCAAATCACGCGCGTGCTCAAGCTCGAGCTCGAGCACGAAGGCTACGAAGTCGACACCGCCGCCGACGGGTTGTCGGGGCTCGAGAAGGCGCTCAAGGAACCCGACCTCGTCGTGCTCGACTTGATGCTGCCCAAGCTCGACGGGATGGAAGTCGCGGCGCGCGTGCGCGCCAAATCGCGCGTTCCGATCATCATGCTGACCGCCAAAGACCGCATCCCCGACCGCGTCGCCGGGCTCGACCGCGGCGCGGACGACTACGTCGTCAAGCCGTTTTCGATCGAAGAGCTGCTCGCACGGATTCGCGCGCGTTTGCGCGACCGCGAGCCGCAAGAAAACGTGCTCACGGTCAAAGACCTCGTGATGGACCGCGACCGCCACGAGGTGACGCGCGCGGGCCAGGCCATTCACCTGACCGCTAAAGAGTACGCGCTGCTGGAGTATTTGCTGCTGCACCGCAACAAAGTGCACTCGCGCGACGAGCTGTTCAACGGCGTGTGGGGGAGCGACTTCTTGGGCGACTCCAACCTGATCGACGTCTACATCCGCTACCTGCGCGGCAAGATCGACGATCCGTTTTCCGAGAAGCTCGTGCAAACCGTACGCGGTGTCGGTTACGCCTTAAAAGACTAGGGTGGTTGCTTCGGCGCGGCGGTCGCCATGAGCTCGCTTCGCACTCGCATCGCGGTGGTGTACGCCGCGCTCATCGTCCTCGTGCTCGCGCTGGGCGCCGTCGCGATCGACTTCGCGCTGAAGTCGGAGCTGATCGATCAAGCGCGGCTGAATCTCGCCGAGACCGCGGAGCAGATCGAGCGAAACGCGCTTGCGGCGATCGAAGCGTCGACGTTCGGCTTCCCCGGCCCGGGCTCGGGCTCGCCGCCGCTCGTCTTGTCCGAACGCGTGACGCTCGATCATTTCGCCGCGGCGAATCAGTTCATCCAGATCGATACCACCGGCGGGCAGATTCTCGGCAAGAGCACGAATCTGGGCGGGCTCGCGTTTCCGCCGTTCGTGCCGCCGCGGGGCACCGATCGCGAATACGACGAGTTGCCCGTCGGCGGCAACCGGCCCGGCACGATGCTCGTGCTCAACCGCGTGCTGCTCGATGCCGACGGGCGCCCGATCGCGGTCGCCCATGTAGCGGAACGGCTCGACATCGTCACGCAGCTGATCGGTCGCGCGCGCGTGATTCTGCTGCTGGTGACGATCGCCGCGATGATCGCGATCGTGATCGCCTCGTACTTCATCGCGGCGTCGGCGATCGATCCCATCGAGCGGTTGACCCGAACCGTCGCCGAGATCGGCTCGGAGCGTCTCGACCGGCGATTGCGCTGGCGCCGGCGCGACGAAGTGGGCCGGCTCGCGAGCGCGTTCGACGCGATGCTCGACCGCCTGCAATCCGCGTTTGCGCGCGAGCGCCAATTCATCAGCGACGCGTCGCACGAACTTCGCACGCCGCTTACCGTCATCAACGCGAACGCGCAGATGCTGCAGCGCTGGGGCGACCGCGATCCGGAGATCCGGCGCACGTCGCTCGAAGCGATCGCTGAGGAGAGCGGCCGGCTTGCGGGCATGGTGTCCGGGATGCTGACGCTGTCGAAAGCCGAGGCGGGCGACGCGATCCCCAAAGAGCCCATCGTGGTGGAGCGCCTGGCGGACGACGTGGTCGCGCACGCCCGCGAGCGGGCGGCGGCGGAGGGCCTCGCGCTGGAATCCCATCATCCCGAGCACGCCAGCACGATCGTCGTGGGCGATGCCGGCTTGTTGCGCCAGCTCGTCGGCAACCTGGTCGACAACGCGCTCAAGTTCACAAACGAGGGCCGGGTGGACGTCGACGTCCGCCAAGACGACGGCTATGCCGTGATCGAGGTCGCCGACACGGGGCCCGGGATCACGAGCGAGGCTGCCGACCGTCTCTTCGACCGCTTCTTTCGGGGCGACCCGTCCCACGCGCGGACCGTGGAGGGCACCGGGCTCGGCCTGGCGATCGTCCGCAGCATCGCGCGCGTCCACGGCGGCACCGTCTCCGCGGAAGCCAGGCCCGAAGGCGGCTCGCTCTTTCGCGTCCGGCTGCCGGCCGAACCCGAATCCTTCACCGGCGGCTCATGACGCCGCTGACGCCCCGGCGGTACCATGGGGCCGTGGACGCGCTCCGGACCCGAGCCTTGCGGTGCATCGCCGCGGGGCTGGGGGTGCTTCTGTCGTGCCTCGCGATACCCGCCGCCCCCGCGGTGGCGGGGACCACGTCGTACGACGTCGGCGATCAAGCCGTGGTCAACGTGATCGTCCGCGGCAAGGGCAACGACGTCACGGTCCACGTATGGGACCGCCCCTCCGTGCAGTTCGACTATTCCGACGAGAGCGCGCCGGTGGTGGACCGCCGCAGCATTCCGTTCGGCCCGGGCAGGTTTCCGCTCTCGCGCCAGGTTCCGGCGATGATGTTTGCAACGCGCGACCGGGACGGCCAGCTCAGCGCGGGCGCGCTCGCCCCCGAGGAATTTCCGTACGCGTCGTTCCGGCCGGGCCCGCACGACGTCGTCACCATCGACGCGCCCGAGAACTCCCGCCTCGTCATCACCGTGCCGGGTTCCACCGGAGTGCTCGGGCTGCGCATCGGCGGCGGCCAGACGACGATCGAAGGTTATCGCGGTGCGAATCTGTTCCTGATTCAGGGGCAAGGCCACGTGCAGCTAACCGGCGCCACGACCACCGCCTTCGTGCAGATGAGTTACGGCACGTTCTTTGCGGCGGACTCCGTGTTCGACCGCATCCGCGTTCGCGGCATCACGGCGCACGACGTCTTCGAGCACTGCCGCAGCAAGCAGATCGAAGCGAGCAGCGTGCACGGCTCGATCGTGTACGACGGCGGCAGCTTCGACCCCGGGCTCGCGCGCTTCGAATCGCAGAACGGGAACATCGCGCTCGGCATGAACGGTGCGGCCAACGTCACGGGCCGCTCGCAGGACGGCCACGTCTACACGATGTTCGACCGGCGCAACGGCAACACGGTCGAACAGCGCGGCGACGGTGAAGCCTCGGCGACCGTCGGCGGCGGCGGCCCGCTCGTCAACGCCATCAGCGGTCGCGGTAACGTCTACCTCTACGACGGTACGCTGCAGAGCCGGCGCTCCGCGGGGCCGCAATGGAAGGCCGTGCACGAAGTGTTCGCCGCGCGCCGGCGCAACCGCTCGGCGGCGGCGCGCGCCGGCGACGCGCCGCGGCCGCCGGGCCTCCCGCGCCCGCCGCGCTAGTAGCGCTACAGCAGAAACTTGCGCAGCAGCGCCACGTCGAGCTTGAACGTGTGCTGCGGGATGACCGCCTCGACAACGTAGCCGCACGCGACGAAAAACGTCTGCGCTTCGCCGCCGCTGCGGACCGGCACCGTCATCTTGTGGCAGTTATAATAGTTCGACATGTCCTCCGCGCGAGCGAGCAGCAGCCGGCCCGCGCCGCGCCGCCGCTGCGCCGGCACCACGTAGAGCGCGTCCACGTGTCCGAGCGACGCGGCGATGCGCAACCGCAGCGCGCCGGCGATCTCGCCCGAGTCGTCGCGCGCGAGCAGATCGTGCGTCTGTTCGTGCCAAATCACGCGAAAGCTCCAGAGCTCGCTGCGCGCGTCGCGGTCGTGCGCTTTCCAGAAGTCGTCCGTCTGACCGGGCTTCGCGCTCTCGATTTCAAACGGCGTCACGCGACGTCGTAGCTCCAGCCGTCGTACGCCGCAAACGTTTTCACGCCCGTGGCGTCTTCGAGCTCGTAGGCGAGGCGCTTGGGATCGCGCTCCAGCATCCGCGTGCTGAAATGCGACATGATGGCCGCGCCGGGGCGGATCCCTTCGATGAGCGCGCGCGCATCGTCGTAGGTGAGATGGTCGACGTCCATGGAATCGCGATACCGGAGCACGTTGATCACGAGGACGTCGGGCGCGTGGGCGCGATAATCCGTGACGATGTCCTCGAAATAGCGGGTGCACGGCACGTAGGAAACGGTGGCCGACGGCGTGTGAAAGTGCAGCCCGTACGTTTCGACCGGATGCCGCAGCCGAAGCGACGCGCGCACCTGCACGTCACCGATCTCGAACGGCCCGCCGTTCGCTTCGACGATCCACTCGCGCGGCACGAAGCGCCGCGCGTACGGCAGCACCACGGGTTCCATCGATTCTTCGAGCGCATCGCGCGGCGCGCACAACGCACCGCGCGGACGCCAGCCGCCCTGGCACATCGCTTCGATCATCGCGTTGACGTCGCCCGAATGGTCGAGGTGCTTGTGGGACAGCACGATCGCATCGAGCAGCGCGGGGTCGCATGCGGGAACCTGAGCGAGGGCGCGCACGAGCGCGCCGGGACCGGGGTCGACGTGAATGTTCGCACCGTCGGTCTGCAGCCAAAAGCCGCCCGACGAACGGATCTGCTTGGCGACGACCCAGCGCGCGCCGCCGGTGCCCAGGAAGCGCAACGTGACCACGCGAGCCGGTTCGCAGCACGAACGGGAACCTCCGCCCCGGTGCACGCGTTCGCGGGACATGCTCAGCGCTCCGGAGGCTTTCATGGAAGTCGCGAACGCGACCGCCGCGATCGTGCAGAAAGCACCCCCGTACGTGACGTATCACGTACACGCGGTTTTTCACGCCGCGGGCGAAGGAACCGTGGACCGTACCGTTATCGTGCGCAGCGACGACGGCTTGTCCGTGGTCCACGACGATGCGAGCGGCAAGGACGTGCTGCGGCCGCCGTTTCCCGCGCCGCCGACGTTCGACGCGCTCGCGCAGTTCAAGCTCTCCGGCCAGATCTCGCTGTCGACCGGCGGCAAGGAAAGGCGGCGTGACGGCGACATGCGGATCACCAACATTCGTCCGCTGCATTACGAGACGAGCCGCTCGAACGCCGACGCGATCGCGCGCAGCGTCAAAGGATATGTCGTCACGTACGCCGCGGATGCGACGCCGGCGCTCGGCCATCTCCACCTCGAGCGCAACGCCGTGATGAAAGACGTGCACTGGCTGCGTGACGTGTGGTACGATCCGGCGACGCTCGTGCCGAGCCGCATCCTGTGGGGCGGGCACAGCGATTTCACGCTCGACGCGCGGTACGCGACGGTCGATGGGCATTGGCTGCTGCGCTCGATCAACGTCGGCGCGATCGTTCACGCGCCGATGTGGCTGGGCCGCATGACGGTCGCAATCGGCGGCACCTACGACGGCTACACGTTTAGCGACTCCGCGCCGGATCCGCGCCTAGCGCCGCCCGCGGTACCCGAGCCGACAGCCGCGCCGTAGAGGAACCGAGGCGGCTTTCCGGCTATTAGGCGTCCCTAACTCAGCACTTAGGAGCGCCTACGGTTGCCTCGTTTCGCTATCCTCGCCGGCGGCATCGTCCTGATCGGGCTCGCCCTCACTCCTGGGCCCGCCGCCGCGATCCCCGTGTTCGCGCACCGGTACGGCCTGTCGTGCCAAACGTGCCACACTACGGTGCCGCACCTGACGGAGTTCGGCGAGGAGTTCCGGGACCGCGGTTACCGGCTGCCCGGGGCGCCGCGGCGCGGCGCCTTTCCGGCGGCGGTCAAGGTGAATCTCGCCTACGCGAGCGACGGCGCGGGCGGCCTGCCCAAGGCGGTGGTCGACGAAATGGAGATCCTCGTGGGCGGCTCGATCGGGAAGCGCGGCTCCTATTTTGCCGAGCAGTACGTGGTGGACGGCGGGATGCCGGGGCGCTCGCGCGATCTGTGGGCCGCGTGGCGAGCGACGCCGGATGACGTGCGGATCCCGGTGACCGTGCGCGGCGGCCAGTTCACGCTGAACCTGCCGGTGGATCCGGAGACGTTTCGCGAGACCACCGACCACTACGCGATCTGGGACCAGACCGCGGGCGAGAATTCGTTCGCGTTCTTCGAACCGAAGACGGGCCTGATGCTGACCGCCGGGAGCGAAGCGCACGGGCTCAGCGCGAGCATCGCCGCCGTGCGCGGCCGGGAAGCGGGCGCGCTGCCGGTCCGCGGGCTCGACCGCGAGCTCTACGTCCAGCAGGCCATGCCGAACGTGGCGCTGAGCGCGTACCGGTACGACGGGGTTCGTTCGATCGACGGCGTCGAGGATCGCTTCCGGCGCGCAGGATACGGTGTGGCGATCACGCGGGGACGCGCGCGTCTGGACGCGGTCTACCAGCACGGATTCGACACGCATGCGAACGCCGGCGGCGCGCTTGCGTCCGGCGGCGGGTTTGCGCAGGTGCGCTACGAGTTCACGCCGCGAATGTTCGGCGTCGCGCGCTACGACGCCACGCAGGACGTCGCGTTCTCGCGCGCGCTGATCGCCGGCTTCGGCTACCGCGTCGCATGCAACGCGCGGATTACGGTGTTCGACACGGTTCGCCGCGACGCCGCCGGCGGCACGCGCCGCAACACGCTGTCGACGGCGCTGCTGTTCGCGTACTGAGGCTCGATCCGCAATGCTCCCCGGCGGCGTACCGCTAGCGGTGCACCGTTCCAGGAGACCTTCGTGAAATCAACCTTTCATGCCGCCGCGATCGCCTTGGCCGTCGCCGCCGGCGCCCAGTACACCATCATCGACGAGCAAGGACACGTCGTCGGATCGCTCGTCACCGAAACGCCGCCCGGCGCGCAGCTGCGCGTCATCGGCGTCGCGAACGCGAAGCGCAACGCACCGCTCGCGCAGTCCGATGCGCGCGCGGACCGCACGTTCCACCCGAACTACGCCGGCGCCCTCACCATCGACCAGATGGCGCGCGCGTGGCAAGCCGAGGCCGACCGGCTCGCGCCGCCGATCGTCACGGGCGGAGGCTAGCGAAACGAGATGTACGCACTCATCGCTTCGGCGGCGCTCGCGCTCGTCACGCAACCGCCCGCGCCGCCGGCACCCGCCCAAACCGTCCAAGCTGCCGCGACCGCAACGACAATCGCCGTTGCGCCGCGCAAGAACACCAGGCGCGAGCGAATCGCGCTCGCCACGCCCGCCGGGTCGGTGTACGACGACGCGGCGCAGCGACAGATCGATCTGCACGTGCTGATGCCCGTGCTCAGCGGTGACGGCGGCGGCTGAACGCCTCCACCCGCCACGTCGCTAGCGACGGCCACCGGCGCGGCGCAGCAGTTCTCGAACGGCTGCGGTGAGCCGGGAGGTCGTCGCTCAGCGTTTCGCGGCCGATGTACGAACAAAAGCCACGACCATTTCCGTGATACGGTCCGTGAAGGCGTCATCGGAGAGCGGGACGTCGAGCGGTTGCGCGGCATCATACAAGAAGCGGCCGCGAATCGCATGCGCGGCGCATTGCAGCGCGAAGCGCACGCGATCACGGCGTTGCGGCCGCGTACGAGCGGTCAGGAAGTCCGCGATCTGCTCGAATCCCGCCGTATTCGCGGCGTCGATGCGTTTCCGCAATGCGGGCGTCGCCGGCCGGGCACCGGTCCAATATGGCCGCAGGAACAGCGTATGCTCGCGCGTTCGCGCGACGAGGTCGCTCAAGACGAATCGAGCGGCTTCGCGGAAGCTGCGTTCGGTACGCGCGGAGTCCAAGCGCAGCGCTCTGCGGTGGTACGACGCGCGGTAGAACTCCTCGTACACCGCGCCGAAGAGCGATTCTTTGTCGGAGAAGCGCCGGTAGACGCTTCCTACCGCGACGCCGGCGCGCTGCGCCACCGCAACGACCGTGGCGCCCTCCCACCCGCGCTGCGCGAGCACATCGCGGGCCGCCGTGAGCAGAGCCTCGAGGGTTCGAGCGCTCCGGTCTTGATGCGTCGCGCGGACCCCGGCCTTGGAGGGAGTTTTCTTCACCGAGGTGATATGTGAACGATCATTCGCATTACGTTTCGGGGAGACGCCCATGCTAGCCTGCCTCTTCCTTGCGATGACGCTGCGCCCGGTGCCGGCGGCGGATCGGCCCGTCGCGGTCATCCCGTTCACCGACAACGGGACACTGGTCTCGCTCCACGTGCGCATCGGGCGTTCCGCGCCGCGCGTGTTCTCGCTCGACAGCGGCGCAAGCGCTTCGGTGATCGATACCGCCACCGCACGCGAGCTCCACCTGCGCGCGGCAGGCTTCCGGCTTGGGACGGGCGCTGGTGCCGGAAAGGTGCGCTTCGCGATCTTCAAAGACGTTTCGCTGTCGCTCGGCGGAGCGCGCTGGACTGCTCCACGTGCATACGGAATCGCGCTGAACGCGGTCGGCACCGCATTGCACGAGGACGGCCTCGCCGGGTCGGACCTCTTCTTCCGA
The DNA here is from genome assembly GCA_034666305.1 of Vulcanimicrobiota bacterium. Classification (GTDB taxonomy): domain Bacteria; phylum Vulcanimicrobiota; class Vulcanimicrobiia; order Vulcanimicrobiales; family Vulcanimicrobiaceae; genus Vulcanimicrobium. The sequence goes on from JAXDMA010000406.1 coordinate 12,863, forward strand.
TACGTCGTCGACATCGACTATGCGCGGCACCGCCTCTCGCTGTACGAGCCAAAAACTTTTCGCTACGCGGGCGCCGGGACGACGATACCGCTCACCATCACGAAGCACGTCCCGCATGCGGCCGTGACGATCAAGGTGCGCGGCCGGCCACCGCAGGTGCGGCAATTACTGATCGATTCGGGCTCGGAGGACATGGTGGACGACGCGGTGATCGCTACATCGACGGCGCCCAAACAGGTCATCTCGACGTCCGGACTGGGGCGCAGCGTGCGCGCGTATTCGGGCCCCGTCGATTGGGCGCGGATCGGCGGATTCACCGTGCGCCGTCTGTCAGGGACGAGCGGAGGTGTGCCGCTGCTCGGCTCGGGCGTGCTGCGGAACTTTCACGTGACGTTCGACTACTCGCGCAAGCGCATGTATCTGGCGAAGCCCTCGCCTAGAGCATCTCCGCCCGCACGGTGAAGATGAGATCGTCCAAATCAGCCAGGCGGCGCAGCGTCGCGACGGCCGGCGGCAACTCGTAGCCGAAGAAGTAGCGGCACGCGGCGAGCTTGCCGGCGTAGAAATCGTCGAGCGGCGCGGCGGCGGCGACGCGCGCTTGCACCAGCCAGCGCCAGGCGACGGCGATCGTGCCGAACGCGTCGAGATATGCCGTGGCTTCGGCCAGCGCGCGCTCGGGACCGAGCTCGAGCTGCGCCGCGAGCAGTGTCCGCGTCACGCGCACCAGCTCGCCGGTCGCTTCCACGAGGGCGGCGGTTTCCGCGCGCAGCGATTCCACCGCGCGCGCCGCTTCGACGTCGCGCGCGATCGCGTCGACGAACACGCGCAATCCGGCGCCGTCGTGCAGGCGCACCTTGCGGCCGAGCAGGTCGAGACCTTGGATTCCCGTGGTTCCTTCGTGGATCGGGTTGAGGCGCTGGTCGCGGAAGTGGCGCTCCACGGGATATTCCGGAGAGTAGCCGTAGCCGCCGAGCACTTGAATCGCCAGCGACGTCGACTCGATGCCGTGTTCGGAGGGCCAGGTCTTCGCGACCGGCGTCAGGACGTCGATCAGCAGGTTCGCTTCGTCGCGCTCGCGCGCGTCTTGCGACGCCGCCGCCGTATCGACGAGCCGCGCGCAATACAGTACGAGCGCGAGGCCGCCTTCGGCGATCGCCTTTTGCGCGAGCAGCATGCGGCGCACGTCGGCGTGCTCCACGATCGGCACCGGCGGCGACAGCGGGTTCTTATCGGCCAGCCGCCGGCCTTGCGGCCGATCCTTCGCGTAGCCGAGCGCGTACTCGTACGCGGCGAGATTGAGCGCCGCGGCGCCCGCGCCGACCGCGATGCGCGCCTCGTTCATCATGTGGAACATCTGCCGCATGCCGTCGTGCGGCGCGCCGACGAGATAACCCACGCAGTCGCCGCGCTCGCCGAACGTCAGCACCGTGTTGACGACGCCGCGCTGGCCCAGCTTGTGGTTGAGACCGGTGACGTGCACGTCGTTGCGCCGCGCGAGCGCACCGTGCTCGTCGAGCACGAACTTCGGCACGATGAACAGCGAGATGCCTTTCACGCCGGGCGGCGCATCGGGCAGCTTCGCCAGCACGAGGTTCACGATGTTCTCGGTGAGGTCGTGCTCTGCCGCCGAGATCCACATCTTGCTGCCGGTCAGCCGGTACGTGCCGTCGCCGGCCGGCACCGCATGCGTCGTGATGTCGCCGAGCGACGAGCCCGCCTGCGGCTCCGACAGCGCCATGGTCCCGAAGAACCGGCCTTCGATCATCGGCTTCATCCAGCGCTCGCGCTGATCGTCGTCACCGAACGCCGCGAGCAGATGTGCCGCGCCGATCGTCAGGAACGCGTATGCGTTCGCCGAGCCGTTCGCCGCCGTGAACACGATCGCGGCCGCCGACGACAGCGTCGACGGCAGTTGCAGCCCGCCGTCCGCGGCGAGGAACGTCGCGCCCATGAACCCCGCCTCGACGTACGCGCGCACCGCGCGCTTGAGCGACTCGGGCGTAGCGACGTTGCCGCCGTCGAGCCGGAACGCGAACGCGTCGAGCTCCGCCGCGGACGGGGCGAAGTAGTCGGCTGCGATCTCGTACGCCGTGTCGAGCACGCCGTCGAGCGTTGCACGATCGTGTTCGGCGAAGTGCGGCAGGCGCAGCAGCGCCTCGAGGTCGAGCACGTCGAAGAGCTGGAAGTCGAGGTCGCGGCGGCGCGGCGCGATCCCCGTGGCGGCTGACGCGAGCATGGCGTATTCCTATTGCAGGCGCGCCAAGGGCGTCCCCGTCGAGAGAACGAACCGACCCCGCCGATACCCTGCTTGCCGGACGGTTGCGGCGGCGCACTTTGGAGGAACACCATGGCACGACCCGCCGCCGCTGCGTTTGCAGCTGGCTGTATCGCTACGCTGGGATTCGCCGCGTCGGCTTTCGCCGCGATGTCACCGGACATGATGGCGCCGCCCGTGCCGTGGAAGGACACCGGCGCGAAGCCCGTCGTGCAGCTCGATGCGCAGAAGCATCCGACGTCCATCGCGCTCGTCATCCCGGCGGCTCTCATCGCCTCGCTTCCGAAGAAGCGCTCCGAAGCGGTGTACCCGGTTCAAGGCGGCGGTCTGGTGCAGACGGCGAACCTGCAATGGCATCCGGTCGGGCACGAGCCGGAGCACGTGTACGACATGCCGCATTTCGACGTGCACTTCTACACGATCACGGAAGCCGTGCGCGGCGGAATCGTCCCGAACGCCCCTGCGGGAAAGGTGATGCCCTCGAAACGCACGCTGCCGCGCGGGGTCATTCTCGCACCGGGTTATGTCCCGGGAATGGGCATGCACGCCATCCCGCACGAGCAGCCCGAATTCAACCACGGGAAGTTCACCGTGTCGCCGATCATCGGCTACTGGAACGGCGATCTCGCGTTCTTCGAGGTGATGTTCACGAAGGCATGGCTCGAAAGCAAGGCCGGCAAGAACGGTGCGTTTCCGCAGCCGGTATCGGTCAAGCAGCACGGCTATTATCCGACGAAATACAGCGTGAAATACGACGCGCCGGAGAACGAGTATGAGGTCGCGATCAGCGGCTTCGTGAAGCGCTGATCAGCGGCTCTCGGCGAACACGACGCGCGTCAGCCACAGCGCCGCGAGCGCCGGCTTCGGCGCGTTGCGGATCTCGACTTCGGCGCGCCAGGTGATCTGCGCGCCGTCGTCGAGCCGGCGGACGTCTTCGATCGCGAACGTGCCTCGAATCTCCGAGCCGACGGGAACCGGTGACACGAACCGCAACCGATCGAACCCGTAGTTCAGGCTGAGCCGCGCGGCCGGCATGCTGATGACCTCGGCGGTCATGGACGACAGCAAACTCAGCGTGAGAAAACCGTGCGCGATCGTCGTCCCCAGCGGCGACTCGCGTCGCGCGCGCTCGGGATCGACGTGGATCCATTGGTGGTCGCCGCTGACCCGTGCGAAATCGTCGATGAGCTCTTGCGTCACGGTGCGCCATGCGCTCTCGCCGACGCGCTCGCCGCGCATGCGCTCGAGATCGGCGACGCTGGTAAAGATCGCTCGCTCCATCCTCGTGCGCTTCGGACGAGGAACCCGTCGTCCCGCTTCGCAAGCACCGGCGGATGAACGCGATCGTATGCCGCGCCTATGGGCCGCCGAAGGACCTCGTGATGGCCGACATGCCCGAACCGCAGGCGGGTCCCGGGCAGATCGTCATCGACGTGTACGCGGCGGGCGTGAACTTCCCCGACGTGCTGCTCGTGCAAGGGCTCTATCAAGTGAAGCCGCCGTTGCCGTTCAGCCCTGGAGTCGAAGTGGCGGGCATCGTGGCTTCCGTGGGCGAGGGCGTGCGCGAACCACGCGCCGGCGATCGCGTCGCCGCGGGCGTGATGGGCGGTTTCGCGGAGCGCGCAGTCGCGAACGCGGCGACCACGATCGGGCTGCCGGAGACGGTGGACTTCGCCACTGCCGCCGGGATGATCCTCACGTACGGCACCGCGTATCACGCGCTCGTCGACCGCGCGGCGTTGCGCGCCGGCGAATGGCTCTATGTCAGCGGCGCAGGCGGTGGTGTCGGCACGGCGTCGGTGGACCTCGCGAAGGCGATCGGCGCGAACGTCGTCGGAACCGCGAGCTCCGACGCGAAGCGCGCCGCGGTGAAACGCGCGGGGGCTGACTTCGTGCTCGACGCGGGCGCGGCCGATCTCGTCGACATGGTGAAGAACGTGACCGGCGGCGGGATCAACGTGGCGATCGACAACGTCGGCGGCGAGCAGTTCGATACGGCGCTGCGCGCAGCGGCCCGCGATGCACGGCTTTTGGTCGTCGGGTTCGCGGGCGGGACGATCCCGCAGATCCCGGCCAATCGCATCCTGCTCAAAGAGCTCGACGTGCTCGGCGTGTACTGGGGCGACTGGGCGGCGCGCAACCCGGCGCACAACCGTGAGAACTTCGACGCGATGTTCGCGCTGATGCGCGAGGGCAAGCTGCACCCGCGGGTGGATGCAACGTACGCGTTCGCGGACGCGCCGCAGGCCGTCGCGGACTTACACGAACGCCGCCTCGTCGGGAAAGGCGTCGTGCGGGTGCGTGAAAGCTAAGGCGCGTTCAGCCTTTTTGTGGGCTTCTCTTCGTGCGCGATCACCCAGACCGCTAACCCGACGACGACGATCGCCAGCACGAGAGCAAAGACGCTTCCCGCGTACCGGAGTTCGTCATACGCCCTCGGCAGCGATCGCAGCGAGCTGATCAGCATCGCGATGGCGATACACGCCGCCGGTAGCCACAGCCACCACGACCACCAAATGCGGCGCCGCTGAGGTTCGCTCGGCGGAGCGGGCTCGGGCCACTCGAGCAGGCCCGTGTCCGGATTCACGACGGGGCGCATTTCCGGTGCTGCGCTATCGCATCGCCATGCGCTTGGCGCGAGCACCGTCAGAATTGGGTGCCGGACGGCGAAACGTCCCGCGGTGACCCTGGTAAACCCCGGATGGGAATGAGGGCCTTATGAGCGCGACCTTGGGTGTCGTCGTCGTGATTGCCGGAGGGTGCGCGCTCTTGTGGGCACTCCTCGCGGCGCGCTTCGCGCTGGGTTCTCAGCATCCGTCGAGATGGCGCGCTGCCGGCGCCGCAGCGATTCTCGTCGCGCCCTTCTTCGTCGTCGTGGAACTGTGGTTTCTTGCGCTCGCCGTGCAGAGAAGCTGGCCGCCGCTGCCATGGGTCATCGCAGCCGGAGGCGCGATCGCGGCGGGAGTCCTCGTGCCGCTGATGGCGACACGCACCCCGCGGCTAGCTCCGAACACGCGCCGCCGTGCAGTAACGAACATGGCAGTCATCATCGTCAGCGTCACATGGATCGCCGAGCTGTTCGTCTTCGAAGGCTTTGGGTCGGCAGGATGGATCGTCGCCGTCTTGTCGATCGTAGGCCTGGTCGCACGCGTATTCTCGCGGCGGAAAAGCCGCGCCGGGTGATCGCGCTACGCCAGCGCGGCTAACGTCTGGAACGTTCCTCCGACGATTGCTGCCGATGGGCGGCCTAGCCACCGTTCGAGTACCGTTGCGTAGACTTGGCGGAAGTCCGTCGTGAACGCGAGGTTGCCCGCGTTGAGCTGACCGAGGTTCGGGTGCTGGCCGTAGAGGCCGCCCTTCACGCCGCCGCCGATCATGAACACCGGTGCGGCTTCGCCGTGATCGGTGCCGCGGCTCGCGTTTTCGGGGACGCGCCGGCCGAACTCGCTGAACGTCATCGTCAGCACGCGCTTGTCGTTGCCGTGCG
>JAXDMA010000407.1:0-2958 GCA_034666305.1 Vulcanimicrobiota bacterium
CAACACGTCGACCAGCCGCGCGGCGTGATCGGGATACCACAGGTCGTCGTCGTCGAGGTAGCCGACGTACGTGCCGCGCGCCGCGCGCACGCCGTCGTTCACCGCCGCCACCAGGCCGCCGTTGTACGAGCGGTGGACGTAGCGGATCGCGAGCCGGCTTTCGTACCGCGCGACCAGCTCGGACACATCAGGCCCAGCGTCGTTCACGACGACGGCTTCAATATCGCTGTACGTCTGCGCCGCGAGGCTGTCGAGCGCGCGCGCGAGCAACTGCGGGCGGTCATAGGTGCGAACGATCGCCGACAGCAGCGGACCGTTTGTGCGCGTTGCGCGCTCGCGCGCGACGGCACCCGCTAGCCGCGGCGTTATGCCATACGCGGGCAGTTGCTCCGTGAGGGCGGCATCGAGCGCGCGGAACAGCGTCTTCGCCCGCAAGGGATCGTAGCCGAACGCGAACCCGAGGCTTGGCGCGCCCGAACCGAACGGCGCGACGACCCGCACGCCGCGCTCGTGCAGCGCGAGGGCGTCGTCCAGACTCGACCACGACGGCGCGATCACCACGGCGGCGTCGACCGGCAGCGGTTCGCGCGCGTTCTCCCGCGCGATCACGCTCCACGGAAATTCGCGGCCGGCGAACAGGACGTCGAACTGCCGCAGTGCTTCGCGCTCGGTGCTTGACGCGTAGACGACGACGCGACGTCCGCGCGGCAGCGGCGCATCGACCGCCGGCACGTTCACGATGGGGACCGCGCGGTTCGGCGGACGGCCGACGGCGGCTTCGAGGCGGCGCGCATGCTCGGGCGAGTCGATCAGGACCGCGTCTGCGCTCCGCAATGCAGCGTGCAGCGCGCGGCGCACGGAGGCATCGAGAACCGCGAATTCGGCGAGTGGTTTGCCGTTGAGCGCGATCGTGTTGCGCGCGAAGCCGTCGGCGATTGCTGCACGCTGCTCGCGGTCTTCGTTGGCTGCGGTCTGCGCATAGACCGTCGCAACGAGCGCCTCGCGCGCATCCGGCAACGCGACGTACAGTGCCGCCAACTCGCCGCGACGCCGGGCTGCGATCAACCGCTTCAGCGCCGCGGGCAAGCCCGCGAGATCCGTCGCGACGACGACGTCGCTGCCTAGCTCGTCCGCGACGGCACTCAGTCGCGCGTGCGTCGCCGCATAATCACCTTCCCAGTATGCTTCGACCGCGCTCACGCGACTTGCTCCGGCGGCGCGTAGGCGTTCACAAGGCACGCTTGGAGCACGTCGACGCTGCAGCGCGTGCGTACGTGGCGACTCAGTGTGGCGCCGTGCTCCGCTGCGCCGTTCCAGGCGTCGCACAATGCTGCTGCGATTGCAACCTCGTCTGCAGGGTCCACTTCCCACACGCCCGCGGAACCGAACACTTCGCGGACGGCGGCACGGTTCGACCCGACGATCGGCACGCCGCGCGCGGCGTGCGCGGCGAGCGCCGAAAGGTCGGCTCCCGTCCAGGAGATGTCGACCACAACGCGCGCGCCGCAGCCGGGATCGCCGGGCGCGAACGACGAGCGGTCATCCAAGTACGAGCGGGCGCGCGCGGCATAGGCGCCGTCGACGATGGCGCCGGTGAAGCGAACGGGGAGGCCGGCGCGCGCTGCGGCACGCGCTAAAGTAGCGGATGCGTGGAGCGGGCCGACCGGCGAAACCGCGAGCACGTACGGCGTCACGCCGGATGCGGACGCGGGCACGTCGTACGGCGCTGGAACGTACGCGGCAAACACACGCTCGACGCCGAGCGCACGAATGCGTTTTCCTTCGCTCGCTGACGCAACGAACACGACGTCGGCGTCGGCGAGCGCCGCTCGCTGCGCGGCACGGAATCCCGGGCAGGGCTCCCACGGCGTCGCGTACGGCGCGCCGCCGGGGAACGCGTTCTCGCGCGCCACGACGGCGCCGAGATACAGCCCCAGCACTTCTTCGTCGTCGCCGAGCGCGAGCGTCCGCGCGTGGGTCCGGGCGCCCCAATATCCGCCGTTCGATGCGTCGTCGAAAAGCGGCGTGAGCAGCGTGCGAATGCCGTGCGCGCGCGCCGCAGCAAGCAATTCGACGACCGCGTGCGGATCGTCGAGCCCGACGACGTGTACGAACGCGTACGGCTCGAGCGGCCGGCCGTCGTACCCCGCGACGTCGACGCGAACTTCGTCGCAGCCGAGCGCCGCCCCGGCGGCCAGCGCGGTTCTGAAGGCGGCGTCACCTGACGCGAGCCCGGCGTCCGACAGCGCGACGTAGCATCGCAGCGGCGCAGCCGCATCGCCGAACGCCGGCACAGGGGGCGCAGCCGCGGGCGGGAGGTCTCCCGCGAAGCACGTTTCGACATACGCGCCATCGTCGACCGCACGGCCTTGCGCTCGAGCGGCGGATGCGTACGGAACGGCGCCAAGCGCGTTCGCATCGCAGCGGGCGAACATCTCTTCTTCCGCAACGTCCGCGAAGACGTGCAGCATCTCGCCCGGCTCGGCGCATGCCGCGAACATTGCGGTCAGCTCCGGCTCGATGAGATCGCACGCCGCTTCCAACTGCCCGACGACCTCCGCCGCTTCGCGCGGCGCGACAAACGGCGAACGATCGCGGTGCGCCAGCGCATGCCGGTCGATGCGAATGCCCGCAACCACCGCAATGCGCTCGCCGTCGGCGAACGTCAGGTCGAGATAGTGCTGCGGTCCGTCGACGGTCCGAACGGGTTCGACGCGGTATGCCGCAAGCCGCGCATCGCTCCCGAGCCCCGGGAGCCCCTCGCAGAGCTCGCCAGGGAAGCGCGCGTGGAAGCGCGGTCTCACGCGATCACCGGCAGCGGAACGAAGTGGGCGTCGTGCTCGAAGCCCGGCCGCGCCAAGCTGCGCGCGTCGTACGGCGTCGCCATCGGCGCGTGCGCGAGGCCCCACTTGTCGCAAAACGCGCGCCAGTTGCGCTCCATGTGCGCGCGGTGATCGA
>JAXDMA010000408.1:0-7597 GCA_034666305.1 Vulcanimicrobiota bacterium
TGTGCCGGTGCGTGCCCAAACCGCTACGACGGCGCCGTCGGCGATCGCGAGCGCGCTGGTGCGGTACGAGGCTGCGCGGGCGCGCGTCGAAGCGGAGCTCGGCGTCGATGAGGCGGCCGCGCTGCACCGCCGGCTATTTGACGACCTCGAGCTGCAAGCGGCGCCGCCGCCGGACGGGTACAGCGCCGCCGACTGGGCGGAGACCGTCGCGAACTCGCTGAGCCTGGACGTGCAGGCCGTGGACCAGCTCGTCGCCGGAGCGCCCGCGCCGCTGCGCGCGACGCCGGGACTGCACGAGATCCTCGTGCCGTCGCGCGTCGACAAGCATTGGCAGCTCGTCGCCGTGTACGTGCCGCCGTCGCTGAAGCCGGGGAAAGCACCGCTGGCGATCGCATTGCACGGCAACCCCGAGACGGAGTCGCATCTGCTCGGGATGCCGTTCTTGCGCCGGCTTGCGGATCGCACGAGTACGATCGTCGTCGCGCCGTTCGGCCGCGGCATCTACGATTACGAAGAACCGGCGGCCACCGACGTATACGATCTGCTCCGCGCGGTGCAGGACGCGTTGCCGGTCGATCGCGGCCGCACGTATTTGGTGGGCTACTCGATGGGCGGCTTCAGCGTGTTCAAGATAGGACCGCGCGGCGGATACCGCTGGGCCGCGGCGATGTGCATCTCGGGTGCGATCCTCAACAGCGGCGTGCGTGCGGTTTCGATCGCGTGGCAGACGTTGCCCGTGTACGTCGTCACCGGCGCGCACGACGAAAGCATCCCGACCAAATACGGCGAGCAAACGGCAGCGTATCTCGCGAGCCTCGGGCTTCCCGTGAGCTTTTACGAAGAAGCGAACGGCACGCACTTCATGCGCTCGCTCACGCCGTCGCTGCAGCGCGCATGGGACGACATGCATGCCGCGCTCGTCCGGCGCGAGAACGTGCCGATCGTACGCGCGGGTTTGAACTTACCGGGAAGCGCGCCGTCGGCGGTGCTGCACCCCTAGACGGAGGCCAGCGTCTCGTCCCACTCCGGGGTTGCCGTATTCTTGGCCCTCGCGTCGCGATCGCCCGAAAGTCGCCGCACCAGCGCACGCAACAGCTCGGAGCCCTCGCGCGTCGATGCCGACGAGGCGTCGATCTGCCGGACCGCTCGGGCGAGTTCCCCCGTTGCGCCGACGGCGTCGTGCGCGGCTGCGGCGCGCTGCTCGCCCGAAGCGGCGATTGAGGTGAACGCATCGACGAGCGCGGCGCTCATGCGGTGCAGTTCGACCGCGGACGCCGCGGTTTCGCCTGTGGCGCCGGTGATGCCCTCGACACTTCCGGTCAGCCGGGCGGAAGCGTCGTGCATCGTGCTCGACCTGCGCTCGAGCTCCTCGGCCGCGCGGGCGGCGGTGGCGATCGCGTCGTTCATTTCATGCAGCGCGCTGTCGGCTTCACCCGCGAGCTGCGTCCCTTCGCGCATTCCGTCGCGTGCGGTGCGCACCGCGTCGGCAGCGGCGAGCGCGTCGTCGCGAATGGTTGCCAGCGATGCGGCGATCTCACGCGTGGCCTCGCCGGAACGGTCCGCCAGCTTGCGGATCTCATCCGCGACGACGGCGAAACCGCGACCGTGCTCGCCGGCGCGCGCCGCCTCTATCGCGGCGTTCAAGGCCAGCAAGTTCGTCTGGTCCGCGATGCTGTCGATCGTGGCGACCACGTCGGCGATCGTGCCGCTGCGGCTTTCGAGCGCGACGATGTGGTGGGCGGCTCGATCGGTTTCGGTGTCGAGGCGGCGCAGGGCGGACACGGTTTTTTCGACCGCTAGCGCGCCGCTTTGCGCCGAACGTTCGGCGCCGCGCGACGCGCCGGCGAGCTCGCGTCCAAGTTGACCGAAGGCTTCGATCTGATCGTCGAAGTCTTGCACGGTGCGGCCGGCATCGCCCACGGTGCGCGCTTGAGCGGTGGCGGTTTCCGAGATGCGCGTCGCGACGCCGGCGAGCGCCGTCGCCTGATCGCGCGCTTGGCCCAAATGCCGCGCGAGCTCGTTCACGTCGGCCGCGATCTCCGCGACGACGTCGACCAGCCGCGCCGTTGCGCCGTCCGCTTCGTGCGCGGCCGTGCTCGTCGTGGCGTTGGCATCGGCGAGCTCGTCGGCGACGCGCCACACTTGGCCGACCGCGTCGCGCAAGGTCGATGCCATGGCACCGAACGCCGCGCCGACTCGCCCCAGGCCTGCGGCAACGTGATCGTACCCGTCGGAGAGCTCGCGGATCTCATCGTGCCCGCGATCCGCGATGAGCGGATGCTGCGAGGCGAACGCAGCGTTCAAGTCGCCGCGTGCCAGACGTTCGAATGCGTCGACGAGCTCCGGGACGTCGTCGTCCGCGACCACCGTCAGCGCGCCGGTGACGCGGCCCAAGCGGCGCGCGAGCCCGCGGCCAAGCGAAAACGCGATGAAGCCGGCGATGGCGATGACGGCGACGATGCCGGCGACGAACACCGTTTCGACGTTTCGCCGTGCCGAGCCGAAGGCGGTCTTCGCATCCACGTCGCCCTTTGCCGCGAACTCGTACAGGACGTTCGCATCGCTCCGGAGCTTTTCCAGCGTCGCCGCCGAGGCGGGGACGGCACCGCGCTTCTTCGCGCGTTCGGCGTCCAGGTTTGCGCGCAATGTTTTCACGTCGGCCGCAATCTGCTCGCCCTGCACGACGATTTGCTCGACCCGGTTGATCGAGATCGCCTTGGTCTCGGCCTCGGCCGACAGTCGCTCGAGGTCGTGAGCGAGTGCGTTCTCACCGGCGCGAACGGCGCGGGCTTCGGGCACGTCGCCGAGCGCGACGCCGCGCGTCGCGGCGGCGAGCCGCTCCGCGTCGCCGACGGTCTCGCGGACCATCCCGCTCACCGACGCGAACGCGGCCTGCTCGTCGGCGCGCGCCAGCATGTCGCGCAGCTCGTACGCGCCGACGGCACCGACGACGAGGAGCAGCGCGATCGCGGCGAGATATCCCGCCGCGATCCGCATCCCGAAGCCGAACCGCCGGTTCACGTCGCTATCGCCCTACGATTTGACGATCGCGCACGAGGAGATGGTAGCGACATCGACCATCGACTTGTGCACGTTGATCACCATGTCGCCGCCGGTCAGCTTATCGATCGGCGCGTCAAGCGTCGTGGTGGACTTTCCATCGATGACGGGCAGCAAGTTGTACTCGTGGTGCGGGTTGTATTTGTCGCAGGTCCCCAGATGGAAATGCGACGGCTGGGGGTCCTTCGGGCCGTTCGCAACGTCGATGACGACCACGGTCTTGTCGCCCTTGGGGATGAGCGTCGCGGTGCCCGCCTCGGCCGAACCGTTCATCGCGCCGAGCTTGATCTTCACCGAATTGTCGGATGCGCCGGCAAGAATGGGGGCAGCGAGAAGCGCCGCGGACGATACGGCCGCGAGCAACAGGGAGCGATTCATGGACATCCTTCCTCAACAATGCATGCCCCGCACCCGTCGGGTTCCTTCCGTGGGTTCGGTAATCGGATGACCGAGCGCGAGCGACCGTTCCCCGCAGTCGTTGAAAACACGTAAAGAGTTCGCCAGCGTTCCGCGTCTTGACGGCCGTGTGTCTTGGCAAGGAGAGCATGCCACGATAGCCAAGAGCCCAGCCCTAGCACTCGTTCGATGGGGGGGACCATGAGCGAATACGGCACCGGCTCGAAACCAGAAGCCACACAGGGCTGTCCGCCCGGGCTGACGTGGGTGAACACGATCGAGGCGCTCTTCGTGCCTTACGTTGATTGCATGATCAACAATGGGATAGACCTCGGCAAGTACAACGGCACCGCCGGCGACAGCGTGGTCGAGAACATCGTCGAGATCAAGCAACGTATCGACAACGGCTCGATGCCGCGCGGCTCGCACTTTCAGGCGATGTGGAAAGCCGCGAACGGCACGTTCTTGTTCGACTGCTGGTACGCGCAGGGCTATCCGCAAGGTGCCACCGGCGCCGGCGCGACCGCTGAGGCCCGGCCCGGCAGCGCTCCCACGATCACGTGGACGAATACGATGCAGGCCGTTTTCGCGCCCTACGTCGATTGCATGATCAACAACGGGATCAACCTGGGCAAATACAACGGTACCGACGGCGACAGCGTCGTCGAGAACATCGGCGAGATCAAGCAACGGATCGACGACGGCTCGATGCCGCGCGGTGCGCAGTATCAGGCCACCTGGAAAGCGGCGAATGGCAAAGCGCTGTTCGACCAGTGGTACGCCCAAACGCCGCCGTATCCGGAATAGCGCACGATCATGCGACTCTCGCAGACTCTGCTCGGCGCCGTCACGGTGGGCGCGTTCTTTGCCGCGATCGGCGCGGCGGGCCAGCTTCGCGGTGCACCTGCCGCCCCCGTGGGCACGGCTCCCCCGATCACCGTCGCGCTGACGCCGCCGGCCGACATCGCGGGCGGTGCGCCGTCCGCGACGCTTTCGCAAGCGGCATCATTCGCGTGGCGCGAGTTCTTCGCGCTGAATTGGACCGCGCTCACAACCAGCAAGACGGGCGCCACGCTGCGCGACACGCCCGATCCGAGCTGCGCGTTCGGGAATCCCGCGTGCGGCGCGAACCGTCCGCTGGTGTGGCAGACGTACCGCGGCAAAGTCGAGATCTTCCCCGGTACCGGAAATCCGCCGGCAAGCTACACGACCCCGCCGCCGAACGCGCCGGCGTGGTCGTACGGCTACGACGGCGGTCCGTCGTACAATTACGGCACGCCGGTCCCCGCGTGCACGAACCAGCCGGCAGTCGCGCCGCCGTGGGTCAACCTCGACGAAACCGATCAGATCGCGCTCGACTCGATGTATGCCGGCGTCGGGCCGACTCCGGTACCGAGCGCCTCGCCCGGCGCGACGAACAGTCAGCCACAACTCATCCGGTTCGTCGCAAAGGCGAATCGCACGCTGTATTCCTATGTCGAAGGCTACGGCTTCTGGCAAGGCGCTCCGGGCGGCGTGCCCAGTCCCGGCGTCCCGGATCCGACGCCCGCATCGCAGCCCTACAACGCGGCGAACGCTCCGGGTTTCGTGAGCTTGCCGAACGGGACGTTCGAGACGAAATCGGGTTGGCGTCCGCTCACCACGCAAGAAGCGCTTTCAGGCCGGTTCGTGACCGCGCCGGTTCGGTATTACGAGAACTCCACCGGCGCTCCGGGCGGACCGCCGTGCTGGCGGCAAAGCACCTTCGGTCTGGTCGCACTGCACATCATACAGAAGACGCCGTCAGCGCCGTACTTCGTGTACGCGACGTTCGAACAGGCGGACAACATTCTCACCGCGAGCGGCGGGCGTGTCGAGAACGACGACGGCGCGACGACTCCGTCGGGCGTCCTGGTGCCGCCGACGACGCCGCAGACGGCGCTGGTCGACGTGACGGCGACGGTCCCGCCCGGCGTTCGGATCCCGCCGAAGATCGTCGCGAACGGTCCGCCGTGCACCGCGATCGGGAAGCGGCTCTACTACCGCAACGCGGTGGCGAAAAAAGCGCTGCCGCAAGGCGCCGTGTGCGTAAACCGCCGGCAAAACGCGATCCCGACGGAGATCATCACCGCGAACCGTGGAGCGCACGCTGCGCTTGCGAGCTACGAGTCCAAGCACGGCGGCTACCATTCGCCGTTCGAGCACTACAAGCTGATCAACGTGCAGTACGCTCCGATCGACAAGAACACGTTCGGCTCGTACACCGGTCCCGCACCGGCGACGTTCTCGCAAGCGAACATCGTCGTCGAGACGAACCACACGCTGCAGCTCTTCACCGGCGGGCTCGTGGGCGGCGGTTCGACCGGATCGAACAGCGAGAACCCCGGGATCTTCGGTCAATCCGGTCTCGGAACGACGTTCAAGAACACGTTCTACAACTCGAAGACCTACAACATGGGCGGCTGCATGGGCTGCCACGGCGCAGCCGGGCAGCTGAAAGGCGGCGACTTCAGCGTCATCACCGTCGAGGGCTCCGTCACGGTGGCCGAATACCCGGCGCCGGTGACGACAAGCGGTAGCGCGAAAGCCGTCCCGCGAAACCGCACGTATTCGGGAATCCGCCCGCTGAGAAGGTACTGACCGCGCAATTCGAGGAGGTTCGGTGATGGCAAAGTTATGGAAACTGCGTTGCTCGTTCTGTAAGAAAAGCGACGCGGAGGTTGCGAAGCTGGTCGCCGGTCCGGGCGTTCACATTTGCGACGAATGCGTCGCTGTTGCAAGCCGGCTGATGGACGCCCCTCCGGCTCCGCCATCGTCCGAGCAGCGATCGATTCGTCAACGCATCACCGACCGCGTCCGGCGCTGGCTCGGCGGCAGCGACAGCCACCACGTGCGGAAGGTTCCGACAACGCAGGCGGGGCTGTCATGAGCGTTGACGACACAAGCTCCGATCCTAGGCTGGACTATACCGGTCAGACCGAGTCGCAGGTCAACGCCGACTACGCCGGCATGCCGGGCGGCGCTCAGATCGTCATGACCGACGACACCAGCGGCGCCACGCTCGAGGGCGGTACGGTGTTATTTTCGGGCGGTAGCGGCAAAGTGTCGGTAGCCATCGACGCCTCGATACCTGCAGGCGCATACCGCTTGACCGCGCAGGACGCCGCCGGCGAGGAGCTCACGCAAACGGTGCAGTTCTACATCAGCCACGATTAGCGGCGCCGCGGTACACGAGGGCTTCGGCGACGTGTTCGCGCGCGACGCGGTCCGCACCGGCGAGATCAGCGATTGTGCGCGCGACGCGAACGACGCGGTCGAACGCTCGCGCGCTGAGCGCGCCGCGCGTCACGGCGCCTTCGAGGAGCGCGAGCGGCTCGCTGCCGAGCGGACTCGTCGCTGTCGCCGTGTTGCGTAGCCGCGCGGTCTGACGCCTGCGGGCCGCTTCGACGCGTGCGCGGACCGCTGTGGATGATTCCGCGGGTCCGCGTCCGACAAGCTCGTCGAACGACACGCGCGATACGGTGACGTGGAGATCGATTCGGTCCAGCAGCGGACCCGATAGTTTCGCGAGATATTTCTGTACCGTCGCGTCGTCACAGCGGCAATCAGAAGTGCGGTCGCCTCGAAAACCGCAGGGACACGGGTTCATCGACGCGATCAGCGTGAAGCGCGCGGGAAACGTGATCGTGCCGGCCGCGCGCGCGATCGTGACCGCGCCCTCTTCGAGTGGCTGCCGAAGCACTTCAAGCGTGGAGCGCGGGAATTCTCCGAGCTCGTCGAGATACAGCACGCCGTGCTGCGCGAGCGAGATCTCGCCTGGGCGGGGCATCGAACCGCCGCCGACCAGCGAGACTTTGCTCGCGGTATGATGCGGCGCGCGAAACGGCCTCGCGGCGACGACGCGCGGTCGCGGGCCGAGCAGTCCCGCCACGCTGTAGACCTTCGTCACGTCGAGCGCCTCGGCGGTCGTCATTGCCGGCAGTATCGACGGCAGACGTCGTGCGAGCATCGTCTTGCCGCAGCCCGGCGGCCCGACGAGCACGACGTTGTGCCCGCCGGCGGCGGCGATCTCGAGCGCCCGTTTCGCCAGCACCTGACCTTTCACGTCGGCAAAATCGCCCGACGCGGCGCGTTCGTTCGCATCGAGCACCGTCGCGCCGCG
>JAXDMA010000409.1:0-3627 GCA_034666305.1 Vulcanimicrobiota bacterium
CTCGATTCTTTTGCGAGCTTGCGTACCGTCGTGAACTGCTTTTTGTAGAGCAGCGTGCGGGCAGGATCGGCCTTGCGATCTTCGGCGACCGCCGAGTCGAACGCCACGATCGTCAAGTCGCCCAAACCCACGCCGAACGGTTCGGTCGCGGCGTTGCACGCCGTGGTCGCGTGCGCGTCGAGATAGCGGAACCAGCCCGTGCCGTTGCGGTCGCACTCTTCGTGGTTGCCGCGTACGAGCAGCAGCGGCGCGCTCGAGAACAGCGGCGCGGCCGGCGTCAGAAAGTCGGCATACCATGCGGGTGCGTCGTCACCGTACGGGCTGTTGCCGCAGCGCACGAGCGGCGGGCACGGCCGCTCGCGGTAGAGGTAGTCGCCGACGTGGACGATCAGGTCGGGATGGACGTTTGCGATCGCGCGCGCGATCTGTGGAAACGGCCACGCCTCCGGATCGTCGCACGATTGCCCGCTGAGCGCGTTGAGGCGGCAGCCGGTGTCGCCGAGCACGACGATCCTTTGGGGATTGTGCGCGGGCGCGGGCAACTCGCGCCCGGCGGCGACGACGTGCTTCGCGCGCGCCGGGACCGCAACGTCGCACACCAGATCAGCGAACCGCTCCGCGCGCCGCGCGCGTTCGATCATGGGGAACGTTCGGCCGTCGGCGCTCGCCGTTGGACAGGTCGCGTCGGTGACGACGGCTCGCGCGTGCGGCTCGCCGTCGGCGGCGTACTGGAGCCAAGCGGAGAGCACTGCCGCGAAAAGCATCGCGAGCGGAGTTCGGCGCGTGAGGGCGGATACCCGGAACGATGGAAACCCCATCGGACGGCGGCTACTTCCGCCAGCAGACGTACCGCGTGCGCTTCGAGCGCGGCGAGCGCGGTGCGCTGGGCTTGTTGAGCCGGCGTCCGCCGGACGTACACGTCGCGATCGTCGTCGACGTGCTCTCGTTCTCGACGGCCGTCGACGTCGCCGTGGCGCGCGGCGCGCACGTGTTTCCGAGCCGGTTCAAATCGCTCGCCGAATCACAGCAGATCGCCACGATGTACGACGCGCTGCTCGCGGTGCCGCGCGGCGAGCGGACCGAGACGTCGCCGTATACCCTGTCGCCCTCGACCCTCGACGCGCTGCCGCCAGGCGCGCGACTCGTGCTGCCGTCGCCAAACGGCGCGCGCTGCGTGCGTGCCGCCTACGACTGCCGCGTGCCCACCGTGATCGTCGGCTGTTTGCGCAACGTGCGCGCCGTGGCCGCGTTCGCGCGGGCGCGTACGGGGCGATATGGCGCGATCGCCGTCATCGCGGCCGGCGAGCGCTGGCCCGACGGTTCCCTGCGACCGTCGGTCGAAGACGATCTCGGCGCGGGTGCGATCCTTGCGGCGCTGGATCTCGACGAGGCGTTTTCGCCGGAAGCGCGCTACGCCGTCGCGACGTACTCGGCGATGCGAGATGCAGTCCCTGACCTGGTGCGCGACAGCGTCTCAGGCCGCGAGCTCTCCGAGACCGGCTACGGCGACGAGATTCCGTGGTCGCTCGACGTCAACGTCAGTACGACGGTGCCCGTGCTGCAGGAAGACGGCTTCATCGGCGCAGCGCAGCGCTAGATGTAGCCGGCGGCCTCGAAGCTGCGGAAACCGTCGTCGGTCAACCTGCGGAGCTCCTCGAGCAGTTCCGCATCCGGCATTTCCTTGAAGTTGAAGCAGGCCTTGCCTTGCATGCGTTTGCGCAGCGCGGGCGAGATCGTCGCCTTCAACGGCTCGTTCATGTAGATAGGCATGAGGTGATACGACACATAGGCCTTGCCGATACGGACCGCAGCGAACATCAACGGCGGCCTTTTGGGCGCCGCCTTTTTCGCTTGCAGATAATAACCCCACGAGCTCTCCGGTACGACGTCGAGACGGTCCGCGTACGGGCGCAGCAGCTCCCGCAGCGCTTCGGCGATCTGTGCGTCGACTGCTTTCGGCACCGGTGTTCCTCCCTCGCTACAAGGCCTTCACGCCCGCGACCACGCCGTCGATCGACTTCTTTGCGTCGCCGAACAGCATCACGGTCTTGGGATCGTCGTAGAGCGGGTTGTCGATGCCGGCGAAGCCCGACGCCATCGAGCGTTTGAGCACCACGACGTTTTGCGCTTTGTCGACGTTGAGGATCGGCATCCCGTAGATGGGACTGTTCTTGTCCTCGCGCGCCGCGGGGTTGGTGACGTCGTTCGCGCCGACGACCAGCGCGACGTCCGCCCGTTCGAACTCGGGGTTGATGTCGTCCATGTCGTAGAGCGACGTGTACGGCACGTTGGCTTCGGCCAGCAGCACGTTCATATGGCCCGGCATGCGGCCCGCGACGGGATGAATCGCGTACTTCACCTCGACGCCCTTTTTCTCGAGCTGGTCCGCGAGCTCGCGGATCGAGTGCTGCGCTTGCGCGACCGCCATCCCGTAGCCGGGCACGACGATCACTTCGTTGGCGTACGCCAGCATCGCCGCCACGTCGTCGGCGCTGACCGAGCGAACGTTCTGACCGCCCTTCGCGCCGCCGCCGGCGGTGCTCGTCTTGACCGCGCCGAACGCGCCGAACAAGACGTTGGTGATTGAGCGGTTCATGGCTTTGCCCATGAGCACGGTGAGCAGCGTACCGGACGCGCCCACGAGCGCGCCGCTGATGATCAGCACGTTGTTGCCGAGCACAAAGCCGGTCGATGCCGCGGCGAGACCCGTGAACGAGTTGAGCAGCGAGATGACGACGGGCATGTCCGCGCCACCGATCGGCAGCACGAACAGCACGCCGAGCACCAGCGACGCGACCAGCGCGATCCAGAACCACTGCAGCACCGGCTGGTACCCCGCCACGACGAGACCCCACGACACGACGATGACGAGCAGGATCAGCGCGTTGACGACTTGCTGCGCGGGATACGTGATCGGGCGGCCCGTCATCACCTCTTGCAGCTTGAGGAACGCGATAATGGAGCCGGCGAACGACAGCGCGCCGATCACCGCCGACAGCACGCTGGTGAACGACACGTCGTACGTGATCGGCGTGCCGGAGTTGACGTATTTGAGCAGCTCGCCCGCAGCAACCAGCGCGGCGGCACCGCCGCCCGCGCCGTTGAAGATCGCGACCATCTGCGGCATCGCGGTCATCTTCACGCGCTGCGCCGACACGATGCCGACCACCGCGCCGACCAGCAGCGCCGCGCCGACGACGATCCAGTTGACGATCCCCTGCGTGAGCGTCGCGACGACGGCGATCAGCATGCCGACGGCGCTGATGCGGTTGCCGAGCCGGGCCGTCTTCGGCGAGCTCAAGTAACGCAAGCCGAGGATGAACAAAATCCCCGTGACGAGATAGGCGATGTCGACCGGGTTCGCGAGGATCTTGTCCGCGACGGTCATTGCGCGCCGTCCGCCGGCGGTTTGGGCGCTTGGGTCTTCGGCCGGAACATTTCGAGCATCCGTTCCGTCACGGTGTAACCGCCAAAGACGTTCAACGACGCGAGCAGCACGAGGACGAACCCGACGATCGCGCCGAGCGGCGCGTCAGCCGTACCCGCGATGAGGATCGCGCCGACGAGCACGATGCCGTGGATCGCGTTCGTCGCCGACATCAGCGGCGTGTGCAGCATCGTCGGCAC